>CAZUPF010000011.1:8807-20135 GCA_964622035.1 uncultured Candidatus Saccharibacteria bacterium | reverse complement strand
CGGATAGAAGAAGCCCAAGGTTCGCAAGAACCCTGGGCTTTCCTTTTTGGAGGGGAAGAGAGGTCAGTCATCTTGACCCAGGCGCCAAAGCCACTTCGTTACCTCCCTTTTCCGCAACGGCAAACCGTACTGCTTTCGAATTCGGGGAGCGAAGATCCCCATAACCCCCCAAACAACCGCCACCACCTGCTTCCTCCGCACCCCTCGACCAAATATCCGCCAAGCAGCAACACAGGCCGCGTGACCGTGCAAGCGCGCCACCGCGTCATTCTCCGCTGGTTCGGAAGAGCCCGCGGCGTAGATGACAGTCACCCCCTTACCAGAAAAGAGCCTGGTCAAGTAGGCCCGTAACTCCCGCACCAACTCTTGCCGCCACTCCTCCGGAATCTCAACCCTCTTCGCTCGCCTCTTCCTTCTCACTACCCACCTCCTCCTATCTTTTCAAAACCGATCATCCAGACTAACAATTTCTCCTATAGTCAGGGTAAGCCATCCGGAGGCAAAAAGCAAATCCCAACCGCGACAATGCGGACGACCCCTTTGCACGCAGTAGGCCGCCGTGTTATAGTTTACACAGCGTAAAATCGTCGCCCTCGATGAGAATGAGGAGTAGAAAAGGAGGAGGAAGAGTATGGGTACCCCATCATTTGCGGAGGTTCAAGGGTTGCTAGGGAATTTATCCATATGTAGGGCTCTGCTAGAGGAAGCAACCATAGCAGAGCAGCAAGCGCAGGCCAGGCGAGTCCGTGCGGAGGAGGGGGTGGAAGAAGCCTGCAATCCCTTGCAGAAGGTAGTAAGGGGCATCCTCGGCACTGATGTCTTAGTGACCGTGATGGAACAACGCTATCCGGAAAAGCCGGAGATGCTCGCCCGACTAGCGAATATCTGTGGTCCAAAGGGCGGGGAGGCCCGCCTACCGGTGGATGACACCGATTTCATCACCATGCTCCTCAACCGCGACCCGGAGGGGAGTATAACTTGCCGGGCGGAATACCGTCCGCTCGCGGACTTCACCCCAGAAGAGACTAGAGATAACGCCGTTGAGGTAGCACGGCGGTTCGCCATTCGCGCCGGCATCGTAAAGCCTATGTCCGTCACCAAAGTCACCGAAGGCTAGTCAGCCCGAAGCGACTGCCTACAAAAACCCAAATCCCGCCGGATTTGGGTTTTCTTTTTAGAGAAGGAGGACAGCGAGTAGTAGAGAGAGAAGAATGCGGTAAACGGCAAAGGGGAGAAGACCCCAACGCCCAAGCAGTCGTAAAAAGAGCTTAATCGCCAACAGACCGGTGAGGAAGGAAGCGAAGAGAGCCATGGTCAGTAACCAGTAATCAGTAGCTGGTAATGGGGAGGAGGCTAGTCCCCACAGACCGGCAGCGAGAACGATTGGAGTGGAAAGCAGGAACGAAAAGCGGGCGGCGTCCTTTCTGGCCAATCCATAAAACAGCCCCGCAACCATCGTAATCCCCGACCGCGAAACACCAGGAACAAGCGCCAAAACTTGGGAAAGCCCGATAACCACAGCCCCATCAAAAGCTAAGCTTTTACTAGCCTGCGGGTATCAGCGAAAAGCATCAGCAGCGCCACCAGCAGCAGCGTGCCGGCGACAATTGCCGGCGCCCGGAGATTGGCTTCGACCCAGGAGTTAATTAGTAGCCCAGCCACACCTGCGGGAATCGAAGCCACGAAAATATAGAGTAGCTGCCGTGAATGGGGTGACCAACTTTTCGTATCTAGCAGCCGATACCGAATATCAGAGATGGTGCTCCGGGCCATCTGGAGCCAGTCCCGCCAGAAATAGAGCAGAACCGCCAGCCCCGTACCGAGGTGCAACACCGCATCAAAAGCCAGGGAGTGTTGTTGCCAGCCGAAAAGACGAGGTAAAAGAATAAGGTGCCCCGAAGAGGACACCGGAAAGAATTCAGTTATCCCTTGGACAATGCCGAGAGCTAGCGCTTCAACGCCGGACATTTTCCCACCGCCGAGCAACGGCGCCCACCGCCACCGCACCCATTACCCCCACCGCTACGCCCCCCACAATATCCCACCAATAATGAACTAAACCAAGGTACCGGGCCACACCAACAGCCAAAGCGAGCAGGAGCAGGAACCGGCCTAGCAATTTCTTCTCCCCCATCACCGCCACGGATAGGGCCACCCCGATCGCTGTGTGTCCGGAGGGGAAGGAGGTCGTCTGCAAACCGAGGGTGTCCCACACCAAAAACAGCTCCGGCTTTGTTATCCCCAAACTCTCAAAAGGGCGCGGTACCGGCCAGAGAATATTTAGAGCCAGAACCATGGCCTCGGCTACACCGATAGCAAAAAGAGCTCGCCAGACCAACGCGTGCTCATCCTTAGCCCAAAAGTAGAACAACGGCACAAAGAGAGAGAAAATTAAGTATTTAGCGCCGAAGAAAACCAGCTGGTCCCACGGAATAGAATTAAGATAATCCATCATTAGTTGCCAAAAGAAGGAGGTTAGCAAAACCGGACGGTCCCGGAACCTCCACCTCCTCCACTATAGCAAAAACTTCCCCAACTTTCTCGACGAAGTCGTCCAAGTCCGAGCGGGCCCCGCGCCGAAGGACGCGATTAAAAATGGCCAAGCCCTGGGGGGCCAGGATATTTTTCACCCCCACCAAGAACTCCTCCCGAGCAAACTTCTCCGGAAAGCGGCCACCGCAGTAGAGATCAGAGAGGACCAGGTCGTAAGTACCAGGACCCTTGGCCACATCGGCAGCATCGGCGCAAACAACCTTCAACTTGGAAACCTGGTCCAAATCGAAAAACCTACGAGCGACATCAATGATCTGCGGGTCCAACTCAACACCGGTGATTTCCGCCCCCGGAAAGGCTCGCGCCAGGAGGTGGGCCACCGTCCCCCCACCAAGACCCAAGATCAACACTCTCTGCGCAATCGCCTGCCCGTCCGGCTCTACACACCCGACGGGTGTAACAGCTTGTGGCAGCGCCATCTCCAGAGCAGCAGGGGAGGCTCCTCGCCCGACCCTTGATTTCAGCTGTGGTGACGCCTCAAACACACCCGTCGGGTGTAAACGAAGGGCGACTTCCCCAACCACCCGGCCCCAGTAGCGCCCCTCAATTCCCGGCGCATCGTAATTAATCGATTGGCGAATCCCCTGCACCATGAGCCGCCGTTCCCGGCCCTTTTGGACAACCGCAACTTTCCCCGAAATAGGGGATTTCGTCTGGTAGATAATTTCCCGAGACCACGGGAATCTTTGGAGAAACTTAGCGGGGAGTAATGACATCCTTACCAACATATTCCCGAAGCACTTCCGGCACCACCACCGACCCATCTTCTTGCTGACCGCACTCCAGAAGAGCCACCATCAACCGTGAAGTTGCTAAACCAGAGGCATTTAAGATGTGAACAAACTCCGCTTTTCCTCCACCGGCCGGCCGGTACCGAGTCCCCGCCCGTCGTGCCTGAAAATCGGTCCCGTTCGAAGCGGACGAAACTTCATAGTAGGCATCCTGCCCCGGCAGCCAAACCTCGATATCATAAGTCTTGGCCATGGCAAAAGAAACATCCGAGGCGGCGAGGTTCGTAGTATGGTAGTGAAACCCCAAAGCCTCCACCACCTCTTCCGCCTCGCGAGCCATTTCCTCCAGAGCGGACCAAGATTCGGCAGGTTTAACAAAGCGCACCACCTCCACCTTGTTAAACTGGTGCACCCGCACTAAGCCGCGCTCCTTGGCCCCGTAGCTACCCGCCTCACGCCGGTAACAAGGCGTATAAGCCGTATACCGCTTGGGCAATTCCGCCTCGTCTATAATTTCATCCCGGTGCATATTCACCAGCGCCGCCTCGGCTGTGGGAATTAGGTACAGATCATCCTTCTCGACATAATAAACATCCTCGGCAAATTTGGGCAGGGTGGTGTGGGCCAGAGCGGAGGCACCACTCATTAGATGGGGTGGGATTACCGGGGTGTAACCATTAGCAAAAACCTGATGGCGGAACATAAAGCTAATAAGCGCCCACTCCAACAGGGCCCCATCGCCGATATAAAGAGGAAACTGCGCCCCGGCAATGGTTGCCGCACGGTCAAAATCCAAAATCCCTAGAGCCTCTCCCAACTCCACATGATTTTTAAACGCGAAACCGAACTCCGGCTTTTCGCCCCACTCGTGCACGACCTCCCGATCCCCCTTCTCTCCCGCCGGAACGGAATCGTGCGGAATATTGGGTAGCGGCAGTAACGCCTCGCCTAAGGCCATTTCGGTAGCTTTGAGTCGGGGTTCCAAATCTTTAAGCTGCTCTTTCAGCTCCCGACCGCTTTCAATATCCTGCGCTTTGGCCGCCGTATTTTGCTTGGCCCGCAAACCTTCCACCTGCTGCAAAAGCTCCCGCCGCTGTTCATCCAGCTCCAACAGAGCCCCCAGCTCAATCTGCGAATCACGCTTCTTAAGCGCTGCCGCAAATTCTTTTGGATTTTCGCGAATCAGGCCAATATCGAGCATCCTTACAATTCTAGCTCCTCACTTACGCCCTGCATAGCAGTTAAGCAGATCTTCACAAACTTTTCCAACGGAAGGCCGAGCTTTTCTTCACAAAGGGCAATATCCTCACGGCGAGTGCCGGAAGCAAAAGAGGGGCTCTTAAATTTCTTCAGCACTGATTTCACCTCAACGCTGGCCAGCTTTTTATCAGGGCGAACCAGAGCGGTAGCGACAATCAACCCGGTTAGCGAGTCGGCGCAAAAAATCGCCCAATCCATCGGCGACTCTGGTTGCACCCCCGTATTCTCTGCATTATGCGCGGCCATGGCGTGGGCCAATTCTTCGGATATCTCAAAACCGCGCTCGCGCAGCATCTCCGTCACCTTAATCCCCTGCTCATTCTCCGGCACATCCGGTGTGTAATCAGCATCGTGCAGCAGCCCCGCCAAACCCCACGCGGCTTCATCAGCCTCCGCCACCTTTAGCTCGCGCGCCAGAGCGCACATGCAAGCTTCCAAAGCCAGCATGTGCTTGACGATATTCTTATTCTCAATTTGCTCCTCGACGAATTTTAAAGCCTCCCCGCGCGAAATCAGGCTCATACCCGCATTCTAGCAAAAAAAGAACACCCCCGAAAGGACCCCTACGGAAGCCTCCAGGAGGGGTAGGGGTTTACTTAAACCGCATGGTATGTTATAGTTTCTAACAACACTAAACTAAAGTTGCATCACTAAGTCAGGAGGAGACATGGTAGCAGGACTGTGGGAAAAGCGGTTGGATCGCCTGAGCAAGGACGGAAAGTCTCGCACCCTCGACCCGGACTGGAGGGTTGAGAGGCTAAGCACGCTGTCTTACGAAGAAGTGGTAACGGCGCTCACGCAAGCGCACCTCTACCCAAACTTCGAAGATTGCTGGCAGGATCAGCCGAACCCCTTCAGAAGGTTATGGAAACTGCTAAAAGATCCATACCCCAACGAGGCCTACCTACCCAATCTGTGGGCCGGATGGGAGGGCGAGCCAACATACCGAGCCCGGGTAGAGAAGATCGTTTCTCTAGCCGAGGAAGGGATCCAAAACGACAGCATCAGAGAAGCTGTATGCGAGGCACTGCGTCGGGCACCATTGGAGTTCTGGGTTGCCCCGACCTCCGCGACCGGCAAACATCATATGCCCGCCCAAAATTTCATGGGTGGAAACCTGCTTCATGAAATCGAGATGGGCGTGCTGGTAGAGTTCTTTATCCGCATACACGAGCACATGGCGACCGGCCGGCGGTCCTCCCAACCGGAGCCGCTGTGGCTTGACTGCGGCCTGGCGGCGGTACTACTACACGACACCTTTAAGGGGTGGCAGTACAATTGGTGGAGTGGTTACGCACAACACCATGAAATACTGGCTGCGCTGGCCTGGGAATTGACCGCGGCCCAGCATAATGTCCAGAACATTGAGCTACCTGGGGCGGAGGGTCGTAGCGCGCTGAAGGTGGTTGCTCTGGCAATCTATAACCATTCCGGTCACTGGTCACCCTCCGACGAGGGCACCGGTCTGAAAATGCTGACCCCTCTAGCGCAGATTGTCCACTTTCTAGATATGATTTCCGCCGCGCGGAAAACTATCGTAGATCTGGATGGGTTACTGTAGGGAAAATACAGCGGAAGCAGCCTATTGGCGCCGGATGGGGTTTCTATAAAGCCCCGTCCGGTCTTTTCTTTATCTTCCTAGCCCGGGTAAGCAACAGCCAGCACCAGGAATCGCAACTTACCTGACTACTGGTTTCTCCGGGCGCATGAGGGGAAACAAAATCACATCACGGATCGTGTGCTGATCCATCAAAATTGCCGTAAAGCGATCAATCCCCATCCCCCACCCGGCCGTTGGCGGCATACCATACTCCAACGCCTCAATGTAATCGGTATCCAGAGTCTCATGCTCCTCTAAACCACGCTCGGCCAGTTTATCCTGCTCCTCCCAACGGGCGCGCTGATCCCGCGGATCGTTCAGCTCGCTGTAAGCTTTAAACATTTCGTAACCGGCGGCCAAAAGCTGCACGCTCTCAATCTTTGTGGGATCCTCACTCTTGCGCTTGGCCAGCGGCATCAACTCCGCCGGATGGTCAATCAGCAATGTTGGCTGGATAACCTTTGGACGGCAGTATTCTTTATAGAGCGTATCAACCAGCGGACCGTAACCAACTACTTTGGAAAGATCGAGGCCCAAACCCTTCTTCTCGACCGCGGCGCGCACATCCTCCTCTGTCTGTACCTCATTGAGGTCAATCCCCGTATGCTCTAAAACCAGATCGCGGTAAGTCACTCGCGGCCAAGGCGGAGTAAAGTCCAGCTCCTGCCCCGCAAACGCCACCTTGAGACTCCCCTTAACCTCCTTGATCACTGAGGAAATCATTTCCTCGGAAAGAGCCATCAGGTCCTCGTAATTGGCATAGGCCCAGTAAAATTCAACCTGGGTAAATTCCGGACTGTGCTGGCGGTCAATCCCCTCATTACGAAAATCTTTCGACACTTCGTAAACCTTCTCGAAGCCACCAACGACCAGCCGCTTGAGATACAGCTCATCAGAGATTCGCAGGTAGAAATCGGTATCGAGGGCTTCCAGATGGGTTGTAAACGGCCGCGCTGAGGCCCCGCCGTAGATCGGCTGCAAAATCGGCGTCTCGACTTCCACGAATCCGTGCTCGTCAAGAAAGCGGCGCAACAAAGTCAGCACTTTGGTCCGGGTAGCAAAAACCTCCTTAACCTCCGGGTTCATTAGGAGATCAAGGTAACGCTTACGGTAGCGTTCTTCGACATCTTTAAGACCGTACCATTGGGAGGGTAAAGGGCGGAGAGATTTTGCCAGCAGTTGACAGTCTTCGACAAGAATGGTCAGCTCGTCTGTTTTGGTTTTAAATAATTCGCCGGAGATACCAATGAAATCGCCAATATCGAACAAAGACAGAAGCTCGAAGATCGCGGCGGGAAGTTTATCTTCTCTAAAGCACAATTGAACCCCGCCCGACTCGTCGTAGAGATCAGCAAAAATAATTCCCCCATGCCCCCGCCAAGCGCGAATGCGCCCAGCAACGGCAATCGACGCCCCCAAGTCCAAATCGGGGCAAGCCGCGGCCCCAACCCTCTTTTCGGCCAAAGACCATTTAGCCGGATACGGATCAACCCCCAACTTGCGAATCTTTTCCAGCTTTTCCAAACGAACCCGACGAAGTTCGTCCAAGGGACGAGTCATGGTCTCAGTATAGCACCGAAGAAAAAAGGGGACAATGTCTAGAGGTTAGTGTCAATACCCTGAAGCCGAGAACCAAACTCCTCAAAAATATCAAACGATCCGTACTGGTCAAAAAAGCGCTGCGCCTCATCGTGGCTACCGAAAGACATCAGATGAGTCAATACGCTCGACAGACCATCAACACCGACAAACAGCTTATCGAAATCAAGCTTGATCGCGCCATCCTCCACCACCAAAGCACCATGCTCCCTAAAGAAGTTGAAGGCCACCACGTACCCTTTAAGATAATGCATGAGTGTCTGACCAGCCCTATCCTTGATCAGCCAATCACTAAAAGTACGGCACAGCAGAACAAGTAAAATCTCCTCGTAGTCTTTCTGGACCAGGACCCCCTTCAAAACATGAAAGGTACAGCTCTTGATTCCGGCAATACTAGCGTGAAGCTCCTTAACCGGCAGATACATCTCCTTAAGTCGGCTAACCGTGTCCGGATATTTGACCACTGCTTCAGTAATCTCATGCAACATCGTCAGCCGCACTGCCGCCGAGAGGAGACCTCCCCTCGAGTAGTTAGCCCTAAAATCCTCAGAAAAAACCCGTTCGAACACCGGTATAAGCGTCCCCTCGTCACGGAGCTTGATATCGGTCGTGTAAATAATAATCTTCGTTCCCAGCTCCGCCACCCTCTGCGGATCATTCGGATAGTTCGCCCCCCGAGGGGGTAGTTTCGCGTTCCGCCCGGAGAGGCAAACCACATCATCAACACGAACGCGAACTTGGTGGTCTGATCCGTTCCCCGCTGAGAGCATCGGTGAGGAGGCGTGCAGACAGCGAACAACATTTATATAATCCTGCGGATTAAAAGTCGAGTCGTCACTAGCTATCCGAACATTGGCTTGAAAAGCGCACTTAACCGAAAAAAGACCATCCAGGTAGGGCTCGGCCGGGCCAATTAACACATCCAGAACGCTGTCTCCAACCCCCAACCACAGTGTCTCGCTCTTATCCCAACTATCATTAAGAAACGACTTCGCCCGCGCCGCCAGAAACTCAGAAAACCTGGGGTTCTCGGAAAGCGCTGCTGCCTCTTTCAAAAGACGGGAGATTGGCGCCATGTGCTCCCGATACTTCTTATGGAAGGGGATGGCAACGAGCTTGCCACCACGACCCCTCTCCACCACCGTGTAGGGATCCAGAATCCGGGGATTCTTCTCCGCTGCCGCTGCTATCTCCTCCGGAGTGGCGTCGTGGGGGTAGAAATTGGCACCGGGAAACTCGTCATTCTCCTGCAGAGCAAATAGGGGGCCGATGAGCTTGGAGGCCTCTACTAACTTGGCCAGAACCTGCTGCTCACTAGACGAAAGACGCGCTGTATCGGTTGCGAAATCCTTATGATACTTAGCCATAAAAAACTCCAGACGGAAAAACAATTACCCGATGGTCAAAATCTTGTAGGTAGCCCTAACAATCGATCCGGTAACCTCAATCACCGTCCCCGGCTTACCTCCCATAAGTGCCCGACCCACCGGCGATTCATCAGAGATCTTCCCGGAAATGGGGTCGGCCTCTAAGGACCCAACAATTACAAATGTATCCTTTCGCCCCTCAACCTCCACAACCACCGTCGAGCCCAGACTCACCGCCCCCTTCGGCCCCTTCTTGATCAGCTTGTGATTGCGCACGATGTTCTCCAGCTCAGCGATGCGCTGCTCGGTGTGCTCCTTCTCCCGCAACACCTCACCATAAACAGCGTTCTCCACCGGATCCGCCTCCTCCGCCTGAGCCTGCCGAAGCCGATCCCTAAGCAAAGGGAGAGCCTCCTCCTTAAGCCCTTGGAGCTGGCCCTTGATCTCGGAAAGACCTTCTACGGTCAAATGGTATTCTTTTTCATTAATCATAATTAATCGATCTCCGCTATCGTATACACCACCGTACCAACCGCAGTGTCGAGCTTCACGGCATCACCCACCTCCCCACCCAGTAAGGCCTTACCCAAGGGCGAGTTGTGAGATATTCGCCATTGTGCCGGATCCGCCTCCGAAACACCGACAATCTGAAACTCCTGCTCTTCCGCCCCGCCCCGGCCCGCCTCAATAGTTACTTTTACCTGGCAGCCAACCCCCACCCGCGCACACTGCCCCGGGTGCTCCACCACCTCAACCGACTGCAACAGGTTCCGTAATTCCAAAATACGGCGCTCAGCAAAAGCTTGGTCCTCTTTAGCAGAGGTGTAAGCCGCATTTTCGGACAAGTCGCCCTGCTCACGCGCGGCCCTTATCCGCTCTACTAGCACCTTCCTCTCGGGACCGGTAAGCGCTTCATATTCATCTTTCAGCCGCTTATACCCGGCACTGGTAATGACGTTGGGACCTGTAATCATTGTAAACTACCACCTGCAACCTCCCCGCTTATTCACTAGGCAGTTTAGAAAACTCGGCGCAACTGCGCCTCTAAATAAATCACTCCAAAAGAAAAAGAAGATAAGTCCAGTTTCCCTATTCTCTACCAGGGCATCATGAGTTAAACCAAACATTGGCGATTCTATCACACCGTAGACCACGAGTCAAAAACGGTGGTACCCCCACGGGGAATTGAACCCCGATTTCCAGGTTGAGAACCTGGTGTCCTAAACCGCTAGACGATGGGGGCGTGCCGAAACGCCAAGCACAATTATACCCCATCAAACCGCTCCCAGCAAACCAAACTCGTTGACACAGGCCCGGCCACTCTCTACACTGAAAAGGATGAACCTCCACCTATCCCCTAAGACTAAGCTAGCAATCATGGTCGGTACCTCAGGCCTTTTCATCCTCAGCGGTCTCGTTATCTGGAACAGAAACTCGCCGCCCGAACTAGCCACCACCGAAACAGGGAATCAGCAAGGAGAGGTTTTTGGGCTGCGCTCACAAATCCCGGAAAAGTTCCCCGAGGATATCCCCCTCTTCGAACCGGCAACTATCCGGGGCGCAACCGAGACCAAAACGTTTCTCCAAGTTAACCTCGACACGAACTGGGGGACCGAAGAG
The DNA here is from genome assembly GCA_964622035.1 of uncultured Candidatus Saccharibacteria bacterium. Lineage (GTDB taxonomy): Bacteria > Patescibacteriota > WWE3 > JAUXAW01 > JAYEID01 > CAZUPF01. The sequence goes on along the minus strand of CAZUPF010000011.1, from coordinate 9,405 downwards.
GTTCTCAGCTTCTACTTCCAAAAAATGACGGACTCGGGATGGGAAAAAACGGAGATCTATCAACTTGAAGGAGGAGGAGTCTGGTCATTCAAAAAGAACCAACGACGCCTCGAGCTTACCGCTGCCTGGATTGAGGAGCAAGAAATAACGCTCATCTCCCTCAAGAGCTTCCTCCCTCAACCCTAGCATGTCATACGAATTAAAGCGCTGGTGAAGGGCAGAGCCGCCTGCGGATTTGACAAACCCGCAGGGGAACGGTATAATTTCGCCAATTGAATATCCTAAAGCGCTAAGGGAGGAACAGTAGGGAAGCTTGGTTGGTTCCAGCGAGAAGGGATAGTGCGAGCCTTCATCAACCACCTTCGTGAACACACCTTCTTGCGTTCCGACACGTCGGAACGGCGCCGCCTCGACAAAATCGAGGACGGAAGCTCAGCCGTAAAATAGAGCACCTGGTGTCGCACGCGCGGAGCCAGGACCGAGCGCCGGTAAGTTCATAACTTACCGGAACAGGGATGGGACCGCGGGCGGTCCTTTTTTATTAGACCCCCGTTCTCTGATAGGTATCTCCGGATACCGTTAGAGAATGGGGGTCTTT
>CAZUPF010000011.1:0-8707 GCA_964622035.1 uncultured Candidatus Saccharibacteria bacterium | reverse complement strand
TCTTAGAGGTACTCAAAAACTGTGACCGGCTACCCAGTAACCCGGACGACGGGTTCCTGAGGAAGACGATCGAGAAACTAGTAACCCAGAAGGGGGTGGTGCGCTTTTTTGTATTCGTCTGTCAGAAGTCAAAATACACCGCCCTCAGCGGACCTCGGCCAGAGGAATATATGCCGGTAACTGCTGAGCGCGACGACCTCCTTCAACCGAGGGTCCCGAAGATTCTCGAGCTACAGGAGAAACTAAGGCAGCTGGGGGTCCCGACGGAGCTCTGCTTCCTGATCGGCGATGCGGACTTTGAGATCTTCAAACTTCCCTATCTTGAAGGGATCACGATTGACAGGGAAGTTTTTGCCCGAAGGAGGGTGCGGTACGCAGACAGCTTTGAGGCACGAGTTAAAAAGGATTTCGGCCGACGCTGCACCGTCTTCAGCCTCAGCGCTCTCGGGGTCGGCCCCGATAAACGACAGCCCAGCCTACCATCCGAGGATCTAGCTTCCGAGCTGGAGTTCATACGGAGTCGCTATCGGGAAGGCCGCTACGGCGACCCGTTAAATTTCCCTGAGAAAGTCATCTGCGAGATGACCGACCTCAAGCTCCGCTGCTACGGTAATCAGGGGCATCTTCTGAAAGATCTGGGACCGGGGGTTCTGCTCCAAACCGAGGGCGGCCCCGGTCGGTGGCTTCTGCGCACTACAATGCTGCGCTGCACCGGATCACGGGCGGTACCCGCCATCTACCCCTGGATAAGAAGTGAGGAGCTGGAAGAGATGGAACTCAACTAGAAAAGGAGAGAGCAGTGTATGAGCCGCTGCACCGCTGCTTCGGCGGCATGGGACCTCACAGAGAACCCACACACAGGCAGCGCCGGGATTAACCCAGCGCTGCCTCTCAGTTTGACAAAACCGCGCTGCTATGCTTTAATTCACAGTACAATTCAATTAAAGGCTATGAAAGGGAGAATGGGCCCTGGAGCCGAGCGGTGAACTCGCAAGAAAGTAGCCGTCTCCGGAAGCCGTCCGTTATCACGCGGCAGCGTATATCGCCAGAGCTTGCGTTGAGCAAATCTGAAGCGTGGAGTACGCCTGAGTCCCGAACCGTAAGGTTCTGGGAGAAACAAGGTGGCATCACGAGGTGCCTTTCTTTTTAAGGAAACCTCGTCCTTGCTTATCACTTTTTGTGGTAACTAGGGACGAGGTTTTTTGTTTGTAGGGGCGTAGCTCAATTGGCAGAGCAACGGTCTCCAAAACCGTTGGTTGGGGGTTCGAATCCCTCCGCCCCTGCCATATCCCAATTTATTGGTAGAAAGGAGCCGAAAGGAGGTGGCCACAATGGGTCGAGGATCCGTCGTCAAAAAAGTCCTAAATGGGCTGGGCTTGGTAAGCCGTGTCGAGGTTTCGCAAGCACGAAACTTTCTCAAAGGTGCTTTGCAAGCCAGTGAAAGGCCGCTCACCGCAGAGGAGCTAAGGGTTTTGATCGGTGATTACCTTAAAATACTCACCATCGATGTGAGAGGGTTGGGCAATATTCCCAAAGCCACAATGGTTGGGCTCGGCTATGTACTGGGTAAGAGGCCGGGTGGGGTCCGCCTACCCTTTATCTCCTTTGCCAGCCCCGCTTATGTCCAAAACCTAGATGGGAAGCATGTCGACATCCTCTCTGGAGCCAGCAAGGGGGAGTACCACAAGCTGCAAACCATCAAAAACCGGTTAACCGCACTCGAAATACCCCACACATTCGAGGTCTTTCTCGCCGACATCGACCCTGAGGTGTCCGGAAAAGGACTGGACGAACTAGAAGCCCTCTTCGAGCGAAACCTGAGGGGGCTAAGGGAAGTCTCGGGAATAAACGCCCGAAGGCTCTCAGCTATCGTCGGTAGGAATAGTTTTGGCCGGTTACGGCAGCGGGTAAAGAAAGACGAACGCTTACAAGGAAGAATTCGCGCCCTGCAAGAGAGGGGCTCCGTAAAAACAGCGCACCGAATAACTGCTAAGGCGATTGCCGAAAGGGCAGAAGTATATGCGGCACTAGGCAAGTACCTAGAGGAAACACTACCCAACATAATCCTTGCCGATATCCAAGGGAGAATATATCCCTACGAACAGCCGTTCTACAACGTACTAAGGGATCACCCCCTACCAGTACTCCGCCCGATCTGATCTGGTCCGAAGAATCTAAATGGGGGTTGGGGCTCAGCCGCACCTCAACCCCCAAGCATTTTGTGCTACACTGAAAACTGGAGCATGACCGGTAACAAACTAACAAAAAAACGGATTCTCACCGGCGACCGGCCCACCGGAAAACTGCATCTTGGTCACTTCGTTGGCACTTTGGCCAACCGCGTCCGGCTGCAGAGCGAATACGAGTGTTTCTTCATCATTGCCGACCTGCACACCCTAACCACCGCACCGGAGAAGGAGAAGATCGCTCAGTTGCCGGCCAACATCCGCGACTTGGTTTTAGATTACCTGTCCGTAGGCATTGACCCCGAGCAGTCCACCATCTATGTCCAATCGCAGGTTCCGGAGGTCACCTACCTCTCGTTACTCTTCTCGATGCTCGTCTCTGTCCCTCGTTGCCAGAGAGTACCAACCCTCAAAGAGATCATGTGTAACCTCCGTATCGCGAAGCCTTCTCTGGGCCTCCTCACCTACCCCGTCCTGCAAGCGGCCGACATTCTGATGGTCCGAGCCAACCTTGTCCCCGTTGGCAAAGACCAGGAGTCGCATATCGAACTGACCCGCGAAGTAGCACGCCGGTTCAACCAACTCTATGGAGAAACTTTTCCCGAACCGGAAGCGCTCATCGGCGAGGTCCCCACCCTAGTCGGCACCGATGGCCAAGCCAAGATGAGCAAATCCATCGGCAATTGCATCTATCTTTCCGATGACGCGGAAACGGTCCGCGAGAAGGTGATGGGCATGTACACCGATCCCAACCGGATTCATGCCACCGATCCTGGAACTGTTGAAGGCAACCCAGTCTTCGCCTACCATAACGCGTTCAACCCTAACAAGAAAGAGATTGAGGAATTGGAAAACCGCTACCGCCAAGGGGAGGTTGGTGATGTTGAAGTCAAGGAAAAGCTGACTCAGGCCATTAATGACTTCCTCGATCCAATTCGCCAGCGCCGTGAAGAATATCAAACCCAGCCTAGTTTGGTGGAAGAAGTCCTCACCCGAGGAAACGAGCGCGCCCGCACCGAGGCCCAAAAAACACTGAAACTGGTCAAAGAAAATATGGGACTGGGAGGAACGAGCTCCCAACCCTAGAAAGAAAAGAAGGGCAACAGGTGTCTCTTTAGACCTGTTGCCCGTAGTAGCGGCGAGGTTGGAGTTAGGGCATTTTATGCCATTCTACAAGATCTCTGCAAATTTCCGGGATCAAGATCTCAACTGTTACAGAACCCAAAACACCCCTGCCCCTCTCGAAATATAGAACCGTCACCCCCTCTACTTCGTTCAACCCCCCACCGCTGGGAACAAAACCGTTCTTACCTAGCTCATCTGCAACCTGTGGCACTCGGGGCAGCATCTCCCTTTCCACTGTGAAAGCAAAGTGGGTACAACTTGGAAGTTCCCGAACAACTTCTTCTTTTGCTAGACCCTGAGTAACAACGAACAACTCCAACTCCTGCCCACTTCTGTTTTGGGCTTTGAGGATGGTAACGGCAATATCCGGCCGATGGTACTTTTTCACTAATCGGGCGGTAACCACCTCGCTGGGAAACTGTTGCGTAATCTTGAAGCCCCGTTCCGCCAAAAGATGTGTAAGGTAGGAAACTTCCCCCGAAATAGCCATTAAGGCAAAGTGTACGGGAACTAACCTACACAGCACATGATCGTCACTCAAATCCCCCCCAACGATTTGCCGAATGAAGGATTTTGGATCCCCAAAGGCGGCCGCCAGCGACGTAACCGCACGATCTATTAAAGCTATATCACAGTTGGGCAAAGCAGTAGCCATTGTCTCTCACCCTCCTTATCTCTTCGTAATGTTAAACTACAAAGGACCACCTTAATTATACTACAAAACTTAGCCCACCAAAACAGCAACGAGTTACCAGAAACGCCGCGGCTAGCCAAAAAAGCGACGGGCCCCCACCAGTAAATAATACTCCATAGCGTTTATATCTCGGCTTGACATCACCCCCACCCTACTATATAATCACAAACACACACTTGAAGAGGGAGCAGAAATTCTTTAACATAAGAACCACTAAGACTAAGGGAGGTAAAGATTATGAATATGAGTGAGAATGTGTTCGATGTCCTGACACAACGAGGCTTCGTCGAAGCAACGAGCGATGAGGGGGGTGTGAGAGCTCTCCTCGCCGACCCTGGGGCCACGTTCTACTGTGGTTTTGATCCTTCGGCAAGCAGTTTCCACCTGGGAAACCTGCTCGTCATTATGGCTATGACTCACCTGCAGAGGGCCGGCCATCAGGCTATCTTCCTTCTCGGAGGAGCTACCGGCCTCATTGGAGATCCCACCGGCAAAACCAAAGCTCGCCAGCGACTCACTGCGGAGATAGTTTCCGCCAACGCCAGGGCCCTTAAAGCCCAAGTCGAGGGGATGGGGCTGCTGCAATTCGAGGGTGAGGGGGCGGCGGTCATGGTCAACAACTTTGACTGGATCGGTGAGTTGCGTTTCCTCGAAGATTTCATGGCGAAAATTGCCCCTTCCTTCTCAGTCAACGAGATGGTAAGAATGGCAACCTTCGCCGAAAGACTTGCAAAGGAAGAGCATCTATCACTCTTCGAGTTCTGCTACCCGGCCATGCAAGCCTACGATTTCCTGTGGCTCTTCGAGAACCACGGCTGCCGGCTGCAGGTCGGTGGGAGCGACCAGTGGGGCAACATCCTCCAAGGAACGAACCTCGTCAGGAGGAAGCTGGGAAAGGCCGTCTTCGCCTTAACCTTCCCACTACTCACTGACAGCGAAGGTCGGAAGATGGGCAAGACTGAAGAGGGTCCAGTTTGGCTCGACCCGGAAAAGACTTCCCCCTTCGACTTCTTCCAGTACCTGCAAGGGGTGCCGGACGAGATGGTTCCTAAGCTGCTGAAGCTGTACACCTTCCTACCGCTGGAGACTGTCGAGAAGATAGCCAAGGGAGATCCACGCCAGGCACAATTACAGTTGGCCTTTGAGGTCACCAAGATTGTTCATGGCGAGGAGGCGGCCCAGGAAGCTAAGAAGGACTTTGACCGACTAGCCGGTAGGGCGGGGGGGGCCACTGAATCGGTACCGACTTTCGCCCTTCCCAAAGAAGGCTTGACGCTGGATGAACTACTGACCCAAGCTAAAGCGCTACCCTCGAAAGGCGAAGTCCGAAGGCGCTGCACCGGCGGTGGAATCCGCATTGACGGCGAGAAAGTCGCCGATCACAAGGCCCTCATTGACAAACCTTGCACAATTCGGTATGGCAAGGGGAAGTTCCTGCAAATCGTGTTGTCCAACGTAAGCTAAACTGAAAGGGGAGGAATACTGTGAAAGAGAGACCTCAAGAAGAGGGGGGCAACTATCACTATATAGCCCTCCTCGTAGCTGTAGTTGTATCCTGGGGAATTGTCCCGGCCTTCGCAAAGCTTGGCAATCTTCCCGGGGACGTGACCACGCTCTGGGTCAACTGGATCGCGCTAGCAGCGGTCGCGCTGTTGATCACCATCCAGGGTAAGTGGCAGCTCCTACAGAAGTACAGTGGGAAGGACTACGCGACCATGGCTGCCTTGGGCCTTGCCTGGCCCCTAGTATACTCGGTCGCCTACTTCGAGGCCGTCCAAACTGGTGGGCCAGCACTGACGACAATTCTCAACTATACCTGGCCAGTTTTCTGCCTCGCCTTTGCCTTCTCGATCAACAAAGCCAAGGCGGCCCGGGCGTCGGTGTTGTCCGTTCTACTGGCCACGGCAGCAGTTGGTGTGGTCTGTCTTCTCGAACAGGGCAGCAGCCTCACCCTCGTTGCCCCAGCTATCTTTCTGGGGCTGACCGCAGCCGTTACCCAGGGTTTCTACTCTGCCGCTACCGACAAATGGGAGTACGACCCTTGGGTCATGACCTTTGTCGTGGAAGCAGTAACGGTCCTTGGCGTTACCGTACTTGTGGTCCTACGCGGAAGCTTTGTGGTCCCAACGACGACAACCCTGTGCTATCTTGCCGCCATCGGTGCCCTCAGTAATGGGATCGGCTTTTGGGCCTTCCTGGCTGGAAGCCAGGAAAGTGGTAAGCTCGGAACCACCGCCAAGAGCACCTGGCTCATCGGCATGTGCCTAGTTCCCTTTGTGCAAGTCCTGCTTCTGCCGATCCTTGGTGCCGAGAACATCAGCACTTGGAAATGGTTGGGCGTAGCTCTTATCGCCGCCAGCTTCTACATCCACAAAAAAGGTGCGGAGAGGCAGCACAAAGAAGCGCCAACTATCTGAAGTACCGTGTCGGGGTGTCCGAGTGGTTAAAGGAGACGGTCTGTAAAACCGTTGGCTTCGGCCTTCGTGGGTTCAAATCCCGCCCCCGGCACACCTGCTAACAATCCCCAAGAGATTCGCAATGGTCAAGAAAAACGACCAGCGAATCCCTTGGGGTTCTTTTTTGCCCCATTGCCAAAACCCTACCAATAGGCTAATATACTCTCGGATGTATCCTAAGGGAGCTTGGCAAAATGTAAGCCTAGAAACCCGCTTTTCAGACGTACCTCCCGTAATAATTTCCACAACCACTAGCTCCAGCAAGCTCAACGACAAACTAAAGGTTTGGGCCTCTGGCTCGGCTAGAAAACCGACAGCCAATTTAAGCTATCAGATAAACCCCCAGCAAATTCCCTCAGCGATTACCAAAATCAAAGACGGTACTTATTTCAGTGAGGGCACCGAAGATGTCGGGCAGCTAAAAGCTATCCTCCGCAACGTAATTTTTCTGCAAACTACAGACCCCAAGTACACCCTGCTCCATGCCAGTCTGATTAAATACAAAAATAAGCATATCGCTATCGCCGGCGGGGCCGGTGCTGGTAAAACCACGTACGCGCAGCTCTTAGTCGAAAGGGCGGGAGCCAAAATACTAGCTAATGACTACCTCGTCATTAGAAAAGAAAACGGGGCCTTGCTAGCCAGCGATCTCAACTTTAAAAGCGAACTGAAGCACTCCAAATCTGCCACGATTGACGCAATCCTCATCTGCGACCCGAACCCCCAGGCTAGCGCACTAGACCTTTGGCAACCAACACAAGCGCAAATAGTTGATCTAGTGCTCAGCGGTCTTTCCCATCTACCGAAAAACAAAAATAACAAAAAGCGCATCGCCCTGTTTTGGAAAGATAGCACCATTGAAACCCCGATTTTCGGGATAAATACCAGAAAAAGATCAATTGAAAGAACTTACCGCGATTTTGAGAGGGTAATCAAACAAATAGCAAGTTCGCATCAGCAAGTTCGGACATCTGTGGGCGTCGTTGGCCTCGGAGCAGTGGGTACCCAAGTAGCCACCCTTCTCACCCAAAAGCCCTGGGTAAAAAAAGTATATCTCCACAACCGTAGCCCAGATAAACAACACGGCCTGTCTCTAGACCTCATTCAGGCAAGCCGAGTAGTAACCTCTGAAACCAACAGAGTTATCGAGTGCCGAAACTTCAACGACAGCCTCCAAGCCGATCTCTCGATCATCTGTATCCGCGAAGCGAACCCGGCAAAGCAGAAAACTGTGGCGGGAATAACAGAAGAGCGGCTGCTCAAGGCCCTCCCCCATCTCAGAATCTTTCGGGGTTTCGCCAGAGAGCTCAGGGAGGCGAAATACAACGGAAAAATACTGGTTGTCACCAACCCCGTCGAGATGCTCACTTGGTTCCTCTACTGGTTCTCCAATCTAGACGAGAACAACCAATTTGATGGTGAGGGGCTATCGACCGATCAAGTGTACGGAGTTGGACTCGCGCTGGACAAAGCGAGAGCGGAACTAGCCACTCAGGAGGTACTCAATTGCGAGGTGCGGGTGAGACCATTTATTCAACACGGCGAGCACTTGCAGCTACAAATAACCCACCCCACAAAGAAGATCACTAGCACTCAAAGGGAGCAGATCCTCAAAAAAGTCCACGAGGCTTCGCCGGCGATAAGGGGATATGGGCTCCGGACCGTCCACGGTCCGGCGGCGGCGGCGCTCCAAACCCTGGAGGCCGTCCTCGGGATCAAGGCCGAACCAGCGTTCCTATCCATTATCACCTGGGGCTATGTCGTCGGGGGGCCAATCGAATTTCACGCCCAGGTACCGCAGTTCCAGCAACCACAAGAGAAGGGGCTACAAGAAAAAATCCGCACCTGGCAGGAAAACTTCACAAACACCGCGGGAAGGTTAGAAGCAGCGGTACGCAACAGCTAGGGTGGGCAGCTTCCCCTAACCCCGAAAAAGAACCCAACTCGCTGAAGGGGGGGATGCCTGAAAATTTGACATTTACCTAGGAATGTGCTTCAATGATGGGCACAATCTGGGAAAAGGCATTGACGGAAGGTGAAGTAGGAAAGTTTAGTGACAATCAGAGATCAGGCGGACGCTGCAAGCCTGGCGTATAAACTAACTGAATTACCCTTCCTGAGCCGGCCAGCTGAAAATCCACTCTGGATAGTAAGCCAGCCCGGGGGCGCCCGTCACAGCGCAGGGGTGTATCGGCCGCAAGGTAAACGAGCACCCAGCAAGCCTAGAGTGGCAACAGTCTAGGAAA
>CAZUPF010000010.1:0-20535 GCA_964622035.1 uncultured Candidatus Saccharibacteria bacterium | reverse complement strand
CCCCCCGAATCGATCCGGAGAAGAAGCCGTTTGTGATCACTATGCCCCCACCCAACGCCAATGCTCCCATTCATGTTGGCTTTGGAGTGAATATCTCTGTCGAGGACCTAATGATCCGCTACCACCGAATGAGGGGCGACCCAACACTCTGGCTACCCGGAGCAGATCACGCCGGGATCCTGACTCAAGTTGTTTTCGAAAGACAGCTGGCCGAAAAAGGACGGTCCCGTTACGATCTTGGTCGAAAAGAGTTCCTTAAGGAGGTAATGGCGTTTACCCTCAATAACAAAGAGACAATGCAAGCGCAGATAAAAGCATTGGGAGCATCTTGTGACTGGACCAGAGATTCGTTCACCCTCGACCCTAAATTCGACAAACCTATCTACACCGTCTTTAAAAAACTCTACGACGAGGGCTTAATCTACCGGGCCGAAAGGATGATCAACTGGTGCCCGCGTTGCGAAACAGCTCTTTCCGACCTAGAAGTTGTCCATAAAGAAATTAAGAGCAAGCTGTGGTACCTTCGCTACCCCCTCAAGGAGGAAGGAAAATTTATCACCGTTGCCACCACGCGACCAGAAACAATGCTTGGTGATACCGCCGTAGCTGTAAACCCCAAAGACAGTCGCTACCAAAATTTGATCGGCAAGATCGCTATCCTACCGCTAGTAAACCGCGAAATACCAATTATTGCTGACGACGCGGTTGATCCTGAATTCGGCACCGGAGCGGTTAAAGTTACTCCGGCGCACGACCCGGCCGACTTTGAAATGGGAAAAAACAACAATTTGAAAACGATCCAAGTGATTGGTTTTGATAGTAAAATGACCAAGAACGCCGGAGATTATCAAGACCTAAAAACTAAAGAGGCGAGGGAGAAAGTACTTACCGATTTGGAGAACTCAGAACTTTTAGAAAGAGAAGAGGATTACACCCACGCCGTTGGTCACTGCGAACGTTGTAAAACCGTAGTCGAACCGCTTGTTTCCCCACAGTGGTTTATCAAAATCAAACCTCTGGCCGAGCCGGCCATCAAAGCCGTTAAGGAAGGAAGAATCAAGATTGTCCCCAAGCGTTTCGAAAAAACCTACTTTAACTGGATGGAAAATATCAGAGATTGGTGCATCTCGCGCCAGATTTGGTGGGGCCACCAACTACCAGTTTGGTACTGCCTTTCCTGTAGCGTATTGTCTAAAGAGGAAATAGAAAAGCTTCATGATGAAAAGGGTTTGGTTCTCCCCATTGTTAAAAGGGAGATCTACAGCAAGTTAGAACCGATCGTAAGCGTTGATAAACCAAAAACGTGCCCCAAATGTGGCCAAGGCAACCTTTACCGCGACCCGGATACTCTTGACACCTGGTTTTCCTCGGGGCAATGGCCGTACACCACCTTGGGCTGGCCAGAAGAAACCGAAGACTTCCAGCACTTCTACCCAACCTCGGTGATGGAAACAGGTTATGAGATCCTCTTTTTCTGGGTCGCCCGTATGATCATGCTTGGACTTTACACTACCGGTAAGGTCCCCTTCGAAACTGTGTATCTTCACGGTATGGTCCGAGACGCCTTCGGCCAAAAGATGAGTAAATCCCGACCGGAGACTTGTATCAATCCGATGGAAACAATCAAAACATACGGTGCTGATGCTCTGAGAATGGCCCTAATCATGGGCAACGCTCCAGGGACTGATTCAGCTTTGTCCGAAGATACAATAAGAGGAATGAGAAATTTCGCCAACAAACTCTGGAACGCGGCCCGCTTCATCCTCTCGCAAGAAGGCGGACTACCAGACAACAGCTCCACCCACTCTGATGATCAAGAAATTCTGAACCAGCTTGAGGAAGTGACGCAGGAGACAAACCACCACTTAGAAAAATACCGCTTTGATCTAGCGGCGGAGGGACTCTACCACTTCTTCTGGCACACTTTCTGCGATAAATACTTAGAGAAAAGCAAAGAGCGTCGTGTGGAGGCTCAGCCAACCCTGCTCTATGTACTGGTCAACTCTCTAAAACTGCTCCACCCGTTTATGCCCTTTGTCACTGAGGAAATCTGGCAGAAATTGCGAGAGCGTGAAGAGCTGGAGGGGGTACTCGAGGAGTCAGTAATGATCGCTAAATGGCCGGGAGAAAATTAGCTTTCTGATTCGTCAGCAGCCTCTTCTCCCTCCGCACTAGGTGCTTCCCCTTCTTCTTCTCCTTCCCCCTTCTCCGCTGTTGCCTCAACATCCTCAACGGAAACATCCTCCACCTCTTCCACCTCTTCCATCTCCGCGGGCTCAATCTTGGCAATGAGAGCGTCCAACGGGTGCCCCACCACCACCACTTTAGAAAAGTCCAAAGGCAACTCCCCCACAGTAACGCCCTCATCAATTGCGGAAAGGTAGGAGATGTCTACCTCAATCGCGGCGGGGATATCCTTGGGGAAACACTCCAGCTCCAACTCGGAAAGGATAGAAAGCAGCATACCCTCTCCAGATTTAACAACTGGAGACTCTCCGACAATACCAACAGGAACAGTAACCGTAACCTTCTCCCCCACAGCGACCCGCTGGAAGCTAACGTGGATAAGCTCGTCAGAAACGGGATCCCGCTGGATATCAGAGATGAGCACCGGCACCCGCTCCCCACTAAAAACCAGATCCGCCACAGCGGCTTCTCCAACCTGCGAGTATTCCGCAACGAACTCCCCACAATCTAAGCAGAGGGGGACAGAGGGGTGGTCCTTCCCGAAGAGGACTGCGGGAACAAGGCCCCTTCTTCGGAGCGCTTTGGTCCCTTTTCCAAATGTTTCTCGCTTTTTTGCTTTAAACCCCGCCATAATTTGCCTCCTTTCACAAGCTCATGGAGATCCAAAACATCATCAGAAGAAATGGCCGGTGCCCCAAAAAACTTTTTGGCTTCCGAGGGAGCAAGATCCGTCCGTACACCGGTAACACTGTGACCCCCAATACTCACCGTAGCCAAAAGCTCCCCACTGCAGTGCGGACAGACAACATAAATTACGGACACCATAGGGGAATCGACCAGAAGCGTCACATCCGCCCCCCGCAGCTCCGCCCCGCACCGATGGCAGTGGGTCTGATTTAGAAAGCGCGCTACAATCTTCAAATTCATCTCCAGAACTGAAAAGATTCTATCAAGTAAAGGCCCCCACTGTCAACCTGCCGTCCCCCACCCGTAGCCCAATAAGCCAACCCTGATCACGAATCTCCTGCTCCAAAATATCCCCCGAGCGCAGGCGCTCGGGGGATTCAAATAAAGACTTGAGAAAGGAGACCCGCGCCTTAGTCCGCACCAGAAACTGCCCCCAGGAATCCTCCCCCTCTTCCAACTCCGCCTGACCCATCAAAAGCATACTCTGCGCTTGACTCAAATTCCCCAAAGAAAGAGAGATCTCCTCATCAGGCAAAGCCAGGGGGACACCGGCCTGAGAAAAGACCAGAACTTTTTTGACAGGGCCCGCCGCTCGGGCACAGTGGAGAATAGCCTGGGAAAAGTAGTTTCTAACCCGAAGACGGCTTGCCTCCCCCGTCGCCCAGTCCCGCCCCCGCACCACACCCAAAAACCAAAAGAGGTCGCGCAGCCTCTCCCCAGAACGGTAATAGTACTCCTGTGCCGCCTCCGCCGCGCTTTCTGCCTTCTCCAGCTCCAACGAAAGTAGGTGGTCCTCCGCCTTCAGGAGTTTCTTCTCGCCCAAAAAAGAGAAGGCCGAGAAGGAGATAAACGGATAGAAAAGTAGCCAAGAAACCACCACTGAGGCGGCCAGCAGGGACCAGCGACGCGGTATCTTCCCCGAATGTAGGTACGGAAGCGCCTTCGCGAGCCACTTTCTCGGGGAGGCCTTACGGGCCTTGCGCACCCGCTTCTCCTTTTTATTTCTTTTCTTCTTCTGCGAAGGCGCGGTCCCTAGTCGCGCCAAGGCCCGCTCCTCCCTAACACCTCCTATGGTTGCCGCGATCCCCTCCTTTAGCGACGTCTCCACTTGCCAAGAAATCCGCTTTTGGTCCTGCTTGGGAATCTCCAATTCCGCAAGCTCCAACGAGCGCAGGCCAGGATTAAAGATTATCTTGGCATGCGGCGGGGCAAACTCTTTGGCCAAGTAAGCCAACTCCAGAGAAGTTATCGGCTTAAGTGGAGTGATGGGAAAAATACCTCCTGATGTCCCGGGGGCAAACATGGCCGAGACTATCCCCTGTACCGCATCAGCAAGATATACATAATACTCCTTGGCCAAACCCTCCCCATAGACCACTAAGTCCTCCCCAGCTAAAAGCTGCTCCAATAGGTAGCCTAATGTACCTGAGAAGGAAAGATCCACCTCGGGACCATAAATATCAGCCAAGCGCGCAATCCGTACACTAAGGTTGAACCTTTTGGCATATTCCCAGACCAGCGCCTCAGCGAATCGTTTTGCCTCTGCCAAAGAGTAAAGCTTCTCCTCCTCAGAGGTCGCACCACCAAAGTAGGTTGGCTGGTAGGAAAAGCCACCCAGGCCCCGGTAAACGTCAATAGCGGAAGCAAAGAGAAACCGCGCTCGGGCCTTCTTGGCCACCTCTAAGAGGTTACGAGTACCCAGGGCGTTAGTCAGCAACGAGGAAAGATTGGTATCCTTTCGCGCCCTCTCGTGAGGCTCTATTCGCGCCAGGTGGAAAACGAAGTCACAAGCCGCAACCCCTTCCGGTAACGCCTCGTTAATATCCGCCTCAACAAACTTGAACCGCGGCTCTTTCGAAAGCTCCTTAAACCCCTGCCCCCTGTCCGAGGACAGATCGTCCAAAACCAGAACCTTAAAACCGTACGCCAGAAGTTGTCTGGATAGGCCCACCCCCAAGTAACTGGCGCCTCCAGCGATCAGTGCGGTGGGGTGTTTTTTACCAAGTTTAGAAAGTTGCTCGTCCATGGGCAGTACCCTTAGTATAGTAAAACCCCATCGTAAGAGCAAGATCCCGTGCTAAAATACAACCATGATTCGACCAAAGAAGGCGCTAGGGCAGAATTTCCTCAACGACGAAAGCGTGGCCCAAGCCCTAGTCAGCGCTGGGGAGGTAACCAAAGCAGACCTGGTGCTGGAGGTGGGAGCGGGGGCCGGTTTTGTAACCCGAGTGCTGGCTCCGCAGGCGGGAAAGGTTCTGGCCGTAGAGTTCGACCGGGATCTTATGACACCGCTCGAAAATACCATCAAGGGGTTTAAGAATGTAGAAGTAGTAGCGGGAGACATTCTCAAAACCAATATCGGAGCTTATTTTGCAAAGTCCGAGAAGTTTGAGAGTTTCAAAATAATCGGCTCTATCCCTTACCAAATCACCTCCCCACTAATCCACAAAATCATGAAAACCCCTCTGTGGTCGGTAGCCGCACTACTAATCCAAAAAGAAGTTGCCGAAAAGATTTGCGCGCAACCACCCCAAGCCACCTACCTCTCAAACCTCACCGCCACTTTCGCCAAAACAGGTATAGTAAAGGATGTACCCAAAACCGCATTTTCGCCCAGTCCCCAAGTGGATGGGGCTATTATAAAAGTTGTCCGAGATAGCAATATATCAAAACGCCAGAATATTAGAGCGGTGCCGTTTGCCAACTTCCTCCATAAGGGCTTTGCCCACCCGCGAAAAATGTTGCGCAATGTTTTTACCGAAACACAGCTAGAGAGTGCCGGAGTTGCCCCCACTGCCCGCGCGCAAGAGTTAACACTGAAAAACTGGTTAACACTTTATAGGCGGGTCGAATCCTAATCACAGAAAATACATCACCTGTCTGCTAAACTATAATCGCAATGAACCTCGAACAACTACCAACCCACATTACCCAGTCTACAGCCTGGGGGAAGTTTAAAACCAAAATGGGAACCGCAGCCGTGCGCGCCGGGGAAGCGCAATTCACTCTCCATAAGATTCCCCTCACCCCCTACCATATTGGTTACTGCCCGAAGGTCGATCCCACCAACATCGACTGGGAAAGAGTCAAACAAGCCGGAGAGGAATCTCGCTGCGTAGCCATCCGCTTTGATTGCCCTAATATAATAAAAAAGTACCGAGGGACCAGAGAGGACGGCTTCCAAAAGCATTGCGTGCGAGCGCCAAAGAGTACCTTCGCCAAACACACCGTTTTCCTAGACATCACCCCCAACGAGGATGAGCTCCTTAGCCAAATGAAAGCCAAAACCCGCTACAATACGCGCTATGCCCAGCGGCACGGGGTGGTTGTTACCGAGAAAACCGACAGGGAGGGGCTCCAAATCTTCCTCAAGCTCCAACGGGAGACCGCCACCAGACAGAACTTCCTCATTCATCCCGATAAATACTACCACCAGCTATTCGACACCCTGCAACCACACAGCATGGTCCACATTCTTGTCGCCGAACACCAAGCGCAACCTCTGGCCGCCTACCTCCTCCTTGGCCACCAGGGCGTCCTCTACTACCCCTACGGCGGCTCGGCAACCGCCAAGCGCAACCTCTTCCCCTCAAACCTCTTGATGTGGGAAGCCATCCTCCTCGGAAAGCGTCTAAATTACCAGCTGATGGATATGTGGGGAGCGACCACTGATGAAGCGGACCCCTGGTGGGGGTTTACGCGCTTTAAATTAGGTTACAATGGGAAACTCGTGGAGTTCATTGATTCTTACGACCTAGTCATAGATACCCCTGTCTATCGAGCCTTCAACCTGACCTATGCCTCCTTTTGGAAAATAGTCGGGCTCCTCCGCCGAGGCTAGCGAATGAAAACCCCACCAACAGAGGACTTGCGACAATCCACTGAATACGCCGACTACATGCGACGGCGGGGGTGGGAGGTGGGGAAGTTAAAAGCTAGCAGTGAGAAGGGCAAAGTTAATTACTTTGTAAAAAAACTCCCCCTGATTGGTTCCGTCGTTAAAATCCAGCACCCACAGGCCGTCCCTCTCAAAAACGAGCTAGATACCCTGGCGAAACGGCACCGCGCCCTCTTCGTCAAGATCGAACCAGCCATTAGTCACCCACCACTCGCCGGCAGCTACTTACAAGCGGACACTTGGCCCCTACTCCCCTCTAAAACTCTCCACCTCGATCTTGCGCAACCGGAGGAGCTGCTCTGGGAAAAGCTGGATCCGGATGCCCGGTACTCGATCAGAAAAGCAGTAAAAACGCTGGCAATTACTACCTACCAACTGTCCGCCCCTAGCAACAAAGCGCGGGCGGCCCTTCAGCAGCTCGCCGAACTTCTCAAAGGAACGGGCAGGAACAAAGGCTTCACCGCCCCAAAATGGAAGGAGTTACAAGCCAAAGCCGAATGCTTTGGCGAGAAGGCGTGGCTGATTATGGCGTCAGGGCAGGAGAAAAGTAGTCACTATCCGATAGAGGGAAATACCAACAACCCAGATAGTAATAACTCAACAGCCGATAGCGTAGAATGTGGACAACCCTACGCGGGGTGCTTACTCTTAGCTCACGACGGGGTGGCTTACTACCACCACGCCGCCAGCTCCCCGGAAGGAAGAAAGCTTCTGTCCGGCTACCCCGTCCTCTGGGAAGCGATCAAACTGGCCCAAGGTCTTGGGTGCCACACTTTTGATTTTGAGGGCGTCTATGACCACCGCTTCCCCAAAGCGACCCGCAATTGGGAAGGTTTTACCTATTTTAAAAAGAAATTCGGGGGAAAAGAGATCGAATTCCCCGCCCCGCTGGTCAAGTACTACTCCCCCCTGATGAGACTACTCTTCACCCTGTTTAGTTAGCTAGTGGCGAACCCCGACCCGGTAAACTCGAAAAAGAAAGGGTCTCATCCCCAAAAGAGATGAGACCCCTCAGTAATGGCCCGCCGAGTTACTATCTCAGTTTATTATAATATACTAAAAGTTACGGAGTGTTCAACTCGCAGGGGAAAGGCGCTACTTTTTAATCTTATACGCCGGGCAAATGTGGCGGAAGTCGCAATAGTCGCAGAGAAAGTTGGTGGTTGGGGCAAAGCCACTTTCCCGAATCGCTGTGATGGTCGCTACCAGCTCAACTCGTTTTTGGTCCAGCGCCTCATCAGTCCGAGTGGTCACAACCTTCTCATTCGTTTCAATAAAATATAAAGCGAGACTCTTCGACTTTAGCCCCAAAGCATCCCGAGCGGCCAGAGCGTAAATGGTTAGTTGCTCGTCACGGTCAACCGCCCGTTGGTCTTTTACCTTCCCCGTCTTGTAATCGATAACCTCGACTCCCCCCTCTCGCTCGTCAATCCGGTCAATAGAGCCAATTAGCGGCAAGCCGGCAACCTTTAGAGTAAATTTCTTCTCCAAAAACAGAGGACGGCCCAGCTGTGTCCGGTGTTTTACATAGTAATCTCTTAGAAGACTCTGCCCCTCAGCAAATCTTTCCTGCCGGTGCTCCTCCGAATCATACCCCTCCCCTAACCAATGGGTCTCATAGAGACTAAGAAGGTAGGCTAAATCTTTCTTACCAAAAAGATCGGCCCGGTGGAAATCACGCAGAACCCGGTGAATAGTTTGACCAAAACTTAAAGTGTGGCTCGGCGGAGTGGGAATCCCTAAAATATAACGGTATTTATACTTCAACGGGCACTGGCGGAAGGTTTCCAGCTGGGAATAGCTAACATAGGCCGGCTGGTAGTTGGAAACCGACACGGGTAGTTGGCGGTCATCAGACACCTCCCCACCCCCACCCAGTAAAGATAGCTGCGCCCCCTCTTTTCCTGACCGTGGGGTAGCAGCCGCTCGGGGACTAAGCCCCAACTCCTCAATAAACCCGGAGGGCCGTCGCTCGCGCTTCCCCCCGTAATCCTTGGCCCAGGTCAGGAAAAGCCGCGCCGAAGCCCGCGTGCAACCAACATAAAAAAGGCGGCGCTCCTCCTGCAAGTGAGCATCCCCATCAAGAACAGTATCTTTGACTAGCCCCTCCGGGACAGTTAGCGCGGCGCTGCGGCGGCGCGCCGGGAAGCGTCCGGCGACCAGGTTAATTAAGAAAACAGCCGGCCATTCGAGACCCTTGGCACTGTGCACCGTCAACAGATTTACCGTATCAATATCCTCAATCTCCGCTTGGGCCGGGTTTTCCCCCGCCTCGGTAAGCAAGGTAAGGTGGGCAACAAAGTCGGGCACCCGGGGATTCTCGGCCTCAGACTCGAACTGCTTAATCTGAGCGAAAAAGAGGTTGAGGTTCTTGATTTTTAACTGATTAGCCAGGGACTCGGTTACCAGAAAGCGCTCGACAAATCCCGCACCGATCACAAAATCGTAAAGAATCTTCGTTGGGGGGCTTTTCAATATACTAACTCGTGCACTCTCCACCTCCCGAACCAGCCGGGATAGCCCCTCATCATCGTTACCGTTACGCGCCTCCTTAATAACCTCCCACAGGGGGCGGCGGGTCTTGCGCGCCAAAGCCAAAAGGTCAGCCACGGCGCCACCATCAACCCCAAATACCGCACTACTCATCAGGGTGAAGAGGGGAGGACCGTTGGTAGGATCGGCGACGACGCGCAAGAAGGCCACTAATTCGCGAATTTCTGGCTGGTCAAAGAGACCCCGGTTACCCAAAAGCTGATAAGGCATGCTGGCCCGCCGAAAGGCCGAGACGAAGGGATCAAGGTAAGAATTAGCCCGCGCCAGAACAGCAAAATCCCGCCAGGAGTAGCCTCCCTCTCCAGCTAATTCCGCAATCTTGGCCACGACGCGGTCTGCCTCGTCCTCCGCCGTCTCACAGGAGATAACCTCAATACTGTCCCTCGCAGATGACTGGCGAGGGGCGGCAGATTGTAGCTGCTTATCAATACCGATTTTGGTCTCCAGAGTGTTCGGCTCGTTGCGTCGGGCTAGTTTGGTCACGGCCGCAATCACCGATTGGGGGTTGCGGTAGTCACGGTTAAGCACAACCGTCTCTGCTTGTGGGTAGTCCTCCTTGAAACTTAATATATTAGAAAGGGAGGCCCCACGAAACTTATAGATGGCTTGGACATCATCCCCCACTACCAGGAGGTTCGGCTGCTGCTCAGAGGGGGCCAACAGTTTAACCAGCTGGTATTGAGCATAATTTGTATCCTGGAACTCATCCACTAGAATATATTGAAATTGGTCCCGATACCTCTGCAGTACATTTGGGCGCTCGCGAAAAAGCCGCACCGTCCAGCTGATCAAGTCCCCAAAATCCATCACCGACTCGCGGATCTTTAGCTCTTGGTATTTGGCGTAGGCTGCTGCAATCTCCTGAAGTTTGGCTAATTCATCCTCCACCCCAGCAACATTCGCACCCTGTTCGCCGGCTGGCGGATTAAACTTCGAACTTTGAACCTCGACGAACTTTCCAAACTCGCCGGTGCCCACATCCTCATCCTGCAAACGCGAAAACAGACCCAACAGCGCCGAGATGAACTTGGCCGGGTTACCTAGGGGGCGAAAGTAACGAAGATCAAAGTCAAAAAGGTGCTTCCGTACGAAAAGCCACTGCTCAGAAGCGGTGAGGATCCTAAAATCGGGGTCTAGCCCAACCTCCAAACCGGACAGGCGGAGGATCCGGTCACAAAAGGAGTGGAAGGTCATCAGCCAGGGCTCTTCGTAACCCAAAGGCATTGCCTCATCCACCCGAGCCAACAGCTCTCCCGCCGCCTTCTCAGTAAAAGTGAGAGCCAAAATACTCTGCGGACTAACCCCCTTTTCGGAAATGAGGTAGCGTATCTTTTCGGTAATTACTCTGGTCTTACCGGTGCCCGGACCGGCAACAATCAGTAGCGGCCCGCCTTCGTACTCGACCGCCTGCTTCTGCCGTTGATTAAGCGTAACTCCCTCCTGGATAGTCATACCTACCCCAGTATAGCATCGGCCCACAGACAAACTCGAAATCCAGCGCTGGATTATTCTTCAAGAAGGGGCGATTCGGAAGGGGGTTTTTGGGGGCTCTCTAGCCGCTGTACCTGGTCAAGCTTCCCGGCCAACCGATCGAAACTAAGCTCCACATCCCCCGCCTTGTTTTTGGCATCCGTAACATGTTTCACCATTATCCGCAGATCCTCACCAAACTTAGCAGACTGATCACGCAAAGAACGAAGAGATGACAAAATCTCCTTAGCGCGTTCCTGCACCTGATGCCGCTCAAAACCGAGAAGAACTGCGCGCAAGAAATAGTTAAACTGATTCGGGGATACGACTCCTACTCTTTTGTCCCAAGCATAATCGGAGAGCTCCTGATGGTGAACCAGAATCTCGTAGGCAATTGGTTCCGAGGGAATATACATCAACGCAAAATCGGTCGTCCCTTCTTCAGGACGGACGTATTTTTTGGCAATATCGGAGATATGCTTCTTAACATCCCGCACAAAGGCCTTCCTCGCCTGCTCTTTCTCCTTCTCACCCTCAACCTGCATCAGCAACCGAAAGTTCTCTAGCGGGAACTTGGCATCGATAGGAATAATCCCACTAGCGGTTGTAATCGCGGCGTCAACCACCTGGCCATCACGAAAGGAGTGCTGCAGAGAAAACTTATCCTGGGGAATAGTTTGAGATAAAAGATCGGCTAGGACCTGCTCCCCCAGGTTGCCACGCAACTTAGGGTTTTTCAGGAAATCCTGCAGTTCTTCCATTCGCCGCCCGATTTCGCTCATCTGCCCCAACTCCCGCTGCACCTTACCGATAACCAGCGCCGCCTGATTCAAACGATCGTTGATGTCCTTAGTACTCTCCGCCAACCGCCTATCCACCGTCTCCGTATTCTTATCCAAACTCCCCCGCATCTCCTTGAGCCACTCCAAGAGAACCTCTCGCCCCTCGTCCTGCCTAAGGCTCTCAAGCTTCTTATTGAAAAAATAAAGAAGGGCGGCAAAACCCAAAGCAACCAACGCAGCAACAATTAGTATTTCCGAACTCATGATAAGATTATTTTACCAAATATACACATCTTCTGTACCTAGGTAGTAGCAGTAGTTTTTCGCAGGGCTGTTTTATGGAGCGCTTTCTCGTCACGATAATTATTATCAGTATTCTCGCCTGGGGCAGCGGTGGCTACCTCGTACTCTTCACCGCCCCCTACAACGAGCCCGTGGTCCTGCTGTTCCTTCTCAATATACTAATAGGGTTAGAGCTTTCTCTGGCCTTGCTCATCTACATGCTTCGCCGGAGGTCTCGACCACAATGGTACAAGTCGCGCGACACCTTTCGAGAAAGCGCGAAACTCGCCCTCCCCCCCGCCCTCAGCGCCACCCTCTTTCTCTTTCTACGCTACTTCGGAATGGCCTCACCCCTTAATCTCGGCGTTCTCCTGCTCCTCTTAGGACTAGCAGAAGTGCAGGTAATCCGGGAGGTATAGGGTCGTTATTCCCGCATAATTTCCGATTTATTCCCGCAAGGCCGTCGTTACAAGAGAAACCCCAGAAGAAGTAGCAGGAAACTAAAGGCGGAAACCACGATCAGCGGGGCGGAAAACCCGGTATCCGTTTCCCCCGGCGACGCGATCTCCGATTCTGGTTCCGATTCCGGTACGGTCACTTTCTGCGCCGAGACGGTTGCCTGGCAAAGAGAATCGGTTACTAGTGCACCCGAGGAGTAATCTTTGAGACTCACGGAAGCAGAGAATGTTCCTGAATCCGCGTAAGTATGGTAGAGGCTGGCCGAGGTCGTCGCCTCCCGAGCCCCATCACCAAACACAAATTGATACTCCGCAACCTTAGTCGCATCAGAGGCTCGAGCACTAAACAGTACCTTCAGAGGAACCTCACCACTCGTGGGAGAGGCAGAAAGTCCACGACACTCTGGAAGCGGTGGGGGAGTTGGCGTAGACTCTTCAGCTTCGGCCTCGTCCTCTTCCTCCACAGCCTCTTCCTCCTCGGGTACCCTTTCCGATAATTCCGAAGGCACAGCAGCCTCTTCAACTACCGCCTCCCCCACACCAGGGCCAAAAGAAATTAGCGAGCAGGACCGCTCATCGCCTTCCAACCCCAAGCTTCTCCCCGAAATTAGAGTTTCCAGTCCCGTCTGCGCCGTTTTTAACGATGTCTCTACTGAACGACCAGAAAGAGTTCCCGCAATCGCCTCCAAAAACGACCCCTCGTAGTCTGGGTTCCCCGAGCACGAACTAACCACACCACCCTTAGCCTCACGAGCCTGCTCAACAACCGCCCCTAGATAGAGATGAGAACTAAGCACTTCCTGCATATCCTGCCGAGGGTAGGCAAAACCAAACCCCCGCAACCGCGAGGCGGCATCGAATATCGTCTGCTGAGCGTCCTTCTCGGAGAGAAATTGCAAAAACTCCCAGGCCTCGGCAGCATGCTCCGAGCCTTGGGAGACTACCTCAACCCACGGAGTAGCCCAACCGATTCTGGTTAGACCCCCCTCTAAAGTTGGGACCTGGGGCACGGGAGCAACCCCAAAATCAACAGTACCTTCCTGGGCAAGCCGGGCCACCTCCCAAGAGGGAGCGAAAATCATCCCCACCTTGCCTGAGGAAAAGGCAGAAACAGAGCTCGGCCAGGTTTTATCCCAAACATGATCTTTGAGCACAAAGTTGGTGTAAAAAGTAAAAACATCCTGAGCCGCCTGGGTAGCTAGGCCCCCAGGGATCGTAACTTCCGACTGGGCAAGCATTAATCCCAAAATATCAGAGGCGTAAGCCACATTTTCCGCCGCCCCCAAAGCCGACCCCGCCTGTAAAAGGGCCTTCTGGGGATCATCATCCTGCCACTCTGAAAGCTTAATAGCCGCCTTACGAAAGCCTTCCCAAGTCTCCGGAGGAGAGGAGATTACCGCCTCCGAAAAAAGATCTTTATTGTAGAGCAGGACCAGACCGTCATACATCAAGGGAAGACAAAGGGTGCTCCCCCCCTGCTGACACTGCTCACTAAAGATGGGGTAGAAAGCCTGTCCAAACTCAGAGACGGTCATAATCTGGCTGGGGAGCGGGGAGAGTAAATCCTGAAAACTTGGAATCCAAGAACCGTGAATACGCATAATATCTGGCCCGCCACCTTGCCGAAGGCGAGTGAAGAGGGTCTTCTTATACTGCTTGAAGGAGGGAAAAGCCTGTAGCTGGTAATTAATTTCTACCTCGGGGTGTTCTTGTTGGTAAGCCAAAATTAAAGGCTCCATCACCTCGCGAGGCTCAAAGAGGCCCCAGTAGGTCAGGGAGACCTTCTCCGGTGGGGGAGCGAGGAAAGAAACAATCCTCTTCCGCAGCAGCAGCGCAGCAGAAAGCAGGATCAAGAGGACACCAACAACAATAATCAAGGTTCGCGGCAGGATTTTCATATTCTTCTCACTCTGTCTCCCTTGAATATTACTTTTCCTGACGGCCCTTGTCAAACGTAAATAAGAACCGCATCAGGAGAAGCCACCCCAAAACATCCAAACTAAGGGGGAGACCGTCTTCCAAGAAAAACTCTAGAAGCCGGAACTTCCGGAAACGCGATTCGGGGGGGAAAAGAGGGTAAAGTACGTGGGTCCGCATATGACCTAAAAGATGTTTTTGGTACTCGAAGCTTACGGCCAAACACAAGAAGGAGAGTAGCAACAAAGCATGACGGCGGGTCGGGCGGAGCAGAAGAAAACCCAACGAGACTACCGCTAAGAGCGAGTACCAGAAAAGGGGACCGTTGTGCTGGTAAAAGGCAAAGAAGAACTCAAACATAAGTGCATTCTACAACAAACAGCCGCTACTTTCCCCTTGACACTTATCCACAAAAACAATACATTGGTAACTGTTACCGTAAGCTCCACACTGGAAGTAAAAACCACCTGCCCCCAAACTAGATTTATGGATAAAGATACCCTCTGGAAAACAGTATTGGCCAGACTAGAAATCGATCTCTCCCCCGTAAATTTCAAAACTTGGTTCGCCGGGACGAAAATTGTTAAAAAGGACGGGCCAATCTTCGTCATCGGTTGCCCAACTTCCTACACCAAAGATCGCCTAGAAAGATACTACCAAGCACAGATCAAAAGCACTCTCGACAAGCTCAGCGGGGAAGATACCAACCTAGTTTTTAAAGTACAAGCTAGTGCCCCACCCACAGAAACAAGCTTCGGACCGCTATTTAAGGAGGACAAGGCCGCCCATAACACAGTGGTTAAAAAAAGTGGCCTCTTCCCCCAATATACTTTCGAAAACTTCGTAGTGGGAAACAACAACAATTTAGCCTTCGCCGTTGCCCAAGGGATAGTCGAAGAGCCCGGTAAAAGACACAACCCCTTCTTCATCTACTCCAAGGTTGGCCTAGGGAAGACTCACCTCATCCAAGCAATTGGTAATGAGATTCTAAGAAAACACCCCCACCTTAAAGTTCTCTATACCACCAGTGAAAACTTTACCAACCAACTTATCCAAGCCATTCAAAACCGAACCACCACCAACTTCAAGCAGAGATTCCGCACCGTGGATGTTCTTCTAATTGATGATATTCAGTTCCTGGCAGGAAGAGAGTCCAGCCAAGAAGAATTTTTCCACACCTTCAACACCCTCTTCATGGAGCAAAAACAAATTGCCTTAGCGTCGGATCGCCCCCTCAAAGACATCTCCAAACTAGAAAAAAGGCTCTCCTCAAGGTTTAGCAGCGGGATGATTGCCGACATGCAATCGCCAGATGTTGATGTCCGCCTAGCGATTCTGAGGAAAAAGCGGGAGCTTTCAAATCTGGAAATCCCTGACGATGTTTTGGCGCTTATCGCAGAAGTTGTTCCCTCCAATATCCGGGAGCTGGAAGGAGCCCTGAACCGTATTATCACCATAGCACAAACAAAAAACACTAGACCGCACCTCAAACTGGCTGAGGAAATTCTAGGGCAGATACCTGAAAAGGCACCCCCCGACCCAGAGCGTGTTGTGAGCGAGGTTTGTACTTACTTTGCCCTAAAACCAAAAGAGCTGCGGGGAAGAAGAAGACCCGCCAGGATAGTTCTCCCACGACAGATCACCATGTATCTGCTGCGGAACCTTACCGATATGTCCCTAACAGAAATAGGGGACATCCTGGGGGGGAGGGATCACACCACCGTCATCCACGGTGTGGAGAAAATAAAAAAGGTCGCCAGCGAAGACTTGGGGGTAAGAGAGCAAATTCAGGTGATAAAAACACAAATTTGTGGGTAACTACGAATTATTCTCTCGGTTATGTGGGTAAATGCGCTAGTTGTCCCCAAACTAGTCCCCAAAAACTCTCACCTTATTCACAACTAGAAATCCGATCAGAACACGACAAAGAGCTGCCAATATCAAAAAGGCCGCCAAAAACCAGGACCGTACTTTTCCACAGAACAACAAGGCGGTAAACTCTGCACTCTAAAGCGTTACACCCTTTACCCACATATCCCCAACACCTACTAGAACTACTAATATAAAGTAAATTAAACCTCTTAAAGATGGCTAGCAACTCTGGATAAATTCTCACCCTCGTTGACACCTGGAGTTTTTTTCTTTAGTATGGGCTTTACAATGCCGAAGAGAACCTATCAACCGAAAAAAAGAAAACGTCAGAAGACTCATGGGTTTCGTGCGCGACAAAGGGCTAAAGGTTTGGTGATTAAGCGTCGGAGGAAAAAAGGCCGCCAGCGTCTTGCGGTGTGATTTAATGCTTCCGGAGGGGAATCGTCTTAGATCTAAGTATGATTTTCGTAGGGTGAAGAGGGTAGGGAGGAGTGCTCATTCCCCCTACTTTACGCTCCTCTATGCTCCGGCAAAAGATTCTGCTACTTTGAGGTTTGGATTTGTGGCCTCGACTAAATTTGATAAGCGGGCGGTGGTACGGAATCGGGCCCGTCGGCTTTTGCGAGAGGCGGTTAGGGTGCATCTTTCCCGGATAAAGCCTGGTCACGATTTGGTTCTTATCGCCAGGAAGGGGGTAAAGGAGGTGTCGTCTGCGGAGGTTAGTGCTAGCCTTAATCAGATTCTATCAAAGGTATCTCTCTTGGGACCACGGTCTGCTCAAGAAGCTTTATCTGACTGACAAGGTCTGTCGTTTTCGACCCACCTGCTCGGAGTATACTTACCAGGCGGTGGAAAGGTACGGAGTCTTGGCGGGTCTTTGGCTAGGTTTTCGGCGGGTCGGGCGTTGTCATCCTTGGAGCAAGGGTGGGTACGATCCTTTAAGGTAACTATGTGGAATACTATTTTTGTACAGCCATTTCTTAACTTACTGTTGGCCTTTTATAAGGTCTTTTTCTCCAATCTTGGGCTGGCCATTTTGGGGGTGACCGTCTTGATTCGGTTGCTGCTTTTCCCGTTGACTCTCCCGATGCTGAAGATGGCTAGGAAGCAGCGGATGATTCAGCCAGAATTAGACAAACTTAAGGAGAAGTATGGGGAGGATAAAGAAAAATTAGCTAAGGAGCAGATGCGTCTTTTGCGGGAGAACGGGATAAACCCGGCCCTGGGCTGCCTTCCCAACCTGGTGCAATTCGTTTTTTTGATTGCCCTGTACCAGGTGTTTATCAAAGTGTTGGGGACTAACGGGCAGGACATGGATGTTTTGAACCAGCTCGCTTACTGGGATTCTCTCAGGATTCCTGCCGGTGGTGGGATAAACATCCGGTTTTTACATCTCGATCTTACTCAGTCCGATCCTTACTATATTTTGCCGGTGTTGGCGGGTGCTTTGCAGTGGGGGGCGGCTCGTTTGGGGAGAGCACAGCGGGCTCCGGTTGAGAAGGAGGGTGAGGGTGGTATAATGGGAGATATTCAGGGGCAAATGGGAGTCTTGTTCCCCTTGATGACCGTTTTTGTGGGATTTCGTTTGCAGAGCGGTCTAGTTCTTTATTGGGTGGCTAGTGTGCTGCTGTCACTGCTTCAGCAGTGGTGGGTGGCGCGGGAGTATGCTGGTGAAGAAGCGGCGTAGTAACGAAAATGGTTGAGGTTAACGAAACAATCCAAAAAATTGCTGAGGAACTTTTAGAGCAGGTGGGGGTGGAGGGAGCTAAAGCCGAGGTTTCGGATGTGGACGATTCTTTTCGGGTGCGGTTAGAATCCACTGGGGACGAGGGGATTTTAATTGGTTTTCACGGGGAAAACCTTAATGCTTTACAGCAAATTTTAACGCTATTGGTTTACAGAGCGACAGGTGAGTGGCAGGCGCTCTTGGTTGATGTAGGTGACTATCGGCAGGAGCGTAGGGATAGACTGGAAGAGCTGGCGGGTAATGTGGCTAAGCGGGTGCGGTTCTTGCAGGATCCCGTGACGCTTCCGCCAATGAATCCCTATGAGCGTCGGCTAGTGCACCTTACGATCCAGGAAATTCCCGGGGTTTTTTCCGAGAGTACTGGGGATGGTCGAGAGCGGCGAGTAGTTATTAAGGCCGGGGAAAAATGAAGCTGTCTTGTCTTCAGGAAAACTTAGCTAAAGGCCTCTCAACGGTGTGCCGTGTTGTTTCGACGACCGGCAGTCTTCCGGTTCTCTCTAATGTTCTTTTGGCAACTGAGGGGGGCCGGCTAAAGCTGTCCGCAACCGATTTAGAGACCGGGATTGTTACCTATGTGGGGGCCAAGATAGAGCAGGAGGGGGCAATCACTGTTCCCGCGAAGGTCTTTTCCCGTCTGGTAGCTAATCTCCCTCCGGGGGAGATTTCTCTGGAGATGAAGAAGCAGTTGTTGTATCTTACGGCTCCGGAGGTGGCGTCAGAGTTTAACGGGCTTTCAGCCGAGGAGTTTCCTGAGCTATCGGAATTTAATGAGCAGGAGAGTTTCGAGCTTTCGGGGGATCTTTTGGCGCGGGGTATTTCCGAAGTGGCCTTTGCCGCTGCCGCGGATGAGGGGCGTCCGGTCCTGACAGGGATTCTTCTCCTCGGGGAGGGGCGGAACCTAACTTTGGTGGGGGTTGACGGCTTTCGCTTGGCAGAGAAGAGAATTACCTTGGAGCAGGAAATTCCTGACCTGTCGCTAATTGTCCCCGCGCGGACCCTCAGAGAGTTGGCGCTTATTCTGGGTAAGGCGGACGCCCCTGTTCTGGTTTCCCAGGCACCAGAGGAGAACCAGATAATTTTCAAGGTTGGGGAGGTGGTTTTCTCCTCGAGGCTTCTGGAAGGGGAGTTTCCGCAGTACCAGGAGATTATTCCTCAGGACTTTTCGACCCGCTTTACCCTGCCGCGGGAAGAATTTTTGAAAGCGGTTAGTCTTTCCTCCATTTTTGCGCAGACAATGGCGAACATCGTTCGACTGGATTTCTCTCCTGACGATAATCTAGTTTCAGTTTCAGCTAACACCCAGGAAGTAGGTAGTAACAAGGTGGACTTGGGGGGGAAAGGGGAGGGGAAGGCGGCGCAGATCGCTTTTAACGCCAAATATTTAGCTGACTGCCTTTCGGCCCTTTCTTGTGAGGAGATTAGCTTCACGATGACCGAAGGGTTGAAGCCGGGAGTGATCCGCCCTGAGGGTAGTGACGACTATTTGCATGTGATTATGCCAGTACGCGTGCAGGAGTAGCTTAGTAGTTGACCCTAATTATCCCCTGGGTCACGAAACCATCTAGAGACTCGATACGATTTCCCACTATTCCGATATTTTGGCTTTTCTTGGGCATATTAGCGTGACCTACTTCAATGTTTTCCGCTGTTGCGCCGATGATGATGCCAATGTGCCCGAGACTGTCCGGCCCACCAGCCATGCAGATAATGTCGCCCCGCTGTGGTGTGACCGTCCCATTAGCGTACACAGTGAAGCCTAGCTTGCCCGCGTAGTTGGCGAACCAGTCGCCGGCGTGTCCCGAAAAAGGAACGCTGATATTTGAGCATTCCATTGCGGCGCGGACGAAGGCGACGCACTCCACTTGGCTATACTTTCGCATGGACCTTTTGAGGGTTCTCTCCGCGCATTGGGCGCAGCTCCGCTCGTTGTAGACACTATACCTTCTATCGCTTCCCAGAGAGAGGCAACTGAGAAGGCTCCGTCCGTAGGCCGCCATCGCCCCGCGCCCTGCCGCGTTAACAGCGACATCAATGATTATCTTGGCCTCTTTAGTGTTGCCCTCCTCGTCCTGAACACTTCCGGTCAGGGTGACTCTGTTCTCTATGGGGCCTGTGGCATCAGGGTCGTAGTCCGGATGGACTTTAACTTCGTAGACTATTACCCCTTTCTGTTCGGGACTCAAACTGCCAAGATTGAAGGTGGCGACAGTATGGTAGTCGTAGACATCTCCTCTGGCCGTTAGCTCGTTTTCTACTTGGGGGCTCGCGGGCGCGGTACTGCTAGTGAGGTAAAAACCCTCGTCTCCGTAGGATCGGTCGATAAACCGCTCTCGTTTTACTACTGCTCCGCCGATGGTATGGTCGGCGTGACTGTGAATTCTATCTTCCAAGATTATATTTTCGACAGGGGTGTCCTTCGTCTGGTACTCTATGGTATAGGTGAGAATATCTCCCGCAGCGGCTCCGTCGGTTTTGTCGACCTTCTTTACCAGGCTGAGGTAGCGGGACTCTCCCGGACCGGTCCATCTTTTAAAACTCTCAACTTGAAGGAATATAGAGAAGGCGGTGATGCCGATGAACATAGCGAGGCCTAGTATGCCTATGACGCCGCCAACCGACAGTGCGGGGATGGCGGCGACTGCTGTTTTGATTGCCGCAGCCGTCAGTTCAATTGCTGTTCCG
>CAZUPF010000009.1:0-22085 GCA_964622035.1 uncultured Candidatus Saccharibacteria bacterium | reverse complement strand
ATTCGATGAAAGACATTTCGAAATCGTACATCGTAAACTCGGTATCGTGCCGCGCAGTGTGTGAGGGATTAGCCCGAAAGACGGGTCCTACTTCAAAAACATTCTCAAAACCAGCCGCCATCGCCATCTGCTTATAAAACTGTGGCGACTGGGCTAGATAAGCCACACGGTCGAAGTATTGGACTTCGAAAAGCTCTGAGCCCGTCTCGCTGGCAGAACTCATTAACTTTGGTGAGTGGATTTCGATAAAGCCACGACTTATTAAATGTTCCCTGAAAGCATGCTCCATTACCGTCCAAACCTCGAAAATGAGTCTCTTTTCGGGCTTTCTGAGATCGAGCCAGCGCCAGTCAAGCCGCTTTTCACGCACCGACTCTCCGGTACCTTTTTCAACTACGGGTATCGGAAGGCCTGGAACTGCAGCAGACAAAACCCTAATCTTCCGAGCTACTACTTCAAAGCCATCCGGCGCCTGCTCTTCCTCTCTAACAACCCCCACAATCTCAACCACCGATTCCAAGCTCAGCTCTTTGGCAACCCCAAAAGCTTCTGGAGCTTTCCCCGTAATTACCACCTGCACCATCCCATTCCTATCCCTTAGAAGAAGGAATTTGATTGCGCCTTGGTCCCGAATGGTGTTGACCCAGCCCTGAAGCTTAACCTCAGCACCAACTTTTTCTTTTAGTTTTTGTACTAAGAGGCTTTCCATAGTTTTCTATACGCGGGACAGCAAAACGCCCCAGCAAACTCACCAAGTCAATACCTGATGAACTTACAAGGGCGTTTTCACGCGGTACCACCTTGCTTTATCCAGCCATCGCCGGCCAGAACTCACTAGCTGCTCGCACAGCCTCGCACTATAACGGGCGCTCCCGGAGGGTTCTATTCCCCTTCAACAAGTTCAGGGTTTCTTCCCTCGGCTCCCCCGTGTCGGCGGGATCATCGCCTTTACTACATACGGGTACATGTTATCAAAACACGTTCAAACCGTCAACCCGCCAACCAACCACCATCGACGAAAAGCACCACGCCGTTGGTGTAGTCCGCCTCATCGGAAGCTAAGTAAACTGCCGCCGCCCCGATATCTTGCGGTTGGCCAATACGCCCGGCCGGAATTTGCGCCAAGGTCGCTTGCATCACCTGCTCATTTTCATGCAGAGAGGCAGCCATCGGCGTATCAATCGCCCCCGGACCGATAGCGTTAGCCCGAATCCCCAGCGGCCCCAGCTCGAGAGCCAAAGCCTCGGTCATCCCCGTAATCCCGCCCTTGGAAGCACAGTAGTGAGCCGAAGCAAGAACCCCCACCCCCGCCTGACCGGAAGCAATGGAGGCAATATTAATAATCCGCCCCCACTTATTTTTCGCCATCTCCCGCGCCGCTGCCTGCGCACACAAGAATTGTCCCTTGAGGTTAATATCAATCGTCTGTGACCACTCCTCCTCAGTCAAGTCGAGAAAAGGCTTGGGCTGGTAAATCCCAGCGTTGTTGACGAGAATATCCAGTTTGCCAAACTCCTCCACCGCCTTAACCACCATCGCCTCGACTTCCGCCTTCTGGGTTACATCGCATTCGAAAGGGACGCATTTGCGCCCGGTCGCTGCGGCAATCTCAGCACAAGTTGCTTCGCAATCAGCCAGATCAATATCAGAAATCAAAACATCCGCCCCGTGCTCCGCTAGTGCTAAGGCAATCCCCTTACCGATACCCCGACGGGCACCAGTAACGATCGCTGCTTTTCCTGAAAGATCAAACATGAAATTACGCCACCCCCTTTCCAATTATTTGCGCTAATTCCACCAAACGACACCCGTAAGCCCACTCGTTATCGTACCAAGCGAGAACCTTCACTAGATTTCCACCGACTACTCGTGTAAACGGGGCATCAACCACCGCCGAATGGGGGTTGCCAATGATGTCTGTGGAAACCAGCGGCGCTTCGGAATACTCAATGATTCCCCGATACGTCTCTGCCACAGCCGCGTCCGCAAACGCTTGATTAACGTCCTCCGCACTAGCCTCTTTTTCCAAAAGCACAGTGATATCTGAAAGAGAGCCGCAGGCAACGGGCACCCGCACCGCGATGCCGTCAAATCTCTCGGCCAGGGCAGGCACGACCCGGCAGGCCGCCTTAGCCGCCCCGGTGGTCGTCGGAAGCATGTTCAGCGCTGCCGCCCGGGCCCGACGCGGATCCTTGCTCGGCCCATCAACAAGATTCTGGGTCGAGGTGTAGGCATGAACGGTCGTCATTAAAGACTTTTCAACGCCAAACGCGTCTTTGAGGATCTGCATTACCGGAGCGATGCAATTAGTAGTACACGAGGCCATCGAAAAAACAGACTGCTCGGCCATCAAGCCGCCCGCCTCGGCGAGCCGAAGG
This sequence comes from uncultured Candidatus Saccharibacteria bacterium, assembly GCA_964622035.1. Taxonomy (GTDB): domain Bacteria; phylum Patescibacteriota; class WWE3; order JAUXAW01; family JAYEID01; genus CAZUPF01. Next base: position 19,707 of record CAZUPF010000009.1, on the reverse strand, counting down.
CGAGACGGGCCCGACTGTTCAACCGATTCCGTCCCGAGAACAACGGTGGGCCCGTCACCCTTGGCATTGGCGGAAATAATTACCCGCTTCGCCCCCGCCGCAAGATGCGCTTGCGCCTTCTCAAAATCGGCAAAAGCGCCAGAGCACTCCAGCACTACATCAACACCCAACTTACCCCAAGGCAGATTGGCGGGCTCTGCTTCTCGAAAAAGCTTTACCCGGCCAGCACTAGCAACTAGTTGAGATTCGTCCGCAGAGATATTAGCCGAGGCCAGGCCATAAACAGAATCGTATTTAAGCAGATTGACCAGCGTTTCCCCGGCCGCCAGATCGTTGACCGCCACAACCTCCACCCCAGAGGTATCTAACCGCAAGGACGGTCGCAGGCGTTCCCCCAAGACAGCTGGGTCCCGCTGTGCAGCACGAAAAGCGGCACGCCCAATCCGACCAAAACCGTTGATCGCTAACTTCAACATCTCAAGAAGAATAATAGCACAGAGAGTCTAGCCACCAAACACACACATGATAAACTGTCCCCGCCATGAAACTACCCAAAGAACTTAATAGCGCCCAACAAGAGGCCGTTTGCTGTACCGAGGGGCCAATTCTTATTATCGCCGGGCCGGGATCGGGCAAAACCCGCTGCCTCGTCCACAAAATTTCCTACCTCATCGAGGAGAAAGGGATCACACCCGACTGCATCCTAGGAGTAACCTTCACAAACAAAGCCGCAAGTGAGATGAAAGAACGAGTCGAGAAGCTATCAACTACCCCCTGGATCGGCACCTTCCACGCCATCTGCGCCCGAATTTTGAGGTACGATGGGAAGGAGATTGGTGTCCCCTCCAATTTCACCATCTACGATGATGGCGATTCCAAGAAAATAATCAAAAAACTCCTCGCTGAGCTCCGCATCCCCGAGAAAGATGCTCGTCCCGGAGCAGTGTTGGGAACAATCGGGGGGGCCAAGCATGAGCTTGTTGATGCCACCAGCTTCCAAAACTTCGCCCACGGATATTTCCAAGAGCGGGTGGCCAAGATTTACCCCAAATACCAAAAGACCCTCACCGAAAACGATGCGCTGGACTTTGGTGATCTAATCTTTAAAACGGTTAAGCTGTTTGAGCGGCGACCCGAAATCCTGAAGAAGTGGCAGGACCGCTTCCGCTACATTCTGGTTGACGAGTATCAAGATACCAACCGCGCCCAGTACACCCTCGTCAAGACCCTTGCGAGTAAATACAAAAACCTTTGCGTTGTAGGGGATGTGTCCCAAGCAATCTATGGCTGGCGGGGGGCCGACTTTCGCAACATCCTCAACTTCCAAGAGGACTGGCCAGGGACCAAGGTCTTCCATCTCGAGCAAAACTACCGCTCAACTCAAAAGATCATCGCCGCCGCCAAAAAAGTCATTGAGCACAACCGCACCCATATCGCTCTCAACCTCTGGACAAAAAACTCTCCTGGAAAGAAAATCAAAGTTTACCAAGCCGCTAACGAGAAGGACGAGGCGGCGTACATTGTGGAAAGGGTGAAGGGGGGCACAGCCCTCAGCTCCTACGCCGTACTCTACCGCACCAACGCCCAATCCCGTGTCCTCGAAGAGGCGCTTATCCGGGAGGGAATTCCTTACCAGCTCGTCGGTGGGGTAAAATTTTACGAGCGGCGGGAGGTCAAAGATATCCTCTCCTATCTGCGAATTATCGCCAATCCCCACGACCGCCTAAGCCTGGAAAGAATAATTAATGTTCCTCCCAGGAGAGTCGGCAAAAAAGCACAAGCCAGCCTTCGCGACCGCGGTTGGCAAGTGGAGGATGCGGCCGCGGTATTCGAGTTTTCCCTCGAAAAGCTCACTGCCCAAAGGAGCACCCTACCCCCACTAGCAATGATGGATGAGATTTTGAAAAAAACCGGGTACCTCCAGTGGCTCGGCGACCGCTCCGAGGAAAATATAGACCGCGTGGAGAACGTTAAGGAGCTGCGCTCTGTCGCCGCCGAGTTTACCACCCTGAAGGATTTTCTACAGAGCGTGGCTCTTGTCCAAAACGGCTACACCCCCCAAGGAGTGGTTGGCGGGGGGCGAGGGGCAGCTAACGGACCCGCAGTTACCCTCATAACTCTCCACGCCGCTAAGGGTCTAGAGTTCCCAGTGGTCTTTATTACCGGGATGGAAGAGGGGCTGTTCCCCCACGCACACTCGATGATGGATACCCACGGACTAGAGGAGGAGCGACGGCTGTGTTACGTAGGAATGACCCGAGCTCAAAAAGAGCTCCACCTAACCTATGCTCAAAAGAGACTTCTCTTTGGAGACCGCTCTTGGCGGGAACCCTCCCGATTCTTAGCGGAGATGCCTGAGGACCTACTGGAGGTTACAACTTCTTGGCGTATCTTCCCGAAATCCACCCCTCTGTCTGATCCACCAAACGGATCCTATACCAGCCAGAAACTTCCTCCAGAAGAGGATATTTTTCTCCGGGATGAACTCTGGTAATTTCGGGGTGGGCTGTTCCGGACCCGGAGCGAACTCGGAGAAAACCAGTTCCTGTAGGAAGGATCTCCACTGTTGACCCGGCCACCCCCTGACCACCCGCACCGAGAAAGTCGGAAAGTGCGACCTTGGCCTCCTCGGAAACGCCGCCCGCTCCAATTGTTCCCAAATAACCAAAGCGCAGCTTGCGCGAGGCGGGCTCAACCTGAACCACCTGGCCCTCGCCATCTAGAAACCTACCCGCAGGGTCTAGAAAGTAATCCACTCCATCAATATCCGGATGCTGAGAGAACCAAAGAGACGCCCCCGCAGCCCACAAAGCAGTGTTGCCCGTAAGCTGGGGATCTGCGGAAGAGAGATCTACCAAAGTGAGGACATCGGACTCCCCCACCCATCCCCAGCCCTCGGGGGCCAGCGGCACGATCTCCTCAGGGACCGGACGGCCACGCAGTTTAAACCACGCGTTAAGCTTGTATCCCGGCTGCACCTGAATCTTAAGGTTTACCCCCTCATAACCCTCACGAGACACCGCTAGCTCATACGTTCCCGAAGAGATGGGCAGGGACAGAGGGGAGATACCATAACTCTGACCATCAAGACGCACCTCAGCGCCCTCGGGGCTAGTAGTTATCGCCACCCGCGTCTCCTCGCTCTCCTCTAACCAAAGCACCTCCTCTTTGGAAAGAAACGCATTGGGGCCCAAGTCGAGGTTAACGGCGGTCAGCGTCCCCGGCGTGAGCGCCAGGCGCGCCGACCAGCTGGCCACCCGAATCTCCCAATTACCAGCAGCCAGAGTGCGCGAAAAGAATGGTGTTGTACCGACCACCTCGCCCCCCAACAGCACCTCCTGCGGATCCCCCTGCAAATTAAGGGACAGCGCCGCTTTAGCCGCTTCGCTACTGGACACAAACCGCCACCCCAGATAACCAACGACCAGAAGAAACGGCAGGGCCAAGGAGATTAGTAGTTTTCTAATTCGCCCCGTCATTAGAGCTAAAGTAGCACAAACAGAGATTATTGACAACTAGCACTCCGCCTAGTAGACTGACAGAAGCTGCCTGAAAGGGGGTGATTTAGTAAAATGGCAATTGTTAAATGGCAACCACTTCTCCGACCCTGGCCAAGCCTCTTTGAAGATTGGGACTGGCCAGAGAGGGAGGTCGAGGGCGGGCTTAATGTTTACGAAACTGAGGATAAGATTGTTGTCGAGGCCCAAGTTCCCGGCATTCCCAAAGACAAACTAGACATCACCGTTGAGGGTGGTGTTGTCCGCATTAAAGGCGAGGTTGAGGAAACGGAAGAGGAGGAAAAGGGCAAAAGGTATTACTGTAAACAGGCTAAACGCGCCTTTTACTATTCCTCATCACTGCCTTACCGCGGTCAGTGGGACAAAGCGGAAGCGGAAATGGAAGACGGCCTAGTCCGAATCACGATTCCCAAAGCCGAAGAGGAAAAACCAAAGAAGATCACCATCAAGACCAAATAAGCGATCTTGTTTGGCTAGTCTAGCTATGAAAGAAAACCCCCCGCCAGAGGCGAGGGGGTTTTCTGTTAAAATAAATCCGTGAGCTTAAAGGAGTACTGCGCCAAAAGAAAGTTTACCCAAACTCCAGAGCCGGAGGGAGGAGTTACTAAAGAAGGCCAAAACCGTTTTGTGGTTCAAAAACACGCCGCCTCCACCCTCCACTACGACTTTCGCTTAGAATTACCCGAAACTGTTTCCGGCGGAGAAATCGTTCTAAAATCCTGGGCCGTACCCAAAGGAGTACCTACCGAGAAAGGTATTAAGAGACTGGCCGTCACCACCGAAGATCATCCCGTGGCCTACCTGGATTTTGCGGGCGAAATTCCCGAGGGGGAGTATGGGGCAGGGACAGTCGAGATCTGGGATACGGGAACTTTTGAGCTCCTAAATCGCGAGGAAGATCGCTACGAATTTACTCTTCAGGGAAATATACTAATAGGAACTTATATTCTCATCCACCCCACCAAGTTCAAAGCAAGCAACTGGCTCCTTTTCAAGAAATAGCCAATCCTCCCAGAACCACCGCCCGACAACCTCTCTAGACCTCCGAGGTCTAATTCACTATATCCTTAGGGGCTAGGTCACCCCCAAAAAGAACGAAGGGGGCACTCTCGATGAATCGAGAATACCCCCTTGGGGGAACGGCACTATCAATAGAGCTTAATGACGCCCCCCGGATAGATCGTGTAGGGATGCTCTAGCCCATTGATTAGGGCCAGATCCCATACATTTATGTTGTACCGAAGAGCGATCCCCCACAGGGTCTCCCTCTCCTGGACAACATGCTCCCCATCCGAAGGTGGTCGTGAGTCAGCCTGGCGGGGGCCAAACTCCCGATCCTCTGGCGAGGAGTGGGGAACGCGGGGAAAGATCAAGGTCTGCTGGCGCTGCTCCCAAGAGCAGCTCTTCCAAAAAAGGAAGCGGGTGCAGACTTGCTCCTCCCAGCAGAGACGAACCTCAACGTTATCCGCCACCTGCAGGGCCCGGGGCTCACTACCAGCAACTTCCAGGTAGCGGACCACACGCTCTGGGGTAGCGGTAGTGGTTTCCACCGAGAAAACCGGGTACTCCTCCCCATACCCCGGGAGGTCGTACAGCTCGCCTTCTCGGAAGAACGCCAACCGCGCGCCACGCGTCTGGGGACCGGCGGCTTCCGCCGGGAATCCCAAACCAAAACAGCCCGCTAGGAGGAGCAACACTACAAGGATGGAGAGAACCGTTTTCCCAAATATCCTCCATCCTCTGCCTGCCTTCCCTCCACCGGTCAATTTCTTCACCGCTCATCTCCTTCCGCTGACTCTTTTAGCCAGCTGTATAAGTGCCCATTCCCAAGCCTTCCGAACTACCATTATAGCAAATTTGAGCTCTTCTTTCAAGTTATGGGCCACTGTAAAGGGCCAAACAAAAATCCGCCCGATGGCGGATTAGCGTAACCCCAGCGCACATATATTATAAAGGAGTTACATTCCCATGCCCATGCCCATACCGCCAGGCATTGCTGGCGCCGCGGGTGCTGCCGTCTCGTCCTTCGGTTCATCAGCCACCAGAGCCTCGGTGGTCAAAATCATCAGCGCTACCGAAGCCGCATTCTGCAGTGCCGAGCGTGTCACCTTCGCCGGATCGGTAACCCCCCGCTCGTACATCTTCCCAAACTCCAGTGCCGCCACATCGTAACCGTAATCGCCATCCTTTTTCTCAACCTCCCGAAGAACCCAACCGGCATCCACCCCAGCGTTCCCGACGATCTTGCGCAAGGGGGCCTCGAGTGCCTTATAAACAATGCGCGCACCTAGTGTTCCATCTCCCGCCCCGTCAATCTTACCCGCCAAAGCTTTGCGCGCCCGCAAAAGAGCTACCCCGCCTCCAGGAACGATCCCTTCTTCCAGAGCCGCCCTGGTCGCATTGACCGCATCCTCCACCCGATACTTCCGCTCCTTCAGCTCCGTCTCGGTCGCCGCTCCAACCATCAGCACCGCCACCCCGCCCGAAAGTTTAGCTACCCGCTCCTCCAGCTTCTCACGGTCAAAGTCGGAGGTCGCATCCTCAATCTGCTTTCTCAGCTGAGCAATTCGGGCCTCAAGATTCTGCTTATCTCCCTTACCGCCGACGATGGTCGTCTCGTCCTTGTCCGCCGCCACCCGGTCCGCCCGGCCTAAATCCTCCACCGTCACCGATTCTAGACCACGTCCGGTATCTTCAGAGATCAACTCCCCACCGGTCAAAACGGCAATATCTGAAAGCAGCGCCTTCTTACTATCACCAAACCCCGGTGCCTTGACCGCCAGCACGTTGAAAGTGCCACGCAGTTTATTAACCACCAGAGTGGCCAGCGCCTCACCATCCACATCATCAGCGATAATAACCAAACTCTTGGTAACCTTGATCAGGTTCTCGAGCATCGGCAGAAGGTCGCTCAGCGAGGAGATCTTTTTGTCAGTAATCAAAATGCGGGGGTCTTCAATCACCGCCTCCATCCTCTCCGAGTCGGTAATGAAGTACGGCGAAGAATAGCCCTTACCAAGCTGCATCCCTTCTTTGTACTCCACCTCTAGCTCCAGCCCGCGACCCTCTTCTACCGTCACCACCCCACTGTCGCCCACCTTTTCCAAAGCATCAGCAATCTTCTCGCCAATGCGCGAGTCGCCGGCGGCAATGGTCGCTACCTGCGCCTTCTCCTCCCGGGTAGAAACACCCTTGGAGAGGGCCTTCAATTCCGAAACAATCACCGCAACCGCATCCTCAATTCCCCGACGCATAACCATCGGGTTAGCTCCCGCGGTAATGTTCTTCAACCCCTCAGCAACAATATTCTGGGCCAAAAGAACGGCTGTGGTCGTCCCATCACCAGCCACATCATTAGTCTTGGAAGCCGCCTCACGAGCGAGGCTAGCTCCCATGTTTTCAAAGGGATCAGCCAGCTCCACATCTTTAGCTACGGTCACCCCATCGTGGGTAACAGTTGGGGCACCCCAACTCTTGGCCAAGGCCACATTGCGCCCCTTCGGCCCCAGAGTGGTTGTCACCGCCTGAGCCAGCTTATCAACCCCTGCTTTTAGTCTGTTTCGCGCCTCTTCGGCGTAAACGATTTGCTTAGCCATAATTATGCAATAACGGCCAAAATATCTTCCTCTTTCACCAACAGCATATCCTTACCCTCAACCTTCACCTCATTGCCGCCCCACTTTTTATAAATAACTCGGTCGCCAATCTTCACCGCAGTCTTAACGAGCTTCCCCTCCTCCTCCCGACCCGGACCAACGGCAACAATCTTACCCTCTTGCGGTTTTTCCTTGGCCGTGTCCGGAATAAGAATCCCCGAGGGGGTTCTTTCCTCCCGATCCAACGGCTCAATCAAAATGTTGTCGGCGAGTGGTTTGATAGTCATCAGGAATAGAGGCAGATAAAAAGATTTCAGCTAAACCACCGATGGACAGGGCGGCCCGTTTGAAATCTGCAACAATAATAAATGCTGGAGCGCCTGTTGTCAAGGGGCGCTCCCCAGTGCTATGATGCCCACGATGACAGTTCTCCACCTCTACACCGATGGCGGGTCCCGCGGAAACCCTGGCCCAGCAGGAATTGGCATGGTCCTCAAGACGCCAGAGGGGCAAGTTTTAGCACAAGAGGGACGGACGATTGGCGAAGCGACGAACAACGAGGCCGAATACCGCGCCCTCATCGAGGGTTTAAAATTAGTTCACCAACACAATCCGGAGAAGCTCGTCTGCTTTCTCGATAGCTCACTGGTAGTGAACCAGTTGAACGGCAGTTTCAAAATAAAAAAGGCCCACCTACGGAAGCTCGTTTTCGAGGCGCAAAAAGAACTTGGGCAACTGAAAAATACCGAGGTAGAACTCAAACACATTCCACGTGAGGAGAATACGGAAGCTGACGCGCTCCTCAACCAAGCCCTTTCCTCCGCCCAGGCCTAGCTACCCTGAAGATATTCCCAAAGCGCGCTTACGAGAATAGAGAGCAAAAAACCGGACAGGAATCCGACCACAGTATTTAAGGCCGGTAGGGGTCGGCGCTCCTCGACGATCGGTTCGGCATTCAACAGACCTAAAGACAACGCCTGGTCCCCCATCTCATTAAGTGCCTGAACCTTCTCCGCTACTTCCCGCGCCAGAGTACCCGCCAACTGCTGGGCCTCCTCAGAAGAAGACCGGCGCACGCGAAGCTCGATAAGCTGGGGCGCCGTTTTCGTAACTGCGATCGACCGCAGGAGTTTCTTTAGACTTCGCTGGTCTGTGGACAGCCCTACCGAGCCCACCACCCCCCGAACCGTCCCCCTATCCTCCAAGAGACCCACAACAGTGTCCGTATACCTCTCTGCCGCTTGCTGACTATAGTAGCCATCAAAGTTGTAAAACTCAGAACTCAACGGTTGCGCTGCCCGCCTTATGTAGAGAGTGAGAGTGGCATCGTAAGTCGTCGGAAGCCACAGGGAGACGAGAAGAACGCCCAAACCAACAACAAGAGAGAGGAAGAGAACAACCCGCCGGTATTTTCTCAGAAACTCAAAAGCCTCGCGAAGTTCCACAACCTCATTATCCTAGAGACGGGAGGCGGTGTCAAGCCCAGCATTACTCAAGAAGGTAAACATCCGTATAGCGCGCCGACCAGAAGCCGTACCGCACATCCTCAAACCCAAGATCAACCTTGTTACCCTTAATACCCCCACCAATATCCTCCGCCCGGCAGAGCCCATACCCCGAAACATAGAAATTAGTCCCCAAGGGAATCACTCGAGGGTCGACAGCGCAAACCCCCTGCCTCACCAAAGTTCCCGAGTAGGTCAGCCCCCGACAGCCCACACAATTCCCATCATAGGAGGTCGCCCAAACCCGCAGCTTGGCCCAATACTGGTAACCCTCCCCCGGCACCTCCCGCCAAATAATTTTGGTCCCCCGCAAGACAACTTCCGCCTCCGGCGGAACTAGCTCGTCGGTAACCAGCTTTCGAGCAATCTCCTTCCCACCCCAAGAAGTAATTTGGTAGGACCTCGTTCTTTCGCCATCTTTTCCCTCCCGAACAAGCTGCTCCTGACCCCACTCCATCTCCGCATCATCGCGATACTCCACCGCAAACGGAACCGGCTCGGAAACGCTCTCCAAACGGAGTTCGAACTGGGAAGCAGTAACCGGACTCATCACAAAACTTAAAAACTCCCGAGCGGGTGTTGCCGCTATACCCAACGGTTCCACCGAATAGGCCGCAACAGCATCAGCCGCCACCGAATTTAAAAATATCTGGCCCAGAAAAATTACTGCCCCTAAGATTAAGCGCTCTTTCATTCTCTATTTCCGCACAATATCATAAAGCGAGCTCCACAAAGCTAAATATCCCGGCGAACGGATGACAAAGATCTTCCGAAAGGTCTTACCATCAACATCTTTCCCTCCAGAGTAGTTCTCCGAAATAACCGTCACCGTGTGGGTATAACCTTCGGAACTGTCAGCACAAATTATTTCCTCAATTTCCCCCACCGGCTCGATGTTCCTCTCCACCAACTCCTCTCGTACCCGCTCCTTACCCCATCCCGCGTGGGAACTAACCACTGGCTCCTCCTGTGCCAAGTCGGCCTCCAAATCCCCATCCTCTTCCAGCAGTAAAGAGGCGTTCAGCAGGTCCTGCATCTCCTCCTCAGTAAGCCAGGGATGCCCATCATGGGAGGCGCTGTACCAGGCTTTGTAGAACCAAGGGGAATCTTTATCGTAAGAGTCGGCCCAGTGGGAAAGGTTCCCTTCCGGATTATCAATAATTCTTTTTACATGAGGAGGATTAGAGTTCCACTTAACATCAAAATCGGTCGGCAGCCGGGTCGCTCCTCCGGCGGTGGACGCATACCAAGCTTTAATAGGCTCCCCACCGTGGGTAATAACCTTACCCCGCGTCTCCTCCACCGCCTGGTGCCAGCTGGCCGCTTGCCCACTACTCACTTTCCCCTCATTCCAAACCTGACAGCTTTGGGTGATACAGATAGAGCCTTCCCCGTTGCGCGTGTACGCCAAAGCATAAGAGCGGGCGGCAATCGCCTGAGCCTTGAGAGCCTCCATCCCATCACTCCCCCAAGAACTAGGCATCTCGGCAATCCCCCGCAGGTACTCATCCTCAAAATCAATCTCCCTTTCCCCAAAAGATCCCCTGATTGTTATCCTGTCCGGGCAGTCGTAGTCCTCAATCCCCACCTCGTCGTAATAGGCCCTAAGAATCTCCTCGTAGCTTTGTCCCGCTTTGGCCCGACCGTAAGCCCCATATTGGTTCATTCCCACCCGGTGCGGATACCCACGAGAATAAACAGCGTAAGCGGGAGAGAAGGGCGGATCGGGCACCGTCTGCCGCAGCGGCTCGGTATCACCAACCGAAGTGTCTTCCGCCGTCGCCGCCAGCTTAGCTCGCACCAGATCCCGAATTTCCGCTGAGATTGCCAAAAGCTCGCTCGAAAGGGCGTCTCTCTGCTGGGCAGCCCGCCGAGCCTCAGCCTCTGCCGCCGTTTTCTGCTGGGCTAGATTTACCTTCAACACCGCAATACGGGCCACCTCCCGATCCAAAGCCGTTTTCGTTTCGGCCAGGCGTATTCTGTCGGTCTCCGCCCCCGTAATATCGCTGTTAAGGCCGCCGATCTTCCCCTTAAGATCCGCAATAGTCAACGATTGGTAGACCAGAGCCCGCGAGAGCTGCGCCAGCGCCTCCCCCTTAAGGAAGATCTCCCAAGACGGGGAGCGCTGTTCCTTGTAAAGCTTACGCACGAACCAATTCCGCAAGGCCTCCTTAGCCGCAAGATCCTCTCTCATTCCAGAAATGCGAATGGCCAAAGCGTCGATCTGTCCCGAGAGGATCTGCGCTTGGGCCGCAGTCTCGTCCAAATCCTTCTGGGTTAAATACAGCTTACCTTCCAAATTCTTGGTTGTCTCGTTCAGCTTACCAATCTGGTCCTCAACTTCCGAGAGAGCCTCTTCAATACTCCCCTTCACCGCAATCTTGCTATCCAACGCCTTATCATCATCTTCGGCGTAGGTGGTGGCAATGGGCAAGCTGGGATTGACAGTCAAAAAGAAGGCTGCTAGGATGACGAGGAAAGTTGTAGCTATTTTCCTAGGGCTGGGCAAGGACATGATCAGAAAAAATTATAGCACTTTCGCCAACTAATCCCGATGAAGAAACTCTCCTTAACTCTTATCTTTTCAACCACAATAGTGATTACTGCGCTGGCCACGACTCGCCCCGCCCAGGCGGCATGCCCTCCTGCGGGTAATCCCAACGCCACCGAGCAGTACTGGATTGAGCACGGGGGGCATTTTACTAGTAACTGTGCCCGTAGCGGCAGAGCAGACAAAACCGTTGGCGGAGCACCCGTTTACGAAGTTTGCTGCGATCCAACTGTTTGGACTCATATTATCAAGCAAGCAATCCCCACTGGGTTAGGAATCTTCAGCACTGCCCCACAGGGCCTTATAGCCGACTTCCTCTCGATAACCACCAAAATTGCCGGGGGAGTAGCTCTCCTCCTTCTAGTATCTGGCGGAATAAAAATCATCACCACGCAGGGAGACCCGAAGGCCTTCGATGCCGCGAAAGGGACCGTTACTCGCGCTATCTCTGGCCTACTACTGGTTGTGCTGGCTGTTTTCGTCATGAAATTTATCGGTTATGATATACTGCAGTTACCGGGGTGGAAAGACTCCGGAGGGGACTTGGAGCTCCCCCAGTAGTAGAGATGATCAAACCCGCCTACGCCTATACAATCGATAGCCCCACCGAGTTCGATAACATCGGAGCTGTTTTTGGCACGCTACTTCCCAATATCTTTATCGGCGCCGGGCTGCTAACTTTGCTGTACCTTATCCTTGGTGGGTTCAAGTACCTCACTTCCGGTGGGGATGAGAAGGCAGTTACTGGGGCCAAAGCGACGCTCACCAATGCTATCATTGGTCTAATTGTCATCTTCTCCTCATGGTGGATTATGCGCATCGTAGAAATTATTTTCGGAATTCCCATTGTAGGAGGAACCCCTTAAAATGAGAAAGCTATCTCAAAAAGTAATCATCACCCTCGCCGTTACCCTAATAGCACTGGGTACTACCGGTATCCGCTCGGCCTACGGCCAAGATGTAGGTGATGCCTGTGGCAAAGCGAGCGACCCACCGTGCAATACCGGACTGCTCTGCGACAAAGGTACTGACAAGTGTCAAATGGCCCTTGGACAGGTTGCGCAGCCCTACGGCACCGGCTACGGGGCTGGGGGTTTGGGCGACTTCCTAAACAATGTTATCTCCGCCGCCCTAACTGGGGCCGGCCTGCTTCTTTTTCTCTACCTTGTTTACGGTGGGATCATGTATATGAGCGCCAGTGGGGATGAGAAGGCGGTGGACAAGGCGAGAAAAACCATCACCAATGCCCTGATTGGCCTGGTTATCATCGCCACCTCATACTTTATCGCTCGAATCCTGGAAACAATTCTTGGAATTAATATCCTTAAACCAACCTTTACCGGACCGTAACCGAGATGGCCACTTCTTATACACTCAATTTGAAAAACCCAACCGCCTACGAGCCCGCCGGGGATGCCGGTTTAGGCAACCTACTAAACAACGTCATTAATGGCATTACCATCGCTGCCGGAGTGCTTCTTTTTCTCTACCTTGTTTACGGCGGGCTCATGTTCATGACCGCTAGCGGGGATGAGAAGGCAGTCACCAAAGCCAAGGCAATCATGACCAACGCCGGTATTGGGGTGATCGTCATTGTTTGTGCCTACTTTATTGTCCAGATCTTCGGCAGAATTCTCGGATTCCCGAATATCTTCGACCTTAGTTTTCCAGGCCCAACACCCTAACATAATGCTGACTCTTTTTGGCACCCTAAAACATCCTTTTCCAGTCTTCCAACCCGATCAGACCACTGGTGAGGCCTTGGGACTAGCCAACCTGTTAGATGTCGTTCTCACCGCCGTCACTTACGGAGCCGGTCTTCTCCTTTTCGTGCTGCTCATTTACGGCGGATTCAGCTACATGATCGCCGGAGGAGACGAGAAGGCGGTCACTAAGGCCAAGACGATTATGACCAACGCTATCATCGGCTTGATTATTGTTGTCTGCGCGTGGTTTGTCGTCGCCATCCTCCAAACTGTTCTAGGCTTTACTGGTATTTTGCAACTACGCTTCACCGGCCCGGGAGGTGGCGCTTGAACCCATGAGGCTAACAATGTTTTTCGTCAAACAAGCTTTCGCCCAGGGTTCACGCAACTATTTTCCATCCCTAAGCCACCCCTTACCCGCTATTCGCACCCTCTTTGACGAGGGGGCCACTACTGGTGATGTCTTGGGTACCCTGCTCAGCAATGTTATCGCGCTGGTCACCTACCTAGCCGGGATTGCCCTTCTCGGACTGCTCGTTTACGGAGGCTTCAGCTACGCCATCGCCAGCGGAGACGAAAAGGCAGTTACCAAGGCAAAAAGTGTTATGACTAATGCCGCTATTGGGCTGATTATTGTCGTTGCTGCCGTCTTAATCACTCAGATCATCGGTGGCGTTCTCGGCTTTGAGGGGGGTATTCTCACCCCCGTATTCCGCGGACCGGTGACTACCGGGCTAGGAGACTAACTAACAAAAAACTATGCGCTACGAACCTAATCCACCCATCAAAATCGAAGTCGAAAACCCCGCCACCCCCGGCTACCCTGAAGGCGGGGCAGGGCTCAATGTTCTGGTTTCCAATTTCATCGGGGCGGCAACGATGGTCGCCGGAATATTGCTGGTCAGCTACCTAGTCTTCGGCGGGGTAAGCTATATAGTCGCTGGTGGGGATGAGAAAGCCCTCGCCAAGGCCAAAAACATGATGACTAATGCTGCCATTGGCCTACTAATTGTCGTTCTGGCAACAACCGTAGCTGCAATCGTTGGCAAGGTCCTCGGAATCCCGATACTAACACCGCCGTGGAGTATATTGGTGCCCAGAGTCGAACCCTGAAAATGACAAACTTTATTACAGCCGCGATGGCTGCCCAAGGAGATAGTATTGACAACCCCCTCGTCACCGTCGAGGGTGTTTCGGCGCTGGCCAACTACATTGGCACTTTTTGGCAGGCGGCCTACATTGTCTCCGGCCTTCTACTCTTAGCCTACCTAATCTTCGGCGCCTTGAGATTCATGACCGCCGGCGGAGACGAAAAGGGGGTCACTGAGGCTAAAGCCATGATCACCAACGCCGTCATTGGTTTAGTAATTCTAGCTGCCAGTTTCCCCATCATCAGAATGGTTGAAGTTGTTTTAGGAATAAACATTCTCCAAATCACCTGGCCGACTGTTTAAAAATGATCACTCAACGAAAGGTGACAACCAAAAAAACAGCGTACACTCTGGCAACTACCGCCACCCTCCTTATTCTAGCCAGCCTCCTGCAAGCTAAAGAGGCCCGAGCCTGGTCGCACTGCCCAACCTCGCCCACTAACTACTGCGAAACGGGAGATTGGTGGTACAAAGACGGCACCGGAGGGTGCGACACCGACGGAAATTACACCGGCTGGAAAGCCCTGTGCCACTACGTTGAGGACGGGAGGTATTGCGCCGAATACCAGGCCGACTATGTTACCGGAGAGACCGCTGGCTTCTGCACCGGCGGGGGCGACGATGATAACGGCGGAGCCTCGGGCGGTAACATTACCGAGCACCTGGGTGGGTGGCCGTTCTCTGATATCGGACGGCTAGTCTCCAGTGGCGTCCAGGCCGCCACCATCCTCGCCGGCCTGCTACTATTTGCGTTCCTCCTATACGGCGGGTTACAATACTTAGTCTCGGGTGGAGACGAGAAGGGAATTGTCAAAGCGAAAGCCATCCTCACTAACGCCACTATTGGCCTGGTGCTGGTAGTTGCCGCCTTTGGAATAACAAGAATTGTTGAGATAGTTTTCGGCGTCCGCATTCTGGGAGGGATCACCCTCCCCCGACCTTGAGAGGAGGTGAACTGTATTGTTCAATCTAATAAATCTACTAATTGGGACCGCCTACGCTGCTGACATCTCCGCCATTGGGGAGGAGGTAACTCCCTTTCCCGACCTCGGTGTGCTTTTGGCATCGGGAATTCAAATAGCCCTCTTGATCACCGGCGTGGTCGTTCTATTGATGATCATTCTAGGAGGGCTCCAGTATGTGACCTCTGGGGGTGATAAGGAGGCCGCTCAGGCGGCCCGAGAAAGGATGACGGCCGCCTTTATCGGTCTGGCCATCGTCGTTGCTTCCTATGCGGTAGCGGCAATTCTGGAGAAGGTTTTCGGAATCAGCATTATTTCCGGCATCACCTTCCCAGCCGCTCCCCAGACGGTTGGAACACCGTAAGCCGGTGTCCCACCAGCAAAAGTTATGGCTCTAAACTTCCTCTCAACAGCGTGTGGCTGGTTGGTTTCTCCTGCTTGGGCTCAGGCACCGACAGGGTGGGCGGCTAAAGCAGGGGATCCAGCAAAGCTTAAGGATCTGGAGTTTGTCTTCGCCCAAATTCTGTCAGTGGCCCTGGCCGGAGGGGGTCTGGTCGCTTTTGTATATCTCCTCATCGGCGGGTTCAAATATATGACTGCCAGCGGAGATGAGAAGCAGATCATGTCCGCCCAAAACACTATTACCTACGCCTTCGTAGGCCTCTTGGTCGTCGTCCTCAGCTGGTTAATTCTTAACACCTTAGGGCAGATTCTTGATCTCGATCTGCTGGAGTTCGCCATCTCGCCGTACTAAAATGCGATATCGTCGCCTCCTCTCCGGACTAGTAGTAGTGGCCGTGCTCCCCCTTATGACGCGTGAGTTGCACGCTGTCTACGACTGCGAGAACCCGTACCAAGGAGCAGAACGGGCCGCATGTCCCACCAGTACTAGTGTCCAAAAAAGCCAAAGCCGTAATCTGCTCATCCCGCAAGAATGGGCCGATGCCCACTCCCTAGAAACAAACGACCCCCCCAACCCCTACTACAGCCAAGTTCAAAACACAATTGCTGATTTGGAAAACGAGCTTGACTGGGGCTGGAGTGGCGAATTTAAAGTGCAAAAGATGACCCTCCCGGCCATCAAAGGAGATATCGGTAGGTACATCGGCTACGGAGACACTGAAACCGACCACATCGTTGGCGACCCCGCGGTAGATGGCGTTAGTGACTGGTGCACCGGCACCGAGGGCGCGCACCAGAGCCCTAACTGCCCTGCAGAAACCGAAGCTAAATGGTATGTCTGCCTCCCCTGCTGTGCTAACGCCAGCCCCGACAATCTGCGGCCGCCAGAGTGTGAGCCCGGAAATCCGGGCGGTTTTTCCCCCGACTTCTCCCCCGATGCCAGCTGCGGCGATTGCCGAACCGAAAGCACCGGCAGCCCCCTCCTTCGCGCTGCCCCACCGGAGGATGCTATGAAGATATACGAGGTAATCGACTCTTACCGCAAGGATTACTCGGCCGCAGATTTGCAAGTCTCTCTGGGAGACGGTGGGGCCACGGGGATCCCTTTTAGTACCCCCGTTTACGGGTTGCGCCGCTCCTTCGACGACCCCGTCCTTAAAACTGGTCTCTGGCGCTGGCTGGCCAAAGTCCCCGGGCAGGAGGTGATTCAAGAATCCGCCAGCTGCACACCGACCCCTGAACCGGTAGCCCAAACCCCCGTCTGTTTTGCCGAAACACTAAGTGATAAAAGCGAAACTATCTCCGTCGAGGGTGGGGGTGAAACAGTGTACGAATCATCAATCTCTATCGGAGAATGCGCCACCTACGCCGGGGGGATTTTCTGTCAAGTAGCGGTAAAGGCCCGGGGGTCCCGGAACCTAAATGTCAACACCCAACTAGTCGACGCCATCGACTATTTTGAAAAATCGACCGCCGTCATTAGAAACCTACTTCCACTAGAAGCTCAGGAACAGGCCGAAACCAACAACCCTGCTGCCAACGGAAGACTAAATTTTTCCTTCCAAGGAAAAGATTATGAGGGAAACTGGGCCGTCCCGCTCGCAGGAATCCACGAGAGTCTAGAAGATCTCCTCTTCCAATACATCACGCCCCCTGACTGGTTAAAGTGACTGCTACTCCACCCACTCGATTTCCAGAGTATCAGGATTGACTCCGTGCTCCCCAAACCAATCCACCACCGCCCGCCTCGCGGAATCCTTATCCGCCGCGTAGAGAGTTACCCTAAACACGCCCTCCCCCAACCGCGAAATCTTAAAAGCCTCGGTTACCACTGGCATATAACTCACCAGAGGATTCTTACTCTCGTACTCTCCCCAAGCCGCGGCCGCGGCACTACTACCGACCCCATCCCACACTAGGCCCTCTGTCTCAAAACTCCAACTAAAAGGCACCATCCCTGGGCCGCTAAGCGAAATCTGGTAGGTAGTCTCCGCCTCTAGCTCCTCCGCAAACGAAAAACCAAGGCTCTTTCCACCCTCTCCCCAGCGGAGAGCCGCCTCCGCCGCCGGGCTGACTACTAGCGCTAAGTCTTCAGCACGCCGCACCCGCCGATCAAAGACGACTTTCCCCTGGGGACTAAGGGCAACACTCTCCTCGCCCGAAGTGGGAGAAACCGTCACTACCTCCGCCAAGGAAAAGCTAGAAAAATACCAGAAAAGACCCAGCCCCAAAAGAGCTAAAATGAGGAGCAGTCCTGGAATGTATCGCTTCACTTCCATTTCTTCTCCTCTCTCATCTTCAGTAACTCCTCCGGTTTAGTGGTGATCAGTTGGTGCTCCTCCTCCGAGGCCACAACCCTAATAGCCACATGGTTCGACCCCGCAAAAAACAGGCCTTCCCCAACCCCACCTGAGAGTAACCGCCTCTTTTCCCCCTCGGAAAGGTAGAACACCTCACCAACCTGGTCAATCGCCGCGGGGTGCTGCTTCATCAAAATGGCAATCGACGAGTTATCAATGATCGCCTTACCAAACCCCGAGCTCAGAAAATCCCCCGTGTCCTGAGTAATGGTCGTCAGGCCAAGATAGTATTTACGGGCCCTTTTGGCAATCGAGTAGAGAAACTCGGCCGAGTCCTTGTAGCGCATCAAGTACCACGCCTCATCAACCACTAAAAAGCGCTTCTTAAGATCGCCCCTCACCCGATTCCAGATAAAGTCCAAAATAATATACATCGCTACCGGCCGTAGCTTGTCCTCCAGATTTTTGGTGGAGAAAACGGTCAGCCGGCTCTGGATATCAATTGTTGAGCGCTGATCGAAAATACCCGCTAAGCTCCCCTTGATATAGCGCTCCATTCTTTCCGCCAGCGCCTGAGCCTCCCGCTCCTCCATCCCTAAAAGAACTTTGTAAAGGTCCTCCATTAACGGTGCCTCGTTCATCTGCGTCGTCGGGTCCGGGGTAATCCCCCTCATCCGGTAAACGCTCATCAACGCCTTGTCCAAAACCGCCTCCGTCCCCCCGTCCAACTCCCCAAAAATAATACGGAACAGCCGATGCAAGGAAAGAATTTTACTCCCCAACCGATCCTCTGTCGTCTTACCAACTCCCCCCAGATCAAAGGGGTTAATCTTAGAGGAGGCGTTCATCGAGAAGGAAATGTACTGCCCCCCCAAAGCCTCGCAAAGGGGCCGGTACTCCTCCTCCGGATCAATAACGATCACCTCTCCATCAAACATCAGTGACCGCATTACCTCAAGTTTGGCCAGAAAGCTCTTACCGCTTCCCGATTTCCCAAAAATTACCGCGTTGGCGTTTTCCAAACTAAAACGGTCAAAGACAACCAGAGAACCGTTGTGCTCGTTTATTCCATAGAGAACACCTTTATTGGCCGTTAGCTCCGAGGAGATAAAGGGGAAAGTCGTGGCCAGGGAAGTGGTATCCATGTTCCGAGTCACGTACAACCGGTCTTTGCCGGTGGGGATGGTAGACTTAAAGGCCGCCTCCATTCGCAGCGTGGCCTTCTTTGCCGTAATCATCAAAGAGCCCAAAATACCAAGAACTTCGGAAGTAATCCGATCGAGCTCAGCCAAAGAGTCGGCAGGAATAGTAATGTAAAATGAGAGCCTGAAAAACCGCTCCATTCCTTTAGTGAGGTACTCCTGGAGGGTGTGGGCATCTTCCAAAGCCGCCCGAACCGCGGGGTCAACCACCCGCCCCCTCTCGGTATCGGAAGTGATCGTCGCCTCCATTTCGGCAATTTTCCTCCGCAGGTTCAGAAGAACTTCCTGAGAGGACGCAGGATAATAGAAAAAGGCAATATCTAGAGAACGGTCAAAGTTAATAATCGGGGCCAGCCAGTTGGCACTCACAAATCGAGGATAGCCCGAAACGAAAAGGGTCCTAAAATAACGGTCCCCTACCTGAAGGTGATTAAAATCAACCTCAAGGGATTCGGGAGCAATAACATCCTGAACACCTACTCCTTCCCTCAGAAGCTTGCCAAATTTTTCCATATCATATTTCGGTTTGGGCATTGTAAAGTTCGTGAAACAACTCGATTAGCTGCTCCGAGTTTAGCCTCTTCGAGTTGATCCCGATCCGCGCGAGCTGCTTTTCAACATGCTCGACCTTCGGCTCTATCTTGGGAACCGTCTTCTCAACCAGCTCTGTAGACGAGATAGTCAGTTTCTCCGCTGACTGCCCACGGAGCTTCCGTAGTAACTTCCCCACCGGGTTTTCAAACGCCAGAGTTACCGCCCGATGAGAGATAATCACATAAAAATTCTTATCCAAAACCTGGTTTTTGATAATTAG
>CAZUPF010000008.1:21040-22286 GCA_964622035.1 uncultured Candidatus Saccharibacteria bacterium | reverse complement strand
AAGCCCACCACGAGGTTTAAAGAAACACCTCTGTGGTGGGCCATGTTTTTCTCATCGGGTTGTCAGGCGTAACGGTGAGGGTAGCTTCTGGGAAGCTAGTTCCGCCTGCAACCGGAGTCCAATTTGGCCGCCACCGACAAGGACACCCTCGGCGGGACTGAACTGGCAGCGCCGAACCCCGATGTCATCCATGAAGGGCGCGCGTATGCTGTTGATGATTTGTGCCAGCTGTTTTGGTCCGAATAATTCGGCCAACATCCCTCCAACAAGGATTTGCTGGAAGCCAAGGGGTTTGATGACATTGAAAAGTTGTTGAGCCAGCAACTCGCGGGCCTGAGCAACAAACTCCTCCGCCTCCGGAACAGTTGTCAACTCCGAGGGTTTTTCGACGACAATGTTCCGCTCCTTAGCAAACCACATTAGCGCGTCTCCGGAAACATACCGTTCTAGGCAGCCCTTTTGTCCGCACTCGCATTGGGGCCCGTCAGGATCAATGACAATGTGGCCTATCTCGCCCGCTAAGCCACTTTTCCCGGTGTAGACCCTGCCGTCGAGAATGAAGGCGGCACCAATACCCGACCCTAGCGTTACCACCAGGGTGGAGCATAAACTCCGGGCCGCTCCCTGGGCGCGTTCGGCCTCAGCGAGCAAATTGGTGTTGTTGGCAATTACAATTGGGCCAGACCACATTCTCCCAAGACCGCAGCGCAACAAACTACCACCGTCCTTAGCCAAGGCCGGTAATTGGGGGCAGTAGAGCACATCTTGGCTAGTGTTTACCGGCCCAGGAACGCCAACCACAAGCACATCGGTGCTACTAGGGTTGGGTTGCCCCATGGTAGTGATTAGCCGCAGCAGATCGCCACCACATGTGTCGGGGCCGATTTCTTGACGGGGATGATCGATCCGATCCCACCCGCTGTTCTCGGCCCACTGCCGCGTATTTCTGGAGAATAAGCTGAAGGTCGTACCGATGATGCTAGAACCACTTAATCTAACAACTACCGCGCTCATATTCTCTCCTTTTCTAAACTACCTTTCTAATCTCCTTTTTTCGGAAGCAGGATTCTAACAGAAGCAGAAGCGTATAGCAAGTGCAGGTCTACGCCCCGGCGTGTCTGGGTACCTCCCTCCACCAAACGCCCTCGGCAATTGCCACGCTCTCCCCCACTAGGTACGGACTGCACACAACAATATGTTAACATATTGCTGTGTATTGCTAGCACTTTAGGAAGAGTTGGGGGGG
>CAZUPF010000008.1:0-20940 GCA_964622035.1 uncultured Candidatus Saccharibacteria bacterium | reverse complement strand
CTTCACAATATATTTGTAATTTGCTAGGCTGGGAACACACTGCCCGAGAGGGCTTTTTTGTTATCTGAGAAAAGGAGGAAGGAGGGTGGACGAGCACATTACCATTCTAGATGGGATGTTCATAGTTGTTGAAGGCCCGGACGGACCAGGAAAGTCGACACAGAGCAGGCTACTTCTCCACTCTCTGCAAGATTTGGGCTACCAAGTCATATTGACTAGGGAGCCGGGAGGGACGCCGATCGGAGAACAGATTAGAGCTGTGCTGCACGACATGGAAAACACGAACATGGCCAAGCCGACCGAGCTGCTTCTCTACTCTGCCTCTCGGAGTCAGCACATTGCCGAAATCATTGCTCCTGCACTAGCATCCGGAGCAATAGTTATCTGCGATCGTTTTTGGCCTTCGACAATGGCCTACCAATGTTTCGGGCGCGGGATTCCGATCGAGGATGTTTTGTTGCTGACCCGGCTGGCATGTGGCACGTTCTTCCGACCGAACTTAGTCCTTCATCTGGATATCGATTCGCAGACGGGGCTAGATCGCAAGTGGGCGGCAATGAGGGCTGGGGAGCCTGGGGCGGAGATTAACCGCCTTGACGTCGAAGGGCTGGCCTTCCACATGAAAACGCGACGAGGCTATCTTGAGATGGCTGAGTGGGGACCGAAATTCTTTGGCCAGTGGTCCACCCTGGATGCTACAGCACCCATCGATGCGGTGCACGAGCAGATTTTAGCAGTTGTCTTGCCGTTCTTGAAAAGGATCATAGAAGGAGGTGGAATACAGAGGGACTTTGGAACGGGGTGATGAGTTAAAAGTACACCATAGCCGGGCGCAATGCCCAAGGAGGACGAAATGTCTAAGCACAGAGTCTGGCCGGAATCGGCCTTGATGGCGAAGGACGCGGTGAGGACGACATGTGGCCTGTTTGGAATGAAGGTGTGGGGACTGACCCAAACATATTGGGAGAGTATAAACGGTGGGGCTTTGGAAGCTCGCGAAATGAAGGGGACGGCCTTGGTGCGCAGCTCTAGTGCACCTACCCCATGGCAGCTGGACTTTGAGGTCATAGTTCACGCCACCACACATACTGCGGGGCTGGGTAGTTGGAGGCCCCTTTCCGTTCGTCTGGATCTTCCTGACG
Organism: uncultured Candidatus Saccharibacteria bacterium; assembly: GCA_964622035.1. Classification (GTDB taxonomy): domain Bacteria; phylum Patescibacteriota; class WWE3; order JAUXAW01; family JAYEID01; genus CAZUPF01. The sequence goes on along the minus strand of CAZUPF010000008.1, from coordinate 19,798 downwards.
CAGTCGGGGGTCCTGTCATCTTGCTCTGGTCTGTCGGAGCCGTTGCGGATAATGGATGGCCTCTAGACCGGGAGCTGCAGCAGATTGAGACAATTGCCGCTAGGGCAATAAATGGAGTCGAATCTGCGAGAGATTCCCGTCAGTGGGGGCTGCTGGTAAGCACAGGACTAAGCGTTCGCTTGGCTAGCCCTCTAAGCAAGCCAGATCGCCAGTTTGAGGCTTGCGGTCTTCTGGACGGTCGGCAGGCAGGAGACATGGATCTAGAGCACATCATTGTCACCGTAGGTACGCTGCCTAAATGGCCGTGGTTTAGAGCTACTGCGATCACGATTATCTGGAAGAAGGACGAGCTAGTCCTCCATCCTGCTGGAGACGGTACTTGGCACGAGTCCAAATAGCATAACGACAACACCCTCCCCAGAAGGCACGCGCTTTCTGGGGAGCTCTCTTTTTCAAAACAAAAAACCGCACTTTTAGAGTGCGGCTTATTGATGGTGGAGGTAGCCGGACTCGAACCGGCGGCCTTTTGCATGCCATGCAAACGCTCTAGCCAACTGAGCTATACCCCCATGGTAGCCCCAACCGGATTTGAACCGGTGTTACCAGGATGAAAACCTGGCGTCCTAGACCGGGCTAGACGATGGGGCCTAATGGTGTGGTGGGCCCGCAGGGAATCGAACCCTGGACACCCGGCTTAAAAGGCCGGTGCTCTGCCTAGCTGAGCTACAGGCCCACAACTATAATTCTACCATACGCGGTAGGGAAAAGAAAAAGGCAGGTTTGGGGGCAACCTGCCTTTGTACTATTACTCTACCGGGGTCACATGCCGCTGGCAGAGCCAGCATTCGAACCCCAGCTCCGGAGTTCCGGTGAACAACTGCGCCCGGTAGACGGGGATCTCTCCCTGCCCGGCCACTAGAAGCTTCCGCTCCTCCAAGACCTCCAAAACGGTTTCCGGGATGAGCCAGCGGACCTCTCCCAAGTTCCAATCCTTCTCCCAGTTGAGAGAGGGGTAGCAGGGAACTTTCCGTTTCGCGCTGATAACCAGCTCTCCGGTCGGAACCATAGCGGCCTCTGCCGCAACCTCTGTTTCCGCACCGGGAGCCGCTTGCTCGGCCTGCGCCGCAGCCTCCGTAGCTTTGGCGCGCTGGGTGGCCCCCTTCGCCTGCTCCGGACTGAGAGTGACGGGATCACGTTCTTCCCGACACCCAGTCAGAAGCGCGAGGAGGATCAGGACCAGACAGAGAACCAGCAAAGTGCGCAACTCTCTATTCATAAAGCTTTCCTTTCTTACTTCAGACTCATCATATACGCCAAGAGGGCTCTTGCTCCCCGATACTCCCGGCCACCCCACTTGAGCTGGAAGTGCGCGCACTGAATGTATGCCTCAATGTTCCTGATTGTTTCCCCCTCCTGCGGTCTGAACCCCACCGGCTCGATCTCGAACAGGTATATTCCTAGGAGCCGTAGTAGGTTATCCATCATGCCCTTGGTCTCTTTTAGTCCGAAAGAACCAAAGGTTAGCGGCGCATGGCGGATCTCCCCAGTGCCTCCCCTAGCCTGATCGATGACAAAGTGCTTAGTTACGGGGTTGATTATCACCCGCGTCCAAGCGTTAGCCACCCCCGGTTTCTTCTCTACAAACCACATAAAGAAGATCTGACCTGCCAAAATGGTCAGAACAAACGTCCATAGCTGGTAACCCCCAAGTAGGAACCACGTTTGCCCTACGGCTGTGATGATCAGATAGCCGACAATTAGTGGGATGTAGTACACATACCCAAAGGCTCGAAAGACCGGCAGCTCGAACTCGTCAACCGGCTCCTGGGCAAACGGGTTCTTGCGTGGCCACCAACGATAGGTGCCCGCCATCAGCAGTATAACCAGCAGAAGAAAGTTCGCCGTCGACCCGGTGGCGAGATAGATGACCGCCAGAACAGATCCAAGCGCAGTAATGATCCGGTGACTAGGGGCCATCTCCCACCATTTTTTTATGGTGAAGAGAGCACCGAGTACTGGAATGGCCTTCGCTATTTGGAAGAGCTGTCGAGCACCTCCTAGACGGCGGGTAAACCAAACTAGCCCCCCAAGTATGGAGATGATCAGGGCGGCACGTCCCCACGCCTCACCCCAGAAGATTGGCTCTAACCAGTAACCAATCTCTCGGAAACCCCCAGACAGCGCACTTGATGCTTCTGACCACCACCACGGAAGATTGTGGCGGTTGGCCAAGATAAATGCTCCTACTGCGGACGCAGCCACCCCCCAGCGTACCCATCGTTTTCCCAGCAGTCGAAGCCCACCCAAGATCGGCTGGAAAATACGGCTCCTGAGAGCTACGAGCAGGGCGATGCTGCCTACGCCGACTATTTGAGTGGTGAGGGGGTCCCACCACTGCCTGTCGGCGACTACCGGTGCTATCAGCACCCACAACACAACGACTACTAACAGTATTACTGCTGTGCGTCTAGTCATAGCCTCTCCTCTCTAGATATACAAGAACACACCCTCACCTCTATTTGGGGGAGGCGTAAAGGTTAACCCTTCCGTCCCACCCAAAAACATGTTTTGGTGCCACAGTAACTGTCGGGAGCCGCAAACGAGTTTGGGTTTTACCCCATATCGTTTGCAGACTCCCGCATAGTATCTCTCCTTACTGCTTTGCAGATCTCGCTAGCTCCTTGGTGATCTGTTTGGCAACCCCAAAGGTCACACCAAAGTAGCGCCCAAGGACACCAGCAATGCCCCCTTGATTCAAGTCCAACTCTCCTGCTTCTTGGGCACTCGTAGCCATTGTCGCAAAGTCTGCGAGTTCTAGCTGGTCAAGAATGTCCTGGGCCTCATCGTCGGTTATGCCGAGAGCCTGGACTAGGTCTCGGGCTCTCGCAAAGAACTGCCCCTTCTTGATCAGCTTTCGGGTTTGCTCGAGACGCTTATTGTTTACGAACAGCCCCCGCTCCTTTAGCTTTGGCCAGATAGCAGTTACTCCCGCCAGATTAACCCTCATCTCCTGAGCCAGGTCCTCCGGGCTAGTTGTCGCCCCAAGACGCCCGACAATCGCGATGGCCTTCTGCAAGAAAGCGTTCCCGCCGTCATCATTACCAACCGGAGATGATCCGCTGCGATCCCAGATCTTTACCGCTCTGTCACGGGTAATCTGTAGTTCTTTGGCCAGATCCTCCGCTGACTCTATATCCTCCCCCAGCCGCTTCATAGTGGCGGTCGCGACTAGCTCAAGTGTGGGGACTCGCCCCTCCTCAGCCAGTCTGTCCCAGAGGGCCGTAGCGGTCACCGGCGGAACCTTCTCTCCCATGTTAGCCAGATCCTTGGGACTAGCCAGATCTCCTTTTCGAGCCTTCTCCTTGGCTAGCAGGTAGACCTGAGACTCGACAAGACCCTCTTTGGCCAACTGCGCCCAGATTTTGGGTCCCCAATCTCTAGGGATGGCCAATTCTTGGACAAGTTGTACCAGTTCTGCCAGATCGTTACCGGTTATCTGCGTGGAGCGGACAAGCGCTCGCGCGTTCTCCGTTTCCGGCCCTAGCAACAGATCGGCAACAAGGGATTTCTCAGCGACTACTGCAGTACCGTGCGTTTTCAGCAGTTTCTCCAGCGTGACGGTGGCATTCTTGTCACGCTGTACTCCCCGCGGTCCCGTAAAGGACAGCTGCTTCTGCAACCGGCGGCGCGCTACCATAACCTCCGGCGGACAAAGCAACTCCTGCTGACGTACCAAAGTATTGCCAACTACTGGCCAGAGAGTTGCTCGTGGATCCCGTTTTCTCGGTCCCTGAAGGTCGACAAGGACGTTGATCACGCTCTCCTGAGCGGCTTTGCGAGCTTGCGCTACCCGCCCGTCATCATCCAGAAGCGTAAAGATCGTGGTCACATCCATCCAGACCCTCTCCTCAGTTTCAGGGTGGAGCCAGTAACCAGTACGGGCGGCAAGTTGGAGAATCCCAGCCATGATCGCGGCCCACGGATCCTCTCCGCCGGACTCCGTTTTTCCATCACCCTCACCCGAAAACTTCATCGAATTGAAGACTCGAGAAAGGGAATCCAGCAGGATAACGATTGAGTAGCGCTCCTCCTCAGGTAGGAGAATACATTCCTCTGCTAATCTCTGGGCAAAGCCCAAGACAAGCTGAGCAACCTGTACTAGCAGCATAGGCGCTGCTTGATAGTCAGCATCACAAAAGAATGTATGGATACCCGAAACACCAGGGATTAGCTCCCCTTCGGTGGTATAGAGCGCTTCATTTAGCATACGCAAGAAGTGCCCGATATCCTCCTTACGCTCACCTAGCTCACCGAGAACGAACTTGATGGGCCGCCCATTATTGTGACGGGCCATAGCTAGGCAGAGGTTGTAAGCGGCGGAAGTCTTTCCAGACCCCGCCTCCCCGATCCAGAGACTTCGCATACCCCGGCCTAAGGGGCCAACAGCCAAGCGCATCATTTGCACGGATGTCTCTTCTGGATCATTGCCCAAATACCACTCATCTTTGGGATAATGGGCAAGATCCGGAGGCTGGGACCACGTCCACATTGGTCGTTCTCGAGGTGGCAGGCCGTTGATCAGGAGTTGCCCGTGCTTACTCCATAGAGTAGACCCGGAGAGCACTCCTCTGATCAAACTACTCGTCGATCCTGTTGCCAGGGTTCCATCAACAACTGGAAGCTCCAACGGTGCCCCGCTAGCAGAAACTCGAACTGTGGTCTTATCGAGACAGGTGGCCGTGACCACGTCCCCCACGCGTATGTCCGCCATCTTTACCACCGAGGCCGGAACAACAGCTATAGGGGAGAAACTACTCCCGATGCCCAGCTCCATAGGAAGAAGGAACATGTCCATCTCCCCACTATTTGGAGCTTTGGGACCCAGGATCCAGACGAACTTCGCGGCAGGCTTGCCGTCAACAAGCGTGACGGGAGGTATATACGTTGCATACCCCGTAACCCGTCCTGGGAGCATATCTCGGAGAGTTGGAACCTGGGCCAAACTGCTCAAACTCTCCAGTAAACTGGTGCTTTTTGCCACTAGTATCCTCCTTTCTCGTATTTGCACCCTTCCCGCCCTGTGCGAGAAGAATCGGGCTTTTGTTTTGAGCCCTTCTCTCCAAAATCCAGTTTTCTGGAATTGGGGGAGAAAGGGAAGTTAGGCCCCCTAATTAAATAGGGAGACCTAACTTCCGTGTGCGGCAGGTTGTTAGCGCTTGAGAACACGCATGACCACTATAACTGACAACAACCCACCGGCAAGAACTGGTTGCCAAGGAATACCGCCACTGCTGAAGGCGAGAGCCCCCTTGGCTACACCACCGCTAGCCAAGAATGCTGCACAAAATACTATTAGCATACCAAGCAACCATCGGCTAACGCCTGCCCCGGCCCCGAAGAGCCCTTTGAGCAGGGCTCCCAAGTTTAGCCCCCCTCCGCTGCCTCGGGGTGCTCTTTTTGGTGCACCAGCACCACCGCCAGGTTTTGGGGTAGGCTTGGTGTTGCTCGGATCCTTGGCTTTGCTGGCAGACTTGGCCCCTCCGGCTGGCTTTGGTGCTACCTTGGGTTTCGCCCCACCCCCAGCTTTGGGCTTGGTTGCTTTGGCTTTGGATCTGGGTTTGGGGATGAGTTTTCGCAACCCCGCCCCCGCGGCGCCTAACGCTCCGGCAAGCTTTCCTGCCAAGCCCTTGAGACCGCCCCCACTACTACGGGGAGCAGACTTTTTTGCTGCGGGCTTCGCCTTCGCGGCTGGCGTTTTCGCAGCCGGTTTCGCTGCGGGCTTGGCCTTGGCTCCTGAAACCGCCCCTTTTGCTGCAGCCGGTTTCTTTCGTGCAGCCGACTTGGCCCCGCCAGCGCGTCTCTTCTTTCGCGCCCCACCACCGCCTCGCAGTGCTCCGGCAAGACCTCCTAGAACACCGCTAACCAGTCCAGCAGCTCCTTTAGCGAGACCACCAGCGGCTCGGCCAACGCCTTTACCAACAGCCTTCCCAGCTTTACCAGCGAAGCCAGAGCCCCGCTTTTTTGCCGGTGCGGCCTTGGCTCCAGACGCCTTTGGCGCCTTAGCCCCCGCCTTGGATTTGGCCTCAGCTTCCTTCGGTCCCTTGCCCGCATCCTTGGGCTTAGCCTCGGTTGGGGGCTTCTCGCCCTCAATCTTTGGCTTGTCTCCTTCCGGCTTGGGAGGCTCTTTACCCTCTTCAGTCGGTTTGGCTTCGCCTTCGGGTTTGGAGCCGTCCGCAGTCTTGTCCTCGGGCGATTTTGGGCCCTCCCCATCAGGCTTGGTATCACCTTCCGGCTTTTCGGCCTGGTCGGGCTTACCTTCCCCCTCCGGTTCGGGCCGTTCCCCCTCGCCCTCTTTAGCTACAGCTTCCGAACCACTCTCGGACTCGGTTTCCGGCTTGGCAGGAGGAGTTTCCCCCTCCCCAACCGGGTCGCCAGTAGCTGGAGGCTGCTCGTCAGCTTCCGCTGCCGGTTCTGCCTCCCCAGATGGTTCTTCGCCACTGGGTGGTGTTTCCCCACGAAAGTCCCCAGCGGTCTCGGCTGCAGCAACATCCTCGGGATACTGGTCGGCAATGAAGTCTGGAACGTCCGGTCCGGGGACCGTCTCTTCGCTCCCACCCAGCTCACCGACCCCAGTGTCAATGTCAGTGGGCTCTGCGTCGGTGATAGCCCCCTCATCAGGAGCATCACCTACTTCGATTTCAGCATCCCCACCAACATCGTCGAAGCTACTGTCAACCGGCTCCTCGTAGCCAGCGAGATCGGCACCATCACTAAAGTCACCAACATCGATATCGCCAACTTCTACATCCCCAACATCAATTTCAACATCCCCAACATCAAAGTCTTCGTCCATAAGCCTGTCTCCTTACTAAGTTGTGGTGAGGAGCCCCCGGGCAACCAGGGCTCCTCATGTTCCTATTCCTCTGTCCCCTCCCCACTCTTGGAGAAGGCTTGGGCTTTCGCCGCAAGCCTTTCCAAATAGCTGACCACCCCCTCAAGGAGCGCCCCGCGGCGGATCCAAAAAGCGGCAATGGCCAAGATCAAAACTATTGGAAAGGAACGTAGTCCGTAGTACCACAAAGCCGTGGTACCGTAAGGCCCCCGCGTAGCCTCCCCATTACGGAGAAGCATTGTCGTCCAGGCCGGGGGGTTCCCCCCAAGGCCACCATCACTTGCTTGGTAGCCGAGTGCTCGGACTCGCCCCCCCTGATCAACCGCGACCCATCCTTCTTGGGGAATGGGGAAGGCAAGCTCGACCGATGTACGATTGCCCGTCGCGTCAGTCAAAGTGACCGGTAGGAAAGCCTTTTTACGTAGGTGCCTGTTGGCTTCCTCTACCGCTAGCTGAAGCTCAAAAGCGCCAGCCTCAGCAGAAACGCAGCTTTTTCCCACGCAGACCTTGGCCAGCCCCGAAAGATCTTGGGCTGAGCCGGTTACGATCACCATTCCCCGATCTTCCCACACTACACACTCCCCGGGGATGGGGGGAGTAGTGTCGACCACGAAGGCCTTAGATCCCTCCGTTTCTCGACACACCATGGGATCGTATTTGGCAGCCTTGTCAGAGGCCCTGACGCACCTTTGGGCGATCGTGTTCAGTACATACCGTCCGTCATCTAGCTCCCTGCTGACACGGAAGCGCCTCTCCTCTCCGAGGGCCAATTGTTGCGGGCCCAACGGGCCGGAGAGCTCTATATCGAGCAGCGCATCCCGGTCGCTGGCAACCTCGATCGTGACAAGAGTGCCCCTAACTCGGGTCTCTATGTCCAATGTAGGTGCCGCTGTCTGGCTCTGCTCGTACCTCCACATCTGCTCGGGAGTACCAGCATATCCCTCCGCCCATCCGATCTTATCACCGACAAACTTTCGTACCGCCGGCACGGACCCGGGCATTGAGATCACGGTAATACCTACAAGGACAACTATGACGGCCACAACACTGATTATTCCCCATATTCTGCTCATACACTCCTCTCCTTCCAGAGATACCTACGACCCTATCCCAATGATTAGGGCCTACATAAGAATCAAGAGGGGTTTGCCCCTCGTGGAACACCTTTTCTCCAAACTTCAGCGGTGCTTGGCTGAAGTCGGGGGGAAAGGGGCGGAACGCGGCCTTTAACCTGTCTCCAGGTTTGGGCAGCGTTCCACCGTCTCAGTCCTTTCTAGACTTGCTCTTCCGGCCCCGCCGGAACCTCTCGGGCCTCTATTCTGACAGTCGGGTTAATGGCCTCTGTGGCCACCTCCCGTACCGTTCTGAGTAGTGCTTCGAGGCTAGCGAGTTTTGTGCCCTGTTTTGCGGCGCTTGCTACAGCACTAGCCAGATGACCGGAAACGACATCTCGGGAGCGGGCCAGTGCTCCTATCTGTACCACGTGGGCTGTCGGGGCGACTATCTTACTATCCCCCGTAGTAGCGTCAATAAAGGCCGTAACGCCCGGCAGGTTCTCGTCTGTTACAAATAGGCTAGTGGGAGCCATTGGAATGACCGTTACCGCTATCCCATCACCAATCCGGGCCACAACGGGCATTGTTATGGCCGTTACCGCCCCGCGAGTGAGCCAAATACCGAAGCGCCCGCTCGCTACCACGATCCCGAGAACGAGGGCCGCTATCGTCGCCGTTATGAGTAGGCTGGTGCCAGCTGTCGCCCACCGCTTATTCTCTACGATCCTGGTTCCTCTCGTGGCCTCCAGAATCTCCGCCTCGTCCGCGCGGTGCAGCTCTTGATCACGCGCGTCCTGCGCAGTTTGCGTGCGCAGAGCTTCGGCTTCAGCACCCTGTAAATTGGCCTCGGACCGGGCCCGGATACTCCCAGCGTCACTGGCTAGATTGACATCCAGCGTGCCGGAGCCAAAGGAGCCAGCAACGAAAGCCAGCCCTAGCAGAACGATCCCAACGAGAATTGCTATCAGTATTGGTTTTGCTCTCATACCTCCTCCTTTGCTGCTTCGGGCGCCGGTAGCGCCCGACTAGCCACCAGCTCAACGTTTTTCAACAGACGGCGGACAAACCGCCGCGCCTGAAAATACGTAGCGAGTGATGGTCCGACCAGTACTGCTAAGATTAGCAGCAACAGGCCCCCAATCACCGTAACCAGCAACCGTTCGTTGTGGGCCGGCTCGGTGTAGAGATCTGCCACTACACCACCATCCTCGAGCTTCCGCCACCGACTATTGCCCCAACCAAACGCACCCTTCTGGGGCGCGAAGGTGGGGTTGGTGCTGAATCCGAGCACCATGCCCGAACTCAGGTCTTCCTCCACCCAGCCGTTTGTGGGCAGCGGCACTTCCAACCAGCCCGAGACGGAACGGCTACCTAGGCCGTCCTTTGCCCAAACTCGCACTTCCGAACCTTCCAACAAATTGTAGGGAAGGCTCACCTCGAAGGCACCATTTGGCTGCGGGACAACCTCGGTACCGTAGTACCCAATCAGCCCAACCCCCTCTGCGCCGACTCCCACATCCTGCGCGTACCCCCGAACGATAACTCGTTGGCTGTTTTCGCTCGGTACTGCCGACAGATTGGAGATTTCCGGTGGCGTGGTATCCACCAGAACGGGAGGTAACTCCAGCAAGGAAAACTTAGAACATTCTCCACAGGTTTGGAGGTAGGTGTCCTCTGGAAAGTACCTCTTGTCGGCAAAAACTACCAGAAGATGTATCCCATCCTCCAACCGGAGCTGGTAGGGTTGGCCGCTGACAATCGGGGTTTCCGGGATAGCTTCCCCATCCCCCGCCAGCGCCAACTCTGTCCCCTCCGGCGCCTCTACCACGATTTCCAGCACCGGATTGCTCGTGGTTGCTGGAAGCGCCGCGGCCGAGATTATCGGAGCGGGCTGCATCGCGCACCACGCGTCGAACAGCCCCTCTCTGGTCTCCTGCGTGTAAAACGCAGAGCAGCCGGAGAGAAGCACCACAGCGGTCACAAGCACCGCCAACAACCACCACTTTCTCAAAGGTCTCCTCCCTTCCTTAGTTAAAAATACAGGTGCAACAATACAATCACCTTTTTAGGGGTGGCTTTACCCGCCAGTAAGTACTTCGACTATGGCTAGCAAAGCAACCCCCTCGAATTTTTCTTCAAGAGATTCGAGAGAAGGGTTGCGCACCTTAAATGCCCGGTATAATCCGGGTTATTCTGTTTTTAAGGTACGCTTTTAAAAGACGATAAGGGTACAAGTACCCCGAGCCGCCCGAATTTGGGCAGCAGAAAAACCGCTATTCAATTAGTCTCTCTCGAGAAATACTTTTGAAGGTTACAAAACAACTTATAGCACAATAATTGGGTGTTGTCAACTTTGAAAAATTCCCAGTGGCCGCCCTAGATAAAGAAAAAGGAGCGGCTCGCCATAATGGCAAGTCGCCCCATTGGTCTGTTGTTCTCTCCTTCTTAGTACAGTAGCCGCCTAACGGCCGCTTCCGGTGTGATGCTCTTGTGGCAAGAGGGGCATCTAAACTTCTGCAGTCGCAGACTACCCTCCAACCCGTTGATCTCCCTGTCGCTCATGGTCATAGTTTTACCCTTGAGCGAGAGTAGTAGCCTCCTCAGGGACCCGGCCACATTTTTGAACTTCGCAAAGACGGGCGCCATTCCCACTCCACAGCTGGGGCAGGTGACGTAAGGAACTTGCCCCTCGTTATCGCAGGCGCTGTCCAGCGGGCAGCATGCGCAGACGCGCTCACGTTCCCCATTACTATCTCGGGCAGTGAGGCTGGCTTTGCAGGTGTAGCGGGATTCTCCGTTTCTCACCATCCGTCACCCCCCGGACAAGGCCCAAGGCCCTCGCCACCGCTGGAAATCATGGCCTCGGAAATGGCAAGCAGGCTCCGTGGCACCACTACATCCCCACCTAGTGGGAAGTCCAGCCGAGTATAGATCTTGTACCTCCACCTACCCTTTTCTGGTTTTTCAGCAAAGGCTTTGAACACTCGCCTGTCCGTGCCAGCTATCAACCCAACAACCTGCGGATGGTAGGGTACGTCAATTACGAGCCAATCTGTCGGTGGTAGGTCTCCTCTGGGAGCGGGGTAGTCAGACCAACAATCCCGGCCATTGAACCTAAACCCGCTCCGAACTTGGCCCCCCCTCTTGCCAAGTGTCACTACTGCTACCTGGCGTACCGGCGTGTTCTCCGCACTTTCTAACATAGCGAAGGGGAAGCCCGTTGGTCCGTGCGTGACACAGGTTCCGGATGGCAATTTGGGAGTGCGGAAGCTCACTAACCATCTGTGACCTTGTAGAACAAACCCCGTAAGGTTGCTACCCGTTTTCGAACGGTGAATTAGGGTAAGCATTGTGGTCTTCCGTGGGAGTGATGCTACCTCTGGCCTGTTATCTTCGGTGGTCGGGGCCACACGCCAAATATTTCCCAAAAACACAAAAATCGCGCGAAGTGGTACCCCCTCTTCCGTAGCGTAGCGCACTACTACTGCCTGGGCTTTGGTGGTGAGAACCGCCCGTCTTTCGTCTAAACACTCAAGTTGCACACGTTCCTCCTCTACTACAATAATAGTTGCCAATCGAACCAAGATGGAACTACCGCGGAAGAACGCCAGATCAGATACATTTAAAGTACATTCGTCTCTCCTTTCCGAAACTAAACAGAAAACTTAACCGGATTCTTCCCCTATAGGTTAGCGAAGAATTGCCCAACTGTCAAGTCTTACTCTCCCCAAGGCAGCGCCTAACCGGTAATGTTTTTGAAGAGGGTGATCTGTGGCAGGGCGGCGGTTTCAGGCAGACTAATGGCCACCAAGTCAATGCGTAGGGCTTGGGGGTACTCAGGGTGTAACTTGGAGTAAAGCTGCGCGGTTCGCTGTAAAACTCTAAGCTTATGAGGGCCTACCGATCCCTGGGGCGAGACCCGGGCCTCTCCCGAGCGCGTGCGCACTTCCACAAAAACTAAAATATCGCCCGCGATGGCGATAATATCAATCTCCCCCCAGCGCCCCGGTCGCCAGTTACGCTCCAAAATCTCATAGCCACGGCCCTCGAGGTACACACAAGCCAAGTCCTCACCAGAGGCTCCCGTTGCCGCAGCTGTAGTGACCATAGGGGCTACTGTCGTGCTTTAACTTTCAGAGCCTGTTTCCCGATCCGCTGGCGCAGGTAATATAATTTGGACCGTCGGGCCTTACCTTGTCTAACAACCTCCAGAGCCTTAAGCTGGGGAGAATAGAGCGGGAAGATGCGCTCGACCCCAATTCCGCCAGTGGCAATCTTGCGAACCACAAAGGTTTTGTAGTCCTCTTTGCCCTTTTTGGCAATCACCACCCCGGTAAAGTCCTGCACCCGGGTTTTTTCACCCTCCTTAATTTCCCAACTCACGGTAACCGTGTCGCCAGGACCGAATTGCGGAAGCTGTTTAGTGTCCACCATAGTAGGGGTATTCTATCAAAAGCGTCTCTAAAAAACTAGTGCTTCGTGGGGAAGGTCAGTGCTCCCAAACATCCGAAACTTTGCCATCAACCACAATAGGAACCTTCTTGAGGATTTTCTTTCCAGCGCGAATCATCTCTTCTTCCAATACCATCCTGACCTTCTCGGCATCCTCCTCTGCGGCATCGATGGTAATCTCGTCGTGAACAGTGTGCGTGGGAAAGGCATCGAGCCCCTCCTCTCGCAACCGACGCCAAACGAAAATCAGCGCATATTTTATCATATCCGCACTGGTACCCTGGATTGGCGTATTTTTCCCTTTACGCTCAATTGAGGAGATAACCCGCTCGTAATTCGGCTCATCGGGATCCGGCTGCTGGTGGAGTCTCCGACGGCCAATCATGGTCTTCGAATACCCCTTCTCGACAGCATCCTTGGCTACTTTGTCTAACCAGGTCTTTACTCGATGGTATCGCTGAAAATACTTCTTGAATAGTTTGGTCGCCGCGTCACGGGAGATTTCTAACTGCGCGGCCAGAGAGTTGGCCCCCCGGCCGTACATTAGCCCAAAATTAATTGACTTGGCTTGAAACCTTTCAACATCTTTGCGAATCTTGTCCTCGGGAATACCAAACATCTGGCTGGCCGTGAAAGTGTGTAAGTCCTTTCCCGCCTTGAAGGCCTTAATAAGTTCGGTGTCACCACTCATCTCGGCCATAATTCGAAGCTCAATTTGAGAGTAATCGGCGGTGACCAATTTCCGTCCCTTGGGAGCTATGAAGCAGCCACGGAACCCCGACTCTTTGGGAATCTGTTGCAGGTTTGGTTTGGAGCAAGAGAAGCGTCCGGTATCCGCTCCAATTTGCATATAGTCAGGATGGAGCCGGTTTGTCTTGGGGTTGACATGCTGCAGTAAATTTTCGCCGAAGGCGGAAATGAGCTTCTCGTAACTCCGGTACTCAAGCATCATACGAGCAATGGGGTGGTCAATGTTCCGTAAAATAGCTTCCCCAGTCGAGGGGATATCGATACCTAACTTGGCAAAGGCCTCAATAATCTGAACCGGACTGTTAAGGTTTACTACATCAACATGGTTACCAAAAAGGTCGGTCTGATTGGTTCGGTAAAACGGTCTCAGCTCGGTTTGGATTTTAGCGGCAACGATATCCCGCTTCTCCTCCAACTCCCGAGTATGCTTTCGCCATTTTTTCTGATCAATGTTGGAGCCGTGAATCTCCATCTCCGCCACTACCGGAGCACAGGCAAACTCTAGTTGGGCAACTTCAATCAACTTGTCTTTCTTTAGTTGGGCAAATTGCTTCTTAAAGATAGGGAACAAAACCAAAACATCCAAGGCGGCATACTTAAGGTGCTTCTCGGTCAGTCTTCCCGTTCTCGCCACCCCGGCCCAATCGTAGGACTCGTAGCTCTTGTCGAGCTCCAAATCTAGGTATTTTTTTCCCAGCGCTCCCAAGTTGCTGACGCCTCGTGGTCCGCCACAGGTAAGAATTCTCTCTGCTAGGAAGGTATCGAACACATTGGCTAGTTCCAAGCCGGCCTGCACCTTGAGGAGCTTATAATCAAACTTGGCATTCTGCAGAAGTTTTAGGGGTTTTTGCTCTTTAAAGAGCGGCTCTAGCGGGGAGAGATCAACCTTCCGCGCATCAATTACATAGGCTTTCTCCGCTGTTCCCACCTGAACTAAAAGGAGAGTGGCCAGGTGAGGATCAAGTTGGTCGGCCTCGGTGTCGATCGCAATGACTTTCTCTTCGGCCAAGTCCGCAGCAACTATCTCTTTCAGTCTCTCCGTCTCCTCCACAAATTCGTACTGGGGCTTTTTAAAATTGGGCATGGTAAAGGTAAAAGGACAACCAACTTACGGGGGCAGCGCAAAAAGGTTTACTGGCTTGATATTAACGAAGGTTGCCTCAGTTGGCAAGGAGTTCTCTAAGCAGCTTAGCCGCGACTTCGGGATCCGCTTTTCCCTGCGTCTCCTTCATCACCTGACCAAGGAGAAATTGCAGCGCTCCCTCTTTTCCACCCCTAAAATCCGCCACCGGCTGTTGGTTTTCGGCAATAACCCCCTCGGCAATCTCGGTAAGCTTCTGAGTGTCAGTCACCACCTCTTTCTTAGCCTTCTTCAATGCACCAAACACCTCTGCTGAGGGTCGGTCTAGCGCCTCCGGACGATTGACGACCAGGTTTGCTGCTTCGGCGACAGGCATTCTCATCTCGACCAACTCTCCAAAATAACTAAGGCGCCGAGAATCGCTGGCAATGATTCCAGAGCAGCTAGTTGGGACGCCTTCCCCCTCCAACCGCTCCCGCACCTGCCTTGGAAGCTCCGGTAACCCACTGCGCAACTGCTCAACTAGTTTACTGTCTAGCTGCACCGGTGGTAAATCTGGCTCGGGGAAATACCGGTAGTCGTGGGCGCTTTCCTTCGTACGCTGTATGAAGGTTTGCCCCCGTTCAAGATTCCAACCGCGCGTCTCCTGCCCAGGGAGTTCGTCCTTCTCAATAAGGGCCGTCTGCCTTTTAATTTCGTAGGTGACCGCGTCGCGCAGATGCTTAAACGAGTTTAGATTTTTAATCTCTACCCGGTATTTGGGTAGCGCCCCCCCGGCCTGCCCAACCGAAATATTCGCTTCGAACCGCATTTGCCCTTTCTCCATGTCACAATCAGAAATGCCCAAAGCGCGAGCAATTTGCTGCACTTCTTTAGCGTAGGCATTGAGAGTTTCGATGGTGTGCATGTCCGGAGCGGAGACGATTTCCATCAGGGGAATTCCCGACTTGTTGAAATCGAGTAGGGTGCTCTGCCCATCGTGCAGCGATTTAGCGGTATCCTCCTCGAGATGTATTTCCCAGATACCGACCCGCTTTCCAGAGACGGTAAGGTGGCCATCGCGCCCGATTGGAGCCCGCTTCTGCGAAATCTGAAAACCTTTTGGCAGATCCGGGTAAAAATAGTTCTTACGCTCAAAATATACCTCCGGGCTAATCTGGCATTCCAGAGCAAGCGCCATCGAGGCAACGGCCTGCACGGCTTGCTTGTTCAGGACGGGCAAGGCTCCCGGGAGCCCCAAGCAAACCGGGCATGTGTGGGTGTTTGGTGCCGCTCCCCAAACATCCGCACCGCAAGCACAAAACACCTTGGATTTGGTCTTTAATTGGAGGTGAATCTCAACCCCGATAATCGGTTGTAAGATAGTTGTCATAATCTCACCGGCGTAACGCCCCAATATCCTTTAAACCCACCCTTATTTGCTGCACCGCATTTTCAAGAGCGTAGTGGGGTGGCTCAAACCCGGTCTCATGGACTAGCGCATTACGCACCTTGTGGGCCTTCCAGAGCTGATCGTAAATAGCGTAATCAGAAAATGACTTCTCGGCGTTTTTCAACCGCTCTCCCATCGTCTCTCCTGTAGAAACTCGCCGCAGCACCAAGTCCAAAGCTTTATCAGCCCGAATCAGTGCCTCCTTACGACCACTCGGATCTCCCAGCTTCAAGAGTTGCGCAATCTCCAGCCACTCCCGTTTAATCAACTCGCGATCCGCACCCGAAAGCGCGCCGGCTCGTGATCTTTTTGGTTTTCCGAATAAGAGACTGAAAATTCCCATTAGATACTATCGGGATGTCTGTTATGCCAATCGGTAGCCTGCTCGTAAGCATAACCAACCTGAAACAGCCGCTCCTCACTAAAGTTGGGGCCGATGATCTGCATTCCTACCGGAAGCCCCTCCGCGAAACCGCACGGAATATTAAGGCTGGGAACACCGGCCAGATTAACCGGGCACATGAAAATATCGGCCAAATACATCGCCAGTGGATCCGCTGTTTTTTCCCCCAGCTTAAACGGAGCTGTTGGCGATGAGGGGGCCACAAGCACATCAACCTTAGTAAAAACATCAGTAAAGTCCTTTTTGATGAGAGTTCGCACCCGTTGTGCCTTGTCGTAGTACGCATCGTAGTAACCGGCCGAGAGGGCATATGTTCCCAACATAATCCGCCGCTTGGCCTCGGCACCAAAACCCTCACCCCGCGATTTAAAGTAGGTCTCTACGATATCCTGCGCCGCCTCACTACGGTGACCAAACCGCGTGCCGTCGTAGCGGGCCAGATTGGAACTCACCTCCGAGTGGCAAATAACGCAGTAGGTAGCCACCCCGTACTCCGTGTGGGGCAGAGAAACATCGGTAACCTCCGCTCCCAGCTCAACCAGTTGGGCGATGGCCTTCTCCGTTATCTCCCGTACCTCGGTCTCTATTCCGCCAACGAAATACTCCTGTGGAATACCAATTTTCAGTCCTTTAATACCCGCAGTCAGCGCCTCGGTGTAGTCCGGAACGGGGATTTCCGGCGTGGTAGCATCCTGCGGATCATGGCCGGCCATTACACTCATTACTAAGGCGTGGTCAGTTACAGTTCTAGTTAAACAACCAACTGTATCGAGAGAGGAGGCCATCGCGATAATCCCGTAACGCGAGACCCGACCATAGGTCGGCTTGAGCCCGACTAAATTACAAAAGGCCGCCGGCAGTCTAATCGAGCTACCCGTGTCGGTCCCGGTAGCCAGGAGGCACTCCCCTGCCGCAACCGCCGCCGCCGAACCGCTGCTGGAGCCACCCGGAACTCGCGCAAGATCCCACGGATTTTTCGTTGGCCCAAAATCAGAATTCTCTCCCGAGGATCCGTGAGCAAAGGCATCGTGATTTGTCTTGCCCAAAACAACTACCCCCTGCTCCTTGAGTTTTCGAACAACGGTCGCATCGTACGGAGGGATGTACCCCTTGAGAATATTAGAAGCGGCGGTGGTCTCTAGCCCCTTAGTTGAGAAGATATCTTTAAAGGCCATCGGGATTCCCGCCAAAGGAGCCAGTTCCTCCCCCCGAGCTAGTTTCCCGTCAATTTCTTGCGCCTGAGCCAGGGCCTCAATCGGGGTAACGGTGATGAAGGCATTGAGCTCGTCTTCGACCTTATCAATTCTTTGCAAACAAGATTGGGTCAGCTCCTTAGCCGAAAACTCCTTTTCCCGCAGGCCTTTCTGGGCTTTAGTTATCGTCAGTT
The DNA here is from genome assembly GCA_964622035.1 of uncultured Candidatus Saccharibacteria bacterium. Lineage (GTDB taxonomy): Bacteria > Patescibacteriota > WWE3 > JAUXAW01 > JAYEID01 > CAZUPF01. Next base: position 2,346 of record CAZUPF010000008.1, on the reverse strand, counting down.
CGTAGAGCTCCATTTTAGAATACCGGCTTCACTTTGATATGGCTATCTTGTGCATCGGGAGCATTAGCCAAAACCTCTTCCGGAGGAAGTTCGCGCCCCTCGTCAACCACATCCTCCCGCAAAACATCTTTAAGGCCGGTGGTTTGAAAGGTGGGTGGCACACTCTCAGTATCTACCTCTTGAAGTTGCGTAATGTAGTCGAGAATGGACGAGAGTTCTTGTTGGAATTTCGAAACTTCCGCCTCCGCAAGCTCCAACCGCGCTAACTCCGCAACATGTTTTACTTCTTCCGTAGAAATGGCCATCTCTTGCTCAGTATATAACAGAAAAGGTCTGTCCCGCCAGCAGATTGCCCTACTACAGTTGATTAGGCTTGTAGTCGCTGCTATAATGGGCACACATCTACCCAGAGAGGTTACCAGTAATTACAAGAAAGAGGAGGAGAGCGATGTCGAAAGAACGGATTACACTTCTTGTACCCGAGTCCAAGCGGGATTTTTGTGAGGGGTACCTGATAGGCTGGCTGAAAGGTCTACACTGCGACCTCCCCGAGCAGGAATGCTTGAAGGACTTTGTAAGAATGCAGGAGGAGCTCCTCCGGCGGATAAAGCGAGTGTTGATGGTTCTGCTAGCCGCGAAGGAAGAAGGAGGAGTCACCATCACCCACACCAGAGTAGACACGGAAGCAAGCGAGTTCATTGTGCAGGCGAAGGCTGGCTCCACCCTTTCCGGGGAGCTTACCCTGGAACAGCTCTGGCGGCTGCTACTCGAGCCAATAGGCCTGGTGGAGGTGAGACCTCCCGTCGTAGAGGCCCTGCTCGGATCGGGACTCGCCGATGTATTCATTACGTGGCGGTAACCCGAGGGCTAGTCTCAGTCGAGACTAGCCCCACCTTTTAGGCTAGGTTAGTTTAACTTCGGGCTTTTCCCGCTCTCCCTCCGCCGCCTCAAAAAATTCCGCTGGGGCAAACCCTAACGGACCGGCCAGAAGAACATTGGGAAAACTCTTCAGACGAATATTGTATTCCGTCACGCTGGTGTTGTAGAACTGCCGCGCGTAGCGAATCTTTTCCTCAATCGCCGTGTCCTTGTCACGAAAATCCTGGAAGCTCTTCTCCGAAGTAATCTCCGGATTGTCCTCGACTATAGCCAAAAGACGACCGAGAACGCCAGTTAGTTGGCGATTGGCCGCTTCCGCCTCCGGAACACCCTCGGCAGCCTGAACCGACTTTCGGGCTTCGGCTAACTCACCGAAAATTTTCTGCTCTTGCGACATGTGCGCACGCACAGTCTCAATCAGGCTAGGAATCAGATCGGTGCGCATCTTGAGTTGCACATCAATCTGCGCCCACGATTCCTCAACCCGAGTTTTTCCTGTTACCAGAGAATTGTAAAGGCCCCACACAAAAACAATAACCAAACCGATCAGGGCCAGAACGATAATTAATGCTGTCACTAAAACCACCCCCTCTCGCTCCTTCCACTTTACCACCCCGTTGACTAGCCGACAACATTTTGCTAGCCTTGGCCCAGAGGGACCAGAAGTTTGGGGCTGTGGCGCAACCTGGTTAGCGCGCTTCCCTGTCAAGGAAGAGGTCGCGGGTTCAAATCCCGTCAGCCCCGCCACTACAAAAGCACAAGGAGGCAGATACGAAAACAGCAAAGTGGGGAGGAAGACCAAACTATTATTAATGATTATGCACTGCCCGGAAAGGAAATTTAGATGCCTGAAATTGATCAGATTCTCGCGGACGAAGATTTCAAGAACAAGGCCGCAGCAGTTGTTGCTGGTGTCCTCGTTATCGTTGCTGGCTTTTTAGTGTACAACTACTTCTCCAAAGTAGGAGAAGAGGGCGAGCTGCCAGAGCAGGCAGCTATCGAAGAGCAGGAAGGTCTGGAGGAGGTCGGTAGACTAGCCGACGAAATACTGGGGGAGACCGATGAGACCTCGGAAGAGGAAAGTGCCGAGGGGGAGGTTGAATCAGTTAAGGAAGATACCGCAGCTTCCTGGCAAGCTACTAATTATACCCAAGGGGATATAGCTGGTGAGAACTACGCTGTAAAAAAAGGTGATACCCTGTGGGAGATTGCCGAAGCACGCTACGGTTCGGGCTTTGAGTGGGGTAGAATTCTCGAAGCCAATAAAGATAGTATTGGTTTCCTAACCAACGGTAGTCAGGCACTGATTGCGCCGGGGCAGGTTTTAGTCCTTCCCCAATAAGTAGGCGCCATTACCGGTAGGTAGAAAGGTTGGAATTATCTAGCGAAAAACTAACGGACCTCGCGGGCCGGGTTTTTCGCGTCTGTGGAACCCTGTAAGGTGCGAGGGTAGCTCAGTTGGTAGAG
>CAZUPF010000007.1:0-24377 GCA_964622035.1 uncultured Candidatus Saccharibacteria bacterium | reverse complement strand
TTGGGTGGGGGCATAGTGATCACAAACGGCTTCTTCTCCGGATCGATTCGGGGGGTGAAATAGCCGCCCTCCTCCCAGAGCCGGTAGATTTTTCCTTCAACTTCCTGTGGTTTGAACTTTTTCTCCATCATCGTTATTTTCCCTACCCTACCACCTTTCACACCGTGCCGCAACGGAGCCGCCGCCGTTTTCAGAAGCGGCTCGTCTTGCCGAACTTCCCCCGCAACCCGTCGCTGATTCCCACCAGGCTCCAGTAAACACTTCTAAATCGTAGTAATAGTATAGGGGAGAGAGTGAAGCCGATAATGAAGGGGATGATGAACAGCAGTTTCGGTCCGGACCAGTAGCCTTTTTGGATTAGTCTAATCATATTCCTTGCCCCATAATAGCTTTTGGTTCGGCCAAACCGGCCCCCGGCGGAACCGCCAGGTTGGTGCCAGACTTTGGCGCGGGGTTCATAGTACCCTTTCCAACCCAATTTGGTAGCCCGTGACCCAAACTCAACGTCTTCCAGACCGAGAAAGAACGATTCATCAAAGCCGCCTGTTTCGGTAATCATCTGGTTTCGGTAAAGGGCGAAGGTGCCCACGGCCCAGAACATATCCTCTGCTTGATCCTTACGGAGCAGGCGCTCGTCGAGGCCCGCTCCCCGCATTCCGTAACAGATTCCCCAGTTTCTCTTAGCTCCAGCGAAGTAGATGGTCCGCGATCCCTCTGGGCCGCGGTATATTTTCGGGTTGACGAACCCAATGCGGCTATCGCTCTCTGCTCGGGCCACAAGATGTCTTACGGCGGAGCTGGCGACGGCAATATCGGTGTTACCGATGAGGGTGTACCTAAACCCCTTTTTTACGGACCAGTCGAGGGCAGCATTGCTCCCACCGGTCATCCCAGTGTTTTGCTTGAGAGGAAGGTAGGCAATGCGGTCTCCAAACCGCTTGCGGAGTTCCGCTAAGGAGCGATCGGTGGAGTTATTATCAACTACGAGGGTGGTCATCTGGTGGTAGCTGGAGTTCAGAAGAGAGTGAACGGCTTGGCTAGTGTCTTCGAGGCTGTTCCAGTTTATGAGGGCGGCACACACTTTTGGGGTGTCAGTCATGGGGCTCACGCTTTTCCTCGGCCAGAAATTTCCTGAATAGTGCGAGGTAGCGATTGTAGGTGCTACCCATTCTCTTAATGAGTTTTTTTACCCTTTTGGCTTGAGGGGGCTCTTTCTGCTTGGCAATTTCAGACAGAATGTCGTAACCCTCTTTTATGTATTCGTCGGCGCAAAGAACTTTGCTGATGAGGGTGCCTTCCCCCTTACCTGTCTGCCGTAGCCCCTCTTCAAGATACCAATAGGTTCTCTTGTTTTTAAAGGCGTGGTTAAGGTAGGTCTCGGCTCCGAACTTTGTCTTTTCGAGCTTTGGAAGATGCGGGTGGAGGTCTTTTCGGAGGTAGGCCCTCTCGCCGGTTAGTTTTTTGAGGAGTTCTAGGTCGGCTTCCCGTATGGCCAACACCTGCTCGGCGATGCCTAGGTTTAGTGGTTGGATCATTCCCTGAAAATGGCTTTTGTTAATTTTCACTAGGTCAGCATCGCAAAAAAGGACAATATCTCCGGTGGCGCGCCGAACGCCCGCAACCATCGCGTAAGATTTGCCCCGGTTTCTGGGGAAGGAGATAAGTTTGATTTGGTCACCAAAGGTGGTGAGGATCGCCGCGGTCCCGTCAGTTGAACCGTCGTTAACGCAAATAACTTCGGTGAATAAACCGGACTTAAGCGCGGTACTAACCACTCTCGCCACGGTTTTCTCCTCGTTGTATATGGGAATAATGCAACTGGTTTTAGCTTTTGTAGTTCTCATTTTGGTGGCTATGGTTATTATAGCTAAAGGGATGGGGCGATTTTGGGGTGTCGTGTTTGTGCTATAATTACGGCACTTTGTGCAAGTTTTATGTTACCAATGCTATCCCTTATGTCAACGCTCCGCCACATATTGGCCACGCTTTAGAATTTATTCAGACCGATGTGCTGGCCCGCTTCCACCGTGCTTTGGGGGAGGATGTTTTTTACCTCTCTGGGGCGGACGAGAATGCTCTGAAAAATGTCTTAGCGGCTGAGGCGGCTGGGGTTTCGGTGGCCGATTTTGTGCGGACTACCACGGCTGCTTACGAGGATCTGCAGTCAGTTTTGAACCTCTCTTATGACGACTTTATTCTCACTTCGGACCGCGAGCGCCACTGGCCGGGAGTCGAGAAACTCTGGCGAGCCTGCTTGGCCAGCGGGGATATTTATCAGAAGGACTACGAAGGTCTCTATTGCGTCGGTTGTGAGGAGTTTAAGACAGAAAAAGATCTGGTGGAGGGAGTCTGTCCTGAGCATGGTAAGCCGCCGGAGTTAGTGCGGGAGAAGAACTACTTCTTTCGCCTGTCTCGGTATCAGGAGGAGTTGGAGCAGCTGATTGCTAGTGATAGCTACCGCATCGTCCCTGAGACGCGGAAGAACGAGGTGCTGTCCTTCGTTCGTTCGGGTCTTACGGACTTTAGCATTTCCCGTAGCAAGGAGCGGGCGCGGGGGTGGGGGATTCCGGTCCCTGGTGACGAGTCGCAGGTTATTTATGTTTGGTACGACGCTCTGGCTAATTATATTACCGCGCTAGGGTACGCTGAGGACTCTGGGAGGTTTCAAAAGTACTGGCCGGCGGATGCCCATGTGGTTGGGAAAGGGATAACCCGCTTTCACGCCGTCTACTGGCCGGCGATGCTCCTTTCAGCGGGGCTGGCCCTACCGAAAACTCTATTCGTCCACGGTTATCTTACTGCTGAGGGGCAAAAGATTAGTAAATCTTTAGGTAATGTGATTGATCCAAGTGAGCTTGGTAAAAAATATGGTTCAGACACCTTACGTTATTATTTGCTGCGGGCGTTTTCTCCCTTTGAGGACGGCGATTTTTCGCTCCCACGTCTTGAGGAGACCTACAATGCCGACCTGGCTAACGGTTTAGGTAACTTAGTCTCTAGGATAGCTAGTCTTTGCGAAGGGTCTACCCTAGAGTTTGAAGATTATGAGCCTACGCTTGGGAAGCTACTGAGCCCTGAGCTGCGCGCCATCATGGACAATTTTGAGTTCCACCGTTATTTGGAGCTTGTCTGGGCAAGGATCTCCGCTCTGGATCGGTTTATTAATGAGCGAAAACCCTGGGAGCTATTGGGGGGACGAGAGCCAAAGGCGGCGGACCGGGGGTTGCAGGAGATATTGAGTACGCTTGTTTGTGAGGTGCGCGAGCTTGCCGTTTTGGTCGCGCCTTTTATTCCCCAGGCGGCGGAAAAGATTGCCAAGCAGTTCGGTGACCGAAGAATAAAACTGGCCGCTCCGCTATTTCCCCGACGGTAGCTTTGTCGGTTGTGTCCTTGGGAGTTTGCGCTGCGCTACGCCTCGTTGTAGAATACCTTCGCCAATGATTAGACGGTTTATCCAGAAAAACGAGCGGAAAGTGCGTCGGGCCTTAGAGATCGCTCCCGGTATGGCAATCTGGGCAATTATTCTCTTTCCGGTTGTGGGTTCTCTTTTTGTTCCTCATGTCGTGGCCTATTTTCTGATCGCCTTTTATGTTTATTGGCTTTACCGCTCAGTTAAATTGGCCGTTTTTGGTCTTTCAGGATATCTTCGGATTCGCAAGGCGGAGGAAACTGATTGGCGTGAGAAGTATGCTAGTGAGAGGGTTAGCGGCTCGCTAGATTGGGACGACATTCACCATGTGGTTCTCATTCCTACTGCTGGCGAACCAGTAGAGACCCTTGCTCGGAACATCGAGGCGTTGGCGGCGCAGACCCTCGACCGGCAAAAGATCTTCGTCGTTTTGGCAATGGAGGCGCGGGTTAAGGGGGCGGAGGATGTGGCGGCAGTTCTCAAAGCGCGGTATAAGGGTACCTTCGGTAAATTCTGGGTGACATTCCACCCGGACGATCTTCCGGGAGAAGTTGTGGGCAAGGCCTCTAATGAGGCTTGGGCGGCTAGGAAAGTTCGGGAGAAGCTTCATGCTCTTGGGCTGGACCTTGAGAGTCTGACCTTGACCTCCTGTGATGCCGATGCTCGCTTTCACCCTAAGTACTTCGCGGCGCTAACCTGTGCGTTTGCCTGTAATCCCGAGAGGTACTTCCGGTTTTGGCAGTCGCCGATCTTCTGGTACAACAACATCTGGCGCGTTCCCTCTTTCGTGAGGGTGGTTGGGATTTTGGGCAGTATTATGCACATTGCTGATCTCCAGGAGCCAACCAGGCTTCTTTTTAACTACTCCTGTTACTCGGCCAGCTTCTCGATGATTGATCGGGTCGGTTACTGGGATACCGACATTATCCCGGAGGATTGGCACATATTTTTGCAGTCATTTTTTGCCCTTGGCGGTCGGGTTGCGGTGGAACCAGTTTACCTGCCGACAAGCGTCGACGCCCCAGAGGCGGGGACCTACCTAGGGTCCTTGAAGAGCCGTTACCAGCAATGTAAAAGACACGCTTGGGGGGTGACCGACGTTCCCTATGCCGTGGTGCAGTTTTTTGAGCACCCCGAAATACCTCTTTTGGTGAGACTACTTCGCGTTTTCAAGCTGATTGAGACCCACATTCTCTGGTCAACCAATTGGTTTCTGATTACCTTGGGGGCTAGCATCCCTCCCCTGCTGAACCCCGCTTTTGAGCAGACATCTTTAGGGCAGAACCTTCCTAAGATTTCTCGGACAATTCTAACTGCCAGCCTGTTCGGGCTGGGAGCGGTACTCACCCTTGACGCGGCCCTCAGGCCTCCTAAACCCAAAGATGCTCCCTGGTGGACGATCCCTGCCTACTACCTTCAGTGGTTTCTTATGCCCATAGCAACATTTTTCATGGCTTGTCTCCCGGCGCTTGATTCTCACACCTCCTTAATGCGCGGAAAATATTTGGAGTATCGAGTAACGGAGAAGGTGTAACCCCACCGTGCTTACTGGAACTAAGAAGCGGCTGCTGACACTAGCTTTGCCTCTCATTCTTTTGCTAACCCTCGCTCTGAGGGTCCCCTCTCTTTTTGAGCCTTTATGGTATGGGGATGAGGGTATTTCGCTGGCCGTTGCTCAAGCTATTAGAAGGGGAGCACTCCTTTACCGCGATATTCACGACAATAAGCCGCCGTTATTCTACCTACTGCTCGCTCTCCAACCGACTCTTCTGTGGGCGAAGGTGTTGACCACACTTTTGGCGCTATTGGCTCAGGGGATGGTCTACCTTCTGGCGCGGAAACTGCTCTCCCGACGGGGGGCGCTGATAGCCGCGCTCTGCTTTGGGGTGCTGGCCGCCGTTCCTCCCCTGGAGGGGAACATTGCTAATGGGGAGATATTTTTTCTTTTTCCGGTTACCTTAGGGTTTTTTCTTGGTGCGGAGAGTGGTTTCTGGCGAAGTTTGGGGGCAGGAGCTTGTTTTGCTCTCGCCACTCTGCTGAAGATTCCGGCGGTCTTTGATTTTCTGGCCTTCCTGGCTTTTTGGTTTTTGGTGGCCCCGCGGCCGCGCCAACGCCGCTCGCTGATTTTCCTGCTGGTCGGTTTTGCCCTCCCATGGTTGCTCGTGCTAGCTTACTTTGCGGCCCGGCACGCCCTCCCTTTCTTTTTGGACTCGGTTGTCTTTTATAACTTGCGGTATGTAGGGGTGGGGGAGGGCCTCTTCCCTTTCAGTGCCAAGTTGCCGCTGTTAGTGCTTCTCCTACTGGCGGTATTTTCCGCTCGGACCTTCCGCAGCCGCCTTTCTTCGACGGCGAGCTTTCTCCTTCTCTGGTTCCCCTTTTCTCTTGCGGGGGCGCTGCTCTCCGGCCGCCCCTACCCCCACTATCTGCTCCAGGCGCTTCCTTCGCTAACATTGCTTTGCGGTTTGGTGTTTTCGCGACACCCGCTTCGGAGGCGGCTTTTTGGTCTAAGCTTGGTGGTTTTTTTCTTTACTCTTCTAGGCTTTTTACCCTTTTATCGCTACTACCTTTTCTCGTACTACCAGAATTTTGGGGACTACTGGCGCGGGGCGAAATCGGTGACGGAGTATCGGGATTACTTTGACTGGCGGACTACAAGGAAGTATGCGTTGGCCCAATATGTGCGGGAAAACACGGCGCTGGGTGCCCCCATCCTGGTTTGGGGTAACGAGCCGGGCCTCTACTTTTTAGCTGCCAGACCGCCCGCGACGAAGTTTGTGGCTCATTATCATGTAACTCAGGCGGCCAAGGAGGAGGAGCTGCGGGGGCAACTGACCCTTAACCCTCCGGTATTGATTATCGTTACTGGCGACGCTCCGGCCTTGCTTCCTGAGGATCTTTCTTTGTACCAGCTGACCGAAGAGTTTGCTGGGGCGCAGATTTTCGCTCGGCGGACTGACTAATTGTAGTATAATTGGGCCGAGCGGGACGGGTTACCATGACGATTTTTCCTCTCGAGTTGCTAAAGAGCCGTTTGCCTAAGGCCTTGCTGGTTTTTGGGGTGATCCTTGTTTGGGTTGAGGTGGTGATTTTGCTTTCCGCATTCTCCTCCCTCCCTCCCCGAGTTCCTCTTTTCTACAGCCAGCCTTGGGGAGTGGGGCAACTAGCCGCTACTCCCGTGCTGTTCTTGTTCCCGTTACTGGGTGCGGTTATTCTCGGTGGTGATTTATTATTTTCTGAGGTTCTCTGGCGGCGTCGGGAAGTGGTTCTTGCTACGTCCCTTCTTGGTTTGGGGGTTATCTCTGGGGGGCTTCTTTTAGTCTCCTTGGCGAGGATTGTTTTTCTCACTGCTGGTGCGTTGCAGGTAACCCTGGCGGTTCGCATCTTTCTGGCGGCCTCGCTAGCCTTCTGTCTCTCTTTAGGCCTGACTCCCGTAGTTGAGCGGGTTGCTCGGCGCTTGGGGATCATTGATGACCCAGAAACCCATCAGCATCCAGCCATTCTTCATAAGAAGCCCGTTCCCCGGGCAGGGGCGGTAGCTTTTTTGGGGGGGTTTCTTATCACTTCTCTTTTGTTCCTTCCTCTGGTCAAGCGACTTATTGGCCTTTACCTGGGGGCTTTAGTGGCCACTACCCTTGGTGTTTTAGACGATAGTCGTGATTTGAATCCTTATCTTAGGTTGGGAATCCAGGTTCTGGCAGCGCTAATTATTGTCGCGGCCGGAATTGGGATTACTTTTTTCAGGAACCCCTTTGGGGGAGTAATCAGTTTAACTACTGTTGATATTCCTATTAATATTTTTGGAGAGCACCATATTCTGCTCTTAGCGGACCTCTTCGCGCTTCTGTGGCTGGTTTGGATGATGAACATGTCCTCTTGGTCCAATGGGGTTGATGGGCAGTTCTCGGGAACCGTTTCGATTACTTTTCTTGTTCTAACCATCCTCTCGCTGCGATTTGTTTCCTACGAGCCTCTGCAGGGGCAAACGGCTTTGCTTTCGGCCATTGCTGGCGGGGCTGCGCTAGGACTTCTACCCCGTACTTGGCATCCGGCCAAGATTTTTTGGGGGTTTGGGGCTACCGCTTGTGGTTTAATTATTGCTACCCTCTCGATTCTTTCGGGAGCTAAAGTTGCCACGGCCTCTTTGGTGCTTCTAGTACCTATCTTGGATGCTTTGGTGGCGATTGGGCGGAGGGTTCTCCGGGGACAATCCCCGGTTTGGGGTGATCGGGAGCACCTACACCACCACTTGCTGAATAGGGGGCTTACGCAAAGGCAGGTGGCGTCCTTGTACTGGCTTCTGGCCGGGATTTGCGGAATTTTGGCCCTCTACACGGCAGGAAAGTCTAAGGCGCTAACTCTCCTTATGGCGGGGGGAGTTGTGGGTTTTGTTCTAATACTTGTCAACCTTGGAGGTAGGGGGCTCAGGGAGAGGTTAGAGGGCAAGAAGGAGCAGACAGGCGGTGGCGAGGACGAGCTGGGTTAGCAATCCCCAAGGGAAGCGGAGTCGGGAGTGGTGTTCGCGCTGAAATTTGATTACCTTCATAACGAAGGGCCACTCTTTACCCAGAAAGATATAGGGGGCTTCTACACCATCGGGAAGGTTAGCTAGAAAGCAGGAGAAGAAGATATTGGCCGCCTGAGTGCGGTCTGGCAGAGCCCTAAAAACGAAGAACATCCCCACCGTTAATCCTATCAGCACATCAAGGCAGACCTTCTTTTTAATTGGGAGGGTAACTTTTTCGCGGAAAGTGAAGAAGTCCCAGTGGGGGGTAAGGTCCAAGGCGAAGTGTGAGAGGAGGGCGAGCGGGAGGGCTAGCCAGGGGTTGGTAACCTTGGTGGCAATTAAAATACCCATCAGGGTATGGGGGGTGGCGAGCATGGTGGGTGGCATAATAGCGCAAAGAATGTTAGGATGCAAACGGGGATGGCTGTCGTTGTGTTGTTACTTAAGAGGCTTCGCTACATCGTAATCTCTTGTCGGCCCCGTCAGTGGTTGAAAAACTTGGCCCTTTTCGCTCCGGCGTATTTATGGGGTAACCTTTTCGAGGAGGCTATTTTTGGGAGAGTCGTTCTGGCTTGCTTGGTTTTTTGCCTTCTCTCCTCGGCGGTATACCTCTTTAACGATGTTTCTGACCGTGAGGAGGATGCTCGCCACCCTTTAAAAAGGCTGCGCCCGGTGGCTAGTGGGGAGCTTTCTCCCGGTTTGGCGCTGGCGGTCTCGGCAGCCCTTTTGGCCCTCGTCTTCCCGATAGCCTTTTTTCTCTCGACCTATCTTTTCTTGATGGTCCTCTCTTATGCCCTGCTCCAAATTGTTTACAGTATGGCCTTGCGTAATGTGATCATTATTGATGCGCTGACGATTGCTGGGGGGTTTATTTTGCGGGTCTTTGCGGGAGCCTTAGTCATCCCGGTGCCTATCTCCTCCTGGCTGGTCCTCTCCACCATCGGGCTTTCCCTCCTGTTGGCTTTTGGAAAGAGGCGGTCTGAACGAACGCTCCTCTCCAGTCAGGAGGCGCTCTCTACTCGCGGGGCTTTGCGGGGGTACCCAGATACCCTTCTGGACTCGGTTATTTCGACCTTTGCGGCCTTTACGATCCTTTCATACTCCCTGTTCGCTTTCCAGACCTCTCCGACGGTGGAGATCTTTCCGGGGCTTCTCCCGCCAACACTGGCGCGACCAAAATGGATGATGCTGACAATCCCCTTAGTGATTTACGGAGTATCCCGGTACTTATATGTAATTTACGAAAAAAAAGAAGGGGAGTCCCCGGCGGAGGTTCTCCTCTCCGACCGGCCGCTCCTTCTGGCAATTATCATTTGGGCAATCTTGGTAGGAATTATCACCTACCACTTGGGGGGATATTAGGGCGGTTTATTTTTCCCAGATAGCAAGTTTGAGAGAGGACTGTGTTCGTAATTTTTCCGAGTTTGCCTGGCGGGCCCCGGTGACCTCGAGAGTGACCCCGACCGCCTCTCCGGGGGCGAGAGAGATCCCCGTTGCGCCGTTTTTGGTAAAGCTGATCTGCACTTCTTGCTCCTCAGGTAAACTACCATCAAGCGCTAAGATTTCTAATCGGTACTCCTTGTTCTCCGCACTCTCGTTTTCGATTCTTAGGATATCCTTATAGGTAGCTACCTGGCCCCAGAAGGTGGTGAAGGAGATCTCTCGCACCTCCCCCTCTCTGGTTTCGGAGAAGGTCCCCTCTGGGGACCCCGCTAGTGCTCCCAGCGTGACCCCTTTTTTGGTAGTCGGTTTGGACACTCCGCCCATTTTGGCTACCAGCCCAATGGGGGTAAAAATTAGAGTGAGCAGGAGGGTGGTTAGTCCCAGATTGGAGAGAGTGCTGCTCTTGTGTTTCATTTCAGTGCAAAGATATCAACCTCCCGGTCTACATCGTGGATAAAGAAGAAGGACAGTATAACGGTTGTTCCCAGCACCGCCCCGGCCATCTGTGGGGAAACTAATTCCCAGTACGCCTGGAGTAGGAAGAGTAGGGTTAGGAGCCAGAGGTACGACATCCAAATAATGGCTTGGTGGAAGAGCTCGTAGGTTGTGGAAATAATACTGGTGAGATTAATGGCGTGTAGCCTTATTGTTACCTGCGGAGAGATGTGGGAGCTGTGGAAGAAATATGATCGGGCCATAATAAGCAAAACCCCAAGGGCGACCCCTCCGTAGGCGAATATGTTGGAGTAGGTATTTAGGGTGCTGCTCGTTGTTGGTGGGAGGCTTTTGAGGTTGAGGGTGAAGGGGATCCCAAGTTTTGATGAGATGAGGGCCATGCCCAGAAGTTTTCCGGTAACGATGGCTACCGCCGGGAGAATAGCCGTATCAATCAATTTGAGCAGGGTTTTGGAAATCATATGCTAGACTCAGCTTACTATGCTGGGGCGAGCGGTGTCAACATGTGCGCGGGCTATTTACTGGTCGTTCGGTGGGCTGTTTCTGCTAACGCCGCTGGTTGTTTGCCCACAGACTCACGAGCTTTTTGAGTTTCCGAAGCTGCTGTTTGTCTACGCGCTGACGGTTGTTATTGTGGCGGCGTTTCTGATTAAGAGGTTCCTAAATCCCACCCGTATTCCAAAAAACCCCCTGGGCACTCCCACTCTCCTCTATGTTTCCTGCTTTCTGCTTTCGACGGCGTTTTCCATCCATGCTTATACCTCCGTTTTTGGCTACTACTCCCGTTTCCACGGTGGGCTGCTGAGTCTGCTGGCCTATATTAGTCTTTTTTTCATCTACGTAGCCGAGTTTCGAGGCCAGCCGGAGAAAGCGCTGGCTACCTGCCGCTTGTTACTCGGTTCCGCCCTTCTAGTTGCGCTTTACGGTGTTCTCCAGCGCGTCGGGATTGACCAGAGCTACTGGATTCAGGATTCAGCCGCTCGGGTTTTTTCAACTCTCGGCCAACCTAACTGGTTAGCCGCTTGGCTCGTGATGGTTCTTCCCCTCTCTTGGGTTTTTTACCTTCAGGCTAAGACCCGGTTGCTAGTTACCGGTTACTGGCTACTATCTATTACTCTCTTTGCCTCTTTTTGGTTCACCTACTCGCTTTCGGGGGTGTTGGGGTTTCTGGTAACTGTGTTGGTCTTTGCCGCCCTGGCCCCCAAGGAGATTATCGTGCGGAACAAGCGGAAAGTCCTGTTATTGATTACCAGTTACCTGCTGTTGGCTGTTCTTCAACCCGGGCTTTTTGCTCCGCGGATGAGAAGTCTTTGGGAAGGACTGGTTCGCGCCCCGCAGATTTTGGCGGCGACGGCCCAACCGCTAACCCCCGGCGGCGATACCGCCGAGATTCGGGGTATTGTTTGGCGCGGGGCCCTCAATCTCTGGCGTAGCTCTCCCAAAAACGCTTTACTCGGGACCGGTCCGGAGACTTTTGCCTACGCCTTTTTGCCCTTCCGACCGGAAGGTTTAAATCAGACCTCGGAGTGGGATTTTTTATATAATAAAGCACATAACGAGTATATTGATATATTGTGCGGAACCGGGTTATTGGGTTTGGGGGCCTACTTATTTTTGGTGGGGAGCTTTCTGTGGTGGGGGATGAAGGCAGTTAAAAGTTGCTCCGGGCGGCTCCTTCCTGCCCTACTGGCTGGTTGGGCCAGCTTGTTGGTGACCAACTTCTTTGGCTTTGCCGTTGTCCCGACCGCTCTCCTCTTTTGGCTCTACCCGGCAATTTGTTTGACGCTCCCACCTCATATTGACTCGGGCCCAGCTATTTCTTAGTATGGTTGTAGCTTATGTCTAGTAAGGAGTTCGACAGTACCATCAAGGATTATGTGGTTGAGCTCTGTCACCGGGCGGATTTTAGGGATAGAGAGTGGTATTGGGAGGAACACGTGAGTGAAGTAGTTCGGTTATGCGAGAAATTTGGCCCGGCGCTCGGTGCCGATATGTCAATCCTTCGCCCCGCGGCTCTTCTGCATGATTTAGGCAAGTTGTTAGGTATGAAGGACCACGCTAAGGCCGGTGCTGGTGAGGTTGAGAGGTACTTATCGGAAATTGCGTTTCCCGAAACTACGATCCTAACTGTTGCTGCTTGCATTAGAGAGCACTCTTTTGATCCCCCCGATCCTGAAAGCACGGAGTCAAGGATTTTGGCTTCCTGTGATGGGGCCTCCCACTTCACGACCCTTTTTTGGGAAAGGTATTTTTTCGATGTGGCAAAGGGGCTGTTTTCCGAGCGAGACCCTTCCTGGAGGGCCGCGGTGGAAAGTAATGCCCAAAAGGCTTTGGAGGATTGGGAGAAAATCGTTGTCTCTGAAATTAGGGAGTATACCCAGCCCCATTTTGAATGTTTTAAGAAGAGGTACGCTCTAAAGTAATATGGCCATCTTAGGATTTCATTTTTCCGGTCCCTACAAAGAGAAGTTGCTTAGGGGCGAAAAAACGAGCACTATTTTTGACTACCCGGCCCATTTCGTTCCTGGGCAGGTGGTGCAGGTTTATGCTTCGGAGCTGCCGAACCTTTTTGACGGGGTGGAGGAGGAGCGGGTTGGCACAGCTACGATAATCAAGAGTTTCATCCTTAGCGTTTCCGCCTTGACTGATAAGGATGCGGTGAGGTGCGGCTACTCGGATAGAAAGGCTTTGATTGGTTCTTTGAGGAAATGGTACTCGCTTGACGAGAGCAGCTCGATTACTTATGTGGAGTTTAAATTCGACAAGCTTGTTTTTTGACGCCACGGTTCCCAGATGCAGCCCGCAGCGTTGTTTCTTTGGCTGCACCCGGCGGGTCTGTTTGATTCTTTTTGAAAACTAGCTGCGGGCTTTGTGGCCCATAGGCTAGTGTTTTTGATCCTCTTGTGCTACTCTCTGACTAGAATTTTAGGAGATTGTGGGTCTAAGTTTGGGCCGCCCAACAGAAAGGCGCGGCTTAGTAGCTGAAGGAGGGAGTGATGAGTTGGGTTAGTGTAGGGGGCACATTTATTATCGAAGTAACCTATGGGGGGCAGCGGCAAGATGCAGAGGGTGACGGACTCTGGGAAGTAGTCTTTACGGCACTGTCCCCTCCGGGGATGGCATTGGAGGAATTTCCCGCGGAGGAAGTTCGGGGAGTTCTTAACCAGGTAGTGGACGATTTTGGGGGGAGCACTGTCCAGATAATCGGTCTGGTCGATGGGCTGCGTATCATCACCAAAATGCACCAGATGGTTAGCAACTACCACAAGTTTATCTTGGAGGTGGTGACGTGTCTTGCGCACCGATTGCGTCAGAATCCTGCATTGCAGAAGCGGTGTCGCCTCCTCACGCGGCGTAGGGCCCGCGAGCTTGCGGTCAGTCGTGCCCGAGGAGAATTGGAGAAGGTACAGGGGCGCAAAACGCGGGCTTTTGAGGAGGAAGCCTTGGCGCAGCTAGCGCTGGGGACCGCCGAGCGCGCCCTGCGGACTTTTGAGGAAGATCAGGCGGTGGGATAGCCTTTATTGTCGGGGGCCGAGGTCCATTTCCAGGACCCCGGCTCCTTTTCTTTTGGTGGGTGCAGGAGGGGTGGGGTGGTAGAATAAGGGTATGGTTTTAGTGAAGAAGTTTCTCACTTTGGTAGTAGTTGCTGGTGCGCTCTTTTTCCTCTTCCAGATCACCGTTTGGCTGCGGGCGGACATGGCCTACGCGCGGGGCCGGTCGCTGGCCGATGCGGGTTACCTCTTGGCGGCGCAGGAGTCTTTGGAGGAGGCGACCCGTCTCTGGCCGAGGGAGCCGGCCTATCACCGCGAGCTGACGGCGGTCTATGCCGGACTCGCTCAGGTTTCAGCTGGTGAAGAGCAGGGACGCTGGGTAGCCCAGGCGGCTGCTGAGTCCCAGGCGGCTAGGGAGCTAAACCCCCGCAACCTGCTTACCCTGAAATCTTTAATTCCTACCTACTTTGCTCTTTCCCGGCTAGACCCGCGCTATTCTTTAGCGGTATCCGGAGTGGTCCAGCGGGCGGTTGCTCTCTGCCCCACGGATCCCACCCTGTGGTATTTTCAGTCTTTGATCTTTTTGGATCAGGAAGAGGCTCTAACGGCTCTCGGGGCCGTAGCTCGGGCCTTGGAGCTTAAACCAGATTACCCCGAGGCTCGCGCTCTTTACGAGGAGCTGCTCTCCCAGTGAGGACTGCGCTGGTAACCTTCCAGCTTTTTTGTGCTACAATGGCCTCGCTATGAAGAATTCGGCGTTGGCGGCGTATGCCGAGTTTCCTCGAAATATAGGATTTCGTGATCAGGAGCCGGGGGAGAGGATTATCCTACTTCTCCGCCAGCATCCGGTAACCTTTCTTCCCTCCGTGCTCATTATTGGTCTAATGTCGCTGACCCCTGTTTTTCTGCAATCAGCCTTGTCCGGAACGCTGTTGGACATTTCGCCCCTCCCCCTACGGCTCCGTGTTTTACTTTTGCTGTTTTGGTACCTTCTGACTTTTGGCTACGGGATTCTCTCCTTCCTATCTTGGTTTTTTAATATTTACCTGGTTACCGATCGGCGAATCATTGACCTCGATTACTTTGGGTTTCTGTTTTACCGCCTCTCCGAGGCGGAGCTTGGTCAGATTCAGGATGTTACTCACCAGGTTGGGGGCGCTCTGCGGACCATCTTTGACTTTGGGGATGTTACTATTCAGACGGCAGCAGAGACTTGCGTGTTCGATTTTTCCGATGTTCCGGAGCCGGCAAAGGTTCACGATTTAATTACCGATTTGATAGATAAGTTACATGAACAATAAATACTTGGGTCTAGACTTAGTTACCATTTTCGAGTACATTTTTGCGGGGGGGACGACTCTCTATTTTATCTTCTCTGTTTTGGTTCTGAAGCAGGTAGCTCTCCTTACCTCTAGCGTGCGGACAAACCTCTCCAAACCAATTCTGGGTTTGGCCCTGCTCCACTTTCTTGTCAGTCTTCTTGGCGTCATTGCCGCAGCGAGTGTTATTTTCTAAATCTATGCAGGAGTTGCGAGTTGTTGTGCGCAGGTTTGTTCCCTTCTCCTCTGAAGTGCAGGGGCAATGGGCAGCAGCCTTCTCCTCCGAGGACAGGCTTTTCTGTGTTTTGGCTATAAACGGGCCCTCGGGAGCTCGGAGCGACCCGCCCCTTATTGGGAAAGCTATTTGGGACGGGTTTCGCATGGCCTACACCTGTGGTAAGGGCTTGCCGGTGGATGTGTTGCAACAGGCGGTTGCGGCCGCGAAAGGCGCGGCCAAAGATTACCAGTTGCCGGAGGAGGCGTGGCACCTTGCGGCGGTTGGGTTGGGGAGTGAAACGCTGTCCTTAGTACGGCTCGGTAGTGGGGCGGTGTCTGTTTTGCGGGGAGGTAGTTTTCTCCCCTTGCGGGGGCTACCTTCCCAGGGATCGGCTTCCGGTGGCGGTTTGGGGGAAAGCGCCGTTTGGGTAAAAACACTGCTTGCCGAGTCTGGCGACCGTTTTATCCTGCTTACCTCCCCGTTGGCGCGCGTTCTTCCTCCCAGCTCGTTCCGAGAGGGTTTACCTTGGGAGGAGCTGGGGTGGAAGGAGAAGTCTGCAGTTTTTGGGGGTGCTGGTTTAGTGGGCGACATCACTCGGGAGGAGCCGGCCGCTAGCCCATGGGGTATCTCCGTGCTTCTTCGCCGGCTGACACAGCGGCGCCGGCCGGTGTATGTTTCTCAAACTAGCTCTTCTCGCCCCTCCTCTGCCAGAAAGCGGCTACCCGTGGCGATCTCCCTTTTGAGTATAGCCCTCTTAGGATCAATGGCCTTCACCTTGTTGGGGGAAAGACGGCGGGTTAGGAGCGAAAAGGCCAACGATCTTTTGGCTGAGGTAGTGGAGAGAACTGAGGCGGCTCAGAACCTTTTGGGTTTAGATACTGCGGGAGCTCGGGAGAGAGTTGATCAGGCTCGGGTGAGTCTAGAGGGCGCGCGTGTTTTGGGAGCTAGTTTGGGCCAAATTCAGTCCCTAGAAAAAGAGATTGCTGAAATAGAGCACCGTGTTTTAAAAATTAATCCAGTTTCCTCACGGCTGTTCCGCGATTTGGGCCGGCAGGTTCCGGGGGTAATAGCACAGGATCTAGCGGTGGGGGAGGGCGGACTTCTTATTTTGGATAGCGGGCACGGGCAGGTGCTGGAAGCGGAGTTTGCTAGCGGTTCGGGGGTGAAGAGCTTGCGGGAGGGATTGTTGGCACCACGAGGTTTGGGTTTTTGCGAGGACCAGGTGTTCATTTGGGGAGAGAGTGGGGTTTTGGTCTTTGGGTCTGCTGGGGAGCCCCTGCGTCGGGTGTCTTATGCCGCGGACTTAAATATTGTTGACGTGGCGTGTTTTGGGAGCAATCTTTACTTACTCTCGGCAGCGCAGAGCCAGCTTTTCAAGGTGCCTCTGGGGAGCTCTGGGGAGCCGGTACTCCAGCCTTGGCTCAGGGGAGAGGTTACTCTTAGTGAGGATTCTCGAATGACAATTGATGGTTACATCTACCTGTGGTCCCTGCTTCCAGCGGCTCCCGGCGGGGGGCAGTTGGGGGTTTTGCGCTGCTTTTCTCGGGGGCGGGAGATTGACTTTGCTTTTCAGGAGCAGTTGGGGGGGCCGATTGCGCGGCCTAGGGATATTGTTACTTGGTGGGGAGCGAGTGCCCTCTATATACTCGATGGTGGGCGCCCTCGCGTCCTTCGTTTTGCCAAGGATGGGGCTCTTTTGGGGCAGTATGTAGATTCCCGGTGGGGGGAGCCTCGGGCCTTGGCGATTAGTCAGGACGAGAAGACCGCCTATGTTCTATCCGTTGATGGTAGAATTTGGGAGTTCGCTTTGTCTAACTGATAAAACTATGCCAGAGATAATCACTACTAACCGTCGGGCCTTTCACCGCTTTGCCGTTTCGGAAACTGTTGAGGCGGGGATCGAGCTCTTGGGGGCGGAGATTAAAAGTATTCGATCGGGCCGAATTAGTCTTGGCTCGAGCCATGTCAAGATTGTTGGTAACGAGGCCTTTGTCTTGGGGCTGTGGATCGATCCTTACCCCAAGGCTCCCAAGGGGGCCTTTGATCCCGGACGGCGGCGGAAATTACTGCTACAACGGAAAGAGATTGATCGCCTTGCTGGCCTTGATGTTCGGAAGGGGATGGCTTTGGTTCCTTTGCGGCTTTATCTTCGTCACGGTTTAGCAAAACTGGAGGTCGGGGTCTGCCGGGGAAGGACAAAGAGGGATCGGCGAGGGGAGCTGAAGAGGGGGGCGGTGGAGAGGGACAAGCGGCGGGTGCTGAAAGAGGACCAGCGCGCCTCCTAGCTTGTATTTTTGTCTCAGTTCTGCTAGAATAGGCCTGTAGCTAGGTAAGTTTT
Organism: uncultured Candidatus Saccharibacteria bacterium; assembly: GCA_964622035.1. Lineage (GTDB taxonomy): Bacteria > Patescibacteriota > WWE3 > JAUXAW01 > JAYEID01 > CAZUPF01. Next base: position 7,200 of record CAZUPF010000007.1, on the reverse strand, counting down.
GGCGTCTGTTTGGCACTTTAACACCGTTCCAGGTTTATCTGGGGATGACCCGGTTTCGATTGGAAACGAATTTCGGGAGATCAAGCCAAGTGAGATCTTGTTAACTCTCAAAAGCAAATAAGTGTCAACTTATTGAACAAAGTAGGGGAGGCTTTTGATCGACTCGCGTCGACATTGGTCCCCGCTGCTCCTCGATACGCATTTGCGTAATTGAGGTGTCCGCTAGGCATTTTCCCAGCGGGGCTTAGTTGGGCATCATTTAGTTGGGATGCGGTATATTTTACGGTCTGATTTATGCCTAAGTTTTTTGACCAATACTTAGAAACAGCTCCTGTTGGTCGGGGCTTCTAAGCTTATTTAGGCCAACTACGCTTGTAGCATCTTTCGAAGTGACTTTTCAAGACGGGGGTTCGACTCCCCCCATCTCCACCAAACCTTCGCCGGTAGCGCCGCTCCTTTCTGGTATTACAAATCCAAAATGCTCAGGAACTACAGCGCTGTATGCTCTTAAACGCTACTGTCACAGCTCTGGCTGTCTTTGTGGGTAAGCTGGGAAGAGCTTTTACCAGCTTTTTGTTCCCCGAAAGGTGTGTGGGTTGTGGTCAGTTGGGTATGTGGCTTTGCCTGCGCTGCGCAGCTGGGCTTTCTTATGTGGACCACCAGCGGTGCCCTGTCTGTCGGAGACCGGCTATCGGCGGCTTTACCCACCCGCATTGTGAGACGCGCTACAACCCCGATCGATTTCTTTCCCCCTTTGAATACCGAGATCCCCTGCGGGCGGCGGTTCGCCGGGCTAAATACTGGGGTTCTTGGGCTCTTTTCGCAGAGTTTGCTTCCCTTTTGTCTTCCTGGCTTGAATATTCTGATATACGCTTTTTGCCGGGGACGGCTTTGGTCCCGATGCCGCTCCATTTTCTGCGGTTGTGGGGGAGGGGGTATAACCAGTCTTTGTTTCTATCGAAGTCCCTTGGAGAGAGGTTGGGTCTTCCGGTTGAGGGATCTTTGCTCGTGCGGACCCGATACACACCCTCCCAAACCGAGCTTTCGGCCGCAGAACGCCGAAAAAATGTTAGGGGCTCTTTTTCCTGCTCTCGCGGTGTCCGGGGTAAAAACTTGGTCCTTGTGGATGACATCTCAACCACTGGGGCAACCCTCCTTGCGGCGGCGAGGGTTCTAAAACGCAAGGGAGCGAGGACGGTTTGGTGCCTAACTTTAGCCTGCGGTCGGTAGATTCTATGTTTGATTTTGGGCCGTTTCCTGCTATTATAGTGCTGGTGGGGTGACAGAGTGGGCGAATGTGCCGGTCTTGAAAACCGGAAGCTGCTTCGGTGGCTCGTGGGTTCGAATCCCACCCCCACCGCCACCAATGGAACGGAGGTGAAATCTGCCTATGAACTTTAACGAAGAGAACCTACCAGAGATAGCAGAAACAGCGATAGAGGAAACGCGGCTGGAGTGGGAAGCCCCAGTTAGGCCCTTCAGGGAGCTGCGGGGGGACTGGCTCTCCACGGCGGCGGTGGTTTTGGTGCTGGTGAGTTTGGTGGCAATATTTTTACAAGACCTTTGGCTTTTAGTTGCTGTCTTTGCCCTGTCCTTTGTGGCTTATGTTCTTTTTACCACTCCGCCGCAAACGATTACACACCGCGTCAGCCCCCGGGGGCTGTTTTTCGGGGAGGCTTTTTATTCTTGGGAGGAGCTGGCCCGTTTCTGGTTTAAAGATTTTGATGGGGACACCGCTCTGGTGGTGGAGACGAGGAAGGGGTTTCCACCCCAGCTAATTATGCTGTTGGGCTCCGTGGACCGGCGGCAGTTACAGAGTCTTCTTGAGGAGAATTTGGAGTTTGTTGAGGCGCCTAGGAAGGATTGGCTGGAAAAGGGATCCGGCTGGCTTTCAGCCAAGATGGGTTTGAATGATCGGGAGAGTGCGCGTTCGTAAGATGCCTCCGTAGCTCAACTGGATAGAGCACCACGTTGCGGACGTGGAGGTTGTAGGTTCGAATCCTGTCGGAGGCGCCATTTCGTTTTGATATGTTTGGCAATAGCGTGGAAGGGTAGCCAAGTGGTCACACGGCGCCGCTCTCGAAAAGCGTGCGGGCGTAAGCCTACGTGGGTTCGAATCCCACCCCTTCCGCCACTCTCTCCTCGTTTAGACAGGTCAGGACTTCGGGGGCAATCAAGTAGAAATATACAATGATTACAACCATTTTTCTAATTCGCCATGGGGATACTGGAGTTAATGCTCGCGAGCAGCTGCCCGAGGAGCCCCTCTCTTCGGAGGGGAGGGCCGAAGTGAAAAAGCTTGCTGGGAAGCTTAGGAAGCAGGCTACGATTTCGGCCTTTTACGCTAGCCCCTACCGTCGGGCTTTAGAGACCGCGGAGATTTTGGCAGGGAAAGAGCGCCTCCGCATCGATAATCGGTTACGAGAAATCCCGCTTTGGGCGAATCCTAATGATCTTTCCCAGGATACTGTGCGCTTGGAGTTGATGGAGAGTTTGGTCCAGGCTCAGGAGGGTATTCAGGAGATTCTTCGGGATGTAGAGCGGGATTTTGCGGGTCAGACGGTAGCTCTCGTGTGTCACGGTAATATTATTCGGGCTACCCTCTCATTTGCCCTGAGGATGAATTTGGAGACGGTGGTTCGCCTGACGGTGAAAACAGCCTCGCTTACCATTTTGGAAAAGATTGACAAACAGGAAGACTACTACCGGTTGGCACTTTTCAGCGGTCGCTCGTTATAATTTCACAAATGCTCCTGTGGCTTAATGGATAGAGCGTCTCCCTCCGAAGGAGAAGACTGCAGGTTCGAGTCCTGCCAGGAGCACCAGGGAGGGGTCGCATAGTGGCCGAGTGCGCGCGCTTGGAAAGCGCGTAGGTCGAGAGGCCTCGTGGGTTCGAATCCCACCCCCTCCGCCAGTATCCCCGATTTTGTGATAAGATGGGGGTATTATGGCTAGGGACCAAGTTTTAGAGGTTAAGGAAAAGACGGATGTCGTAGCCCTCGTCTCCCAGTACGTCTCCCTCAAGAAGGCCGGGAAGAACTACAAAGGTCTCTGCCCCTTCCACAACGAAAAAACCCCCTCGTTTATGGTTTCTCCAGAGCTTGGAATCTGGAAGTGTTTTGGCTGTGGTGAGGGTGGGGATGTTTATAGTTTCCTGATGAAGATGGAGGGGATGGAGTTCGGTGAGGCGCTCGATACTTTGGCGCAGAAGGTAGGGGTGAAGCTCGCCTCGTACCGTCGATCGCCGGAGGAAGACCGGAAAAAGAGGCTTTTGGAGCTTAATCACCTGGCGGCTGAGTATTTTCATTATCTCTTGACGGAGCACCAAGTTGGCCACCCCGCTCTAAAGTATCTTCGTCAGGAGCGGGGCTTTGCTGACGAGCTCATTGCGGAGTTCAATCTCGGTTATGCCCCGAATTCCTGGGACAGTCTGGGGAGCTATCTCCTGAGTAAGGACTATACTCTTTCAGAGGCAATCGAGTCTGGGCTGGTAGTTTCTCGGGAAGGTGGGCGAAAATTTTATGATCGCTTTCGGGGGCGAGTGATGTTTCCTCTCAGAGATCACCGGGGGCAAGTGGTTGGCTTTTCGGGGAGGGTAGTTGGTAAGGGGCAGCGTTTATCCTCTGGTGGGGAGGCCCCTAAGTATATTAATACGCCGGAGACACCCGTTTTCCGTAAGGGTAGATTTCTCTACGGCTTGTTTGAAACTAAGACATTCATCCGTCGGGAGGGGCGGGCCATTGTGGTCGAGGGGCCTATTGATTTCCTCACCCCCTTTGCTTTCGGAACCAAGAATATAGTTGCCGCGCAGGGAACCGCTCTCACTTTGGAGCAGGTTAAGCTGCTCCAGCGCTACACCGAGGATATTGCTATTTGCTTTGATACAGATTTGGCGGGTGACGCGGCGGCGAAGAGGGGTATAGCCTTGGCGGAAAAGGTGGGGCTTAATGTCGCTGTGGTTCCGCTCCCTGAGGGGTGCAAGGATCCGGATGATTGTGTGCGCCAAGAACCAGATTCTTGGGCGAAGTTCGTGTCCTCCCCAGTTCCTATCTATGATTTCTACTTCAGTGCTGCCTTTAAGCGGCACCAGTCTGGGGATCCTATTGGGAGGAAAAAAATTGCTCGGGAGCTGCTCCCGGTTATAAAAGCTATCCCCGATGAGATTGAGAAGGCGTCTTACGCGCAGCGTTTGGCTGACGATCTAGGTGTGGAGCGCTCTGTGGTGGAGCGGTCGTTGGCAAAGTCCCCCTCCCACGCTAAGCCCGACCTGTCGCTTTCGGAGGCGGGGAGTGTTTCTGTTGAGGGGGGTGGGCTGGGGGCCTATCCGCAACGGGAGGTTTATATGCTTTCCCTTTTGCTCCTGGGGTCTTTGGACCATGTTAGGGCGATAGTCCATCGCCTAGGGCGGGAGGACTTTTCCCACCCCCTCCTGCGGGAGTTTTTTAATCAGTTTAAGAAGTATCTTTCGCAGGCTAAAGTCTTCCGAGTCAAAAAATTTCGTGCTAAGATGAAGGACAATAAGGAACTGGTATCATTGCTAGGGGATATATCCCTGCGGCCGGTGCTTCTTGGTCCGGACCAGACAGAGGACGAGCTTGAGGTTGCGCTGGCTAATCTGAAGAGGGGGCGAGTGAAGAGGGGGCTTAGGGAAATTGGGCGGAGGCTTCGGGAGAGGGAGAAGGCGCAGGACCTAGCTGCGGTAGAAAAGCTACAGCGAGAGTTTAGAGATTTATCGGAGAAATTATTATGAACTTACTAGACCAGGCGGGGGCAAAAGATTTAATTAAAAAAGGGCGGGGGCAGGGTTATGTAACCCAGGAGGATGTCTTGGCGGTTTTTCCGGAGGCGGAGAATGACCTGGAGTTGCTGGATGAGGTGTACACTTTGTTTGTTGACGAGGGGATAGATGTTCTAGAGAAACCCAAGGAGGAGAAGTCGCGGGAGGAGATTGAGGAGGAGCTCGATCTTTCCGGCCTTCCTAGTAAGGGTGTTTCGGACCCGGTAAAGACATATCTCAAAGAGATTGGGCGGGTTTCTCTTCTCAAGGCTGAGGAAGAGGTTGTTTTGGCAAAGGGGATTGAGAAGGGGGATGGGGCATCTCGCCAGAAGCTTACCCAAGCCAACCTGAGATTGGTGGTTTCCATTGCCAAAAGATACACAGGGCGGGGGCTATCTTTTTTGGACTTAATCCAGGAGGGAAATATTGGCTTGATGCGGGCAGTCGAGAAGTTCGATTGGCGGAAGGGCTACAAATTCTCTACCTATGCCACTTGGTGGATTCGCCAGGGGGTCACGCGGGCAATTGCGGACCAGGCACGGACGATAAGGATCCCCGTTCATATGATTGAAACGATAAACAAGTATAAGCGGGTATCGCGAGAGTTGGAGCAAGTCTTGGGGCGGGAGCCGGAGCCGGAAGAGGTGGCCAAGAAGATGGAGGATGTGGATAATGACAAGGCGCGGCAGATTGTGAGGATCAGGCGGCGACCAGCTTCAATTGAGGCTCCGGTGGGCGACGAGGGCGACTCGCGGCTTAAGGATTTTCTGCCCGATGAGGACACCACGTCCCCGGAGGACTACGCGGCGGACACCCTTTTGCGACTGCGGATTGGGGAAATCCTTTCTTCCCTAGATCCTCGCGAGCGGAAAGTTCTCGAGCTCCGTTTCGGACTGAAGGACGGTCGGGTGCGGACTCTGGAAGAGGTGGGGAAGGAGTTTAGTGTTACTCGGGAACGGATTCGTCAGATTGAAGCTAAGGCACTGCGACGGCTCCGACACCCCTCGCGGGCCAAGATCCTCAAAGGTTTTTCGCGCTAAATTCCCTTTCGTGATACAATAGAATCGTCGTTCCGGGGTGGCGCAGCGGTAGCGCGCGGGCCTGTTAAGCCCTAGGTCGTGGGTTCGAATCCCACCCCCGGAGCCAGTCTTGACTCTCCCGCCCCTCGATTAGTATTTCAAAGGGTTTTTTGTAATCCCAGCCTATGTTTCCGTCTTTTAGGTAGAGGTTCGAAGCTACCGAATTCACTAAGGTCTGTTTTTGCTCCACATTTCCCTGTAAGAACAAACTATCCGCCTGGCGACAGAGGTTAATGAGGTTCGAAGATTCCTCCAGCCAGTTGATGGTGTGAGCGGCTAATCTACTTAGCTGGGTCTCTATTTCCGAGACCTCGGCTTGAATTTCCCCCTTAAGCTCCTCGTACATCTCCTCGTCGTCAACCTGTCCGCCGACCATCTTACGGAAAAGGTTCTTCTTCTCCGCCCTAAGTTTCTCGAGACGGCCCCCTAGCTGTCTTTCAACTCGCTTCTGGTAGTCGATATCGTTGCCTTTATCTTTTCCATCACGAAATCAGCTAGGTCGGGTGTAAATTCAATGCCCTCAAACATCTCCATAAACTGCCTCTCCAGGCCCTCTTCCCGGATATAGGTTTGGGAACACCTATCTTTAGATTTGGAGCAGCGGTAATAGGTGTAGTGATGGACGTTACCATTCTTTTGCACCTTTTTGTGTCTTTCGGCGGTAATAGAGCACCCGCACTCGCCACAATGGAGCAGCCCCCGGTAGGTAAAGACCAGCTTTTGGGATCGGGGTTGAATCGGAGCACGCCCATCCAAGATTTCCTGGACTTGGTCGAACGTTTCCCGGCTTATCAGCGGCTCGTGCTTACCAGGAAGCACCTCCCCCCTCCATTTGAAGACCCCGTAGTAGAAGGGGTTGCGGAGAAAGGTTGCCAAGCTACTGGTGGTCAGCTTGTTACCAGTGCGGGGGCGGAATCCCTCGCTATCGAGAATCTCGGTTATATCTTTAATGGAGCATCTACCTGTGGCATAAAGATCGAAGGCACGCTTGATGTGGGGGGCGGATTTAGGGTCGGGTGCGATCGTTTTTTTCAGCTTGTCATTGGTATATCCCGTCGGTGCCCAGCCAGGGAACCAACCCATTGCTGCTTTTTGCTTCAATCCCCGTTTGGTGTCCTCACTCAGGTCGTCTATCTTCCGCTTAGCCATTACTGTGTTGATACCAATCATCATCTTCCCGTTTGAGTCATTCTTATACTCACCGTAACTTGTGTCCCATATTTCGGTCCCACTCTCTAAAAGGCTAACTAGGATTCCCAGATCGGTATAATTTCTGGTCAGACGGTCTGCCTTGTAGGCGATAACACCGGCTGCTTTCCCCTCCGAAAGCTCCTCTACCATCTG
>CAZUPF010000006.1:11972-27160 GCA_964622035.1 uncultured Candidatus Saccharibacteria bacterium | reverse complement strand
AGAAGAAGAAGAAGAGGAAGAAGAAGAAGAAGAAAGCTCCCCATCAGATGGGGAGCAATCACCAGACAGCGAAGACGCCATAACGCTGGCAGGTTTTGGCGCGGCGATGGAGTCTTCCGATCTGCGTTACGATATCAACGAGGACGGGCAGGTTGACGGCGCCGACATCAGCCTCTTTATCGCCGAAAATTAACCCTCTTCCTCTCGAAATTTCGCCTCCTGCACCTCATCTAGCTTCCTCAGCAGCCGGACTAGCTCTGCCACATGCTCCTTCTCCTCGTCGCGAATGTGTGCCAAAACCTCCCGCACCTCATCGTCCTCCGCCAGATCAATATGATCCTGATAATCGTTTACGGCGGTAAGTTCGCCCTTTAGATCCTCACGCAAGTTTCTTAAGTCATCACTCAACTTAATCACCTCCTCTAGAAGCTCTTCTAGCGAACAAAGTAAGTTTTAGAGCTTCTTAAGTACCGATAAATCGAGACCACACCCTCGTCCTACGAGTCCAAACGCAGATAAATCCCGAAACAAGCCAGAGCTGTCGCTGCCAAGAGCCACTGCGTCGAGGCCAGCCAAATGTCGGTTCCCAGGGCGCCAATTCCGGCCAGAACTGCCGCTACTACGGCACCGGTCATTGCCAACTTCGACCAAGGTTTAAAATCCACCAAAGCTCATCACCCCCTTTCGCTAAAAAGCGTAGCGCACGCGCAAGCAATCCGCCTTCCAGTGAACACATCTTCTACTCAATTATTCCGTTTAGCTAGAGGCCCAAAGAAGCTAGCTAGGAAAGTCGTCAGGGGAACTGCCAGCACAAGACCAATGCTACCTACCAAAGCCCGAATAACCTCCTCAGCAATCATTTCGTAGTTTACCAGCTCCGAAAAAGGCTGGTGGTTGTCAACAAAAAGGAGGAGAAGTGGTAGGGACGCCCCAGTGTACACAAGTATTAAAGTGTTAACCATCGAAGCAATGTGGTCCTGACCAACACGCATGGCCCGGAAAAAGATCTCTTTCGCACTCAGGAGGGGGTTCGATTGACGAAGTTGTTCGACTACTGCCGCCTGAGCCACAGTGATATCGTCTAAAACTCCCAAAACACCAATGATCACCCCCGCCAACACCAGACCTTTAATATTAACTAACCCGGGCTTGATAACTTGCAAAAAACCAGCCTCCTCCGAGGCAAATCCGGTCAGCCGAGCGGCAACAATGAAGTATTTAGCCATGAGCCCCGTGACCATCAGGGAAACTAAGGTCCCAACCACCGCCAACGTCGTCTTCCTACTCAGACCGTGAGAAAGGTAGAAAGTAAGGGGAATAATAAGCAGGGAACCGAGAATAGCAATTAAAACCGGATCTCGGCCAGCCATAATTTGGGGCAGGATAAACTTAAAAATAACCAGGAAAGATAGCCCCATCCCCAAGAGGGAGCTTAAACCCCGCCACCGGCCTACGGCCGCGACCAACAGCACAAAAACTAAAAAGAGCCACTGCAAAGGCGCCCGACGCACGAAATCGGTCACGTAAAAAATGTCGTTACCCGCAAAATCCTTAGTGTGAGAGATTACAAGCTCATCCCCCACCGCATACTCCGCCTCCCCTACTCGAATCACATCACCGCCAACATCAACGGCGACCTTTTCCCCCACCAGCGAACCGCGCGTCACCAAAACTTCTAACCGCTGGTAGGACGGATCTTCGGAAACGCCCACCACCCGCCCCTCGAGAACCTCGTCCTCAGCCGGCCCCTCCCCCTGGGCCAGGGCAGGTAGCGCCGAAACAAGCAAGAGAAGTGCCGAAAGGGTTAGTAGAACTGAAGGTTTTCTTGTCATCTACATTACGCCCGCCTAGACCCAACCAAAAAGCATCGCCAAACCTAGACCAAAAATTAACAAACCGGCTAGCAGGTGCAGATACTTAATATTCCTATCTTTCCATCCGGCCACCTTCTCCACCGTCGTCAATCCCACGTAGCAGACAACCGTAATCGCCAGCATCGGCAGAACAAAAATAGCGTTGTACAGCAGAAGCCAGGGAACGGTTTTTATCAGGGCCAGCCGGGATAGTATTCCGCCGCAAATAACATAGGGTCCGATGGTGCAGGGCAGTAAAAACAAAGTAACCAGGGCGCCCGCCACCGCCGCCGCACGCGGTCCGGTAGCCCGGGAAATGAGTCGCTGCACCTTTGGCCGCAGGCTCATGGGCATCTCCGTCCCCAAACCCCCCGGTTTGTAAGCAAAAAAATCCTTCACATTCAACGCCCCCAAAACCATCGCTACCAATCCCAAAATCTTATACAACCACAATCGCACACTGGCTAGCGCCTGCACCAGCTGAAAAAAGCGAATGATCACCAACCCGTAAATCAGATACATCACCAAGACAGACGCACTGAAAGCTAGTCCTGCCCACAGGACCCGACGCTTTTCCCCGGAGTTATAGGCCAGAACGGTAAACAGCAGGAGGGTGAGAACTGCCAAAGCGCAGGGGTTAACCGCATCAACCGCCGCCAAGGAAAGAACCTTAGTCAGAGTAAGGTCGGGGCAGGACTCTTCTGGTTGAGTAATAATGTCCGGAAGCTCGTACCTGGGGTCCGTTTCGGCCAAGACCTCCCCCAGACTCGCCCCGTCCCACTGAAAAAGCCATCCCGCAAAACTGGCCGCGTGATCAAATTCCCGACTGCTGCCGGAAAGGGCCACGGGCTGGGGCACGACCTCCCCAGGGGCGAGTCCCCGCAAAGTAGAAATAAAGTCCTCCCCAACCAGCAGCTCCTGCAACAATTCGTTACCCACCTCCCCAGCAGCACTGGGGCGACGAATTAGAACTCGCTCCCCTGCCCAAATCTTGGGCCGGCCGGGAAGAGTTGAAAAATCCAACTCCCCGAAACGCTGGGAAGAGCCGTCTACCAGCGGGCAAGGATTGCCCTCCAGCCGTTCAAGGCAGCTAGCCACACTCCCGAGAACAGTTCTGTCGCCGGCGAGGGCGTCATTGGCATTAAAGACCAAAAGGGGAATCCCTAACCCCGAACCGTAGACCTCGTTGTACTCAGAAAGCAGGGGAGCGTTCTCGGGCTGCTGGTAGATCTCGTATTCGATAATAACTAGCTTAGGAAACTTATCCAGCAATCTGCCGAGAACAACCGGGTCGGTTTGGGCACAATGGCCACAACCAACCCCAGTAAAATATACTGCGCAGGTCGCCCCCACCTCCTGAGCCATAATCGGCGAGGGGAAAACCAAAAAAGCAGCGGCTACCAAGAACGACAAAAACCACCTAAAGGGACTTTTCATTTCATGAATTTCCGAGCTAGCTCTCGGCAGCGAGCAGGTCCTGCAATTTCTTAGTTAACAACTCCTTCGACTGCAGCCCCACTAACTGCTCCACCAATTGCCCCCCCTTAAAAATCAATAGCGTGGGAATGCTCCGAATAGCGTACTGCTGAGTTAGGCGCGGGCACTCCTCCACATTCAACTTGGCCACCACAGCCCGCCCGGAAAAATCCTCGGCCAGCTCATTGATAATCGGTCCCATCATTTGACATGGCCCACACCATGGAGCCCACACATCAACCAAAACTGGCTCATCGGCGGCTAAGACCTTCTCAGCAAAATTGTCATCAGTCAGGACAACAGTCATTGTTAGCTATGACCAGTATAACGTGCGGGACTAGCCCCTTCAACCTCCAACCGAATCTTAATCCCTAAATTACCCAACGCCGCTCTCGCATTTTCACCAATACTGGGCGTTCGAACCTCATCGGCCTGGACCGCCCGCATAAACCGCACCCCATGCCCCCGACCAATTTTGTAATAGGGATTTACAACAACCTCCCGCACAACCTCCCCACCACCCTCATAATCAACCACTAAATACTCCGGAGCACCAAAATCTTCATAGGGCCGCCCATCCCGAAACGGCACAACCACCCGCCTACCCCGCTTGACCGGACCCAGCCACTCCAAAGTTTCGGCGCATTGGCCGCGAACCATCCGCACCCGTCGTCCGGAACCCCTAAGCTGGATCACCGCGTACTCCAAGCGATCGATCTTCGCAATCAGCTTCTCCTGAAGCTCAACAACCAAATCGTTGGCGCGACCAACCGTAACATCCGCGGGTAGAGAAACCTCCAGCTCGGCAAAAGCCAACGCCCCAATTTTTCGCGTTTTGAGATCCTTCAGATCGACTTGTTCCACCTTACAAAGCTCTCTAATCTCCTCCTCAATCTCAAGATCAGCCACATCCAAAAGATTTTCGGTAATTTCTCTGCTGAGGATAGCCGTTTCGTAAAGGATATAAAGACCAACCAAAAGGGCGGTAAGGCTATCAGCAACAGGGAAGAAGCGGGCCAAAACTAGACCGACCAAAACCCCACCCGAAGATAAGACATCAACCTGACTGTGCCTACCATCGGCAATCAAGGCCAGGCTTTCTTCTTCCTGACCAACTTTAATCTTCAACCGCGCCAAGACCTCGTTTGCCGCCACTGAAACCAGCATCACCAAAAGAGGCAAGAGAGTAATCGTTGCCGCGTGCTCGCCACTAAGAAGGCTGGTAACGGCTTCACGAATAATCCCCAAACCGGCAACAGCCAAAAACGCGGTAACGGCCAGGCCGGCCAGAACCTCAGCTCGACCCCAACCATAAGGGTGGGTCGCGGTCGGCTCCCTTTTAGCCACCTTGATTCCCAAAAAGGCGATTGCTGAAGAGGCCATATCAATTACTGAATGCAAACCCTCAGCAGTCAAAGCCGAGCTCTTTGCCGCCCAGCCCAACCCCATCTTTGCCAGACCAAGAACGAGATTGGTAGCGACGCTAATTAGGGAAACTGTTTCCTTGCTAAGTTTAGTAGTCATCTGCACCCCCCATTATATCAAACCTTCCTCGATAATTTTATTAAAAATAGCTTCAATCCCCGCCCTGACTGGCAACCGGGTTTGCATAATCGGCGTTAGGCTAGCAATAGCCTCAAAAACCCTTTTGTCATAATCAATTTTACCAAACACCTGGGAACCAAATTCGGTCTCAATTTGTGCAGTTAAATCTTTATTTATATCCCACTTATTAATGACCACCCCAAAGGGAATCTGGAAGTAATTAACAACAGCCAACACCCGCTGAAGGTCAGCGCGGGCCGCGGGGGTAGGCTCGGTAACCAAGACGGCAAAGTCAGCATCTTTAAGAGTAGCGATAACCGGGCAACCGGTACCGGCCGGGCTGTCAAGAATCATTATTTCATGATCAAATTTCTCGGCCTGCTTGACTAGCTCGTCAACAATTTTCCCCGAGCCCTTCTCTCCCGGATAGAGTTGCGCCGAAACGAGGGGAAATCCCCCAGCATCGCTCTTAATCCTAATCTCCGCATTCTCCACCGGTTCCATTTTGATAGCTTTCTTAGAACAGATTACCTCGCAAGCACCACAACCCTCGCACAAAAACGGGTTTAGTTCCGGCTTACCCTCTACCATGCTCAAAGCACCAAATTGACACATTTCCGCACATTTACCACAACCGTCACACCTCTCGTAATCAATAACCGGACGCTCACTGGTAGAAATTTTCCAAACATCGTCCCAGCCCTCTTTTGATCCGAGCCAGAGATGTAAATTCGGCGCATCAACATCGCAATCAACCGCTACAATTTGGCGGTCTTTTGAAAACAGCATCGCCAGCGCCGAGGCCAGCATTGATTTTCCTACCCCCCCTTTTCCCGATGCAATAGCAATTTTCATGATAATAAACTACCCACAAACTCCTCCGGAGCAGCCCGAACAAGTAGGGCAACTGGGTCTGGAAATACCAGACTTGATGATTACGCCCGGAGCTCCCTTATAGACTCGCTTAACTCCGCGGACTCCGCACTCGGGGCAAACGAGGTTTTCTCCACCGGAATCCCTCATTGGAAAAAGATCGGAAAATTCATGACTACATTTTGGACAACGGAAAGTATAGCTGGGCATAATTAGTTACGACCAAAGATTAATCTTTGCCAACTCCCCTCGAGAGTAGGCCTCCACTAATTCTTTCGAATAGGGTATCTCGTGGGCAATTGCAACGCCCCGCTCCTTAGCAATATCGTCAATTTCTGCTCGAGCGCCAAGGTCTGCTTGGTTCAAAACAATTTTCGCCGACACCTGTAACTTCTCTAACAGCTTCAAAATCAGCCGGAGATCGTGGGCGCCCAAAGGAGTCGGCTCAGTCACCGCGTAGGCCTCGTCAACGCCAATTAGGGCCCGAATTACTCCACAATGCATCCCCACCGCGGTATCGAAAAGTAAGTAATCGGCCCCCACCTCGGCAGCCACTTTCTCCGCAAATTCCCTTGTTTTGGTAACAATCGGGGCCGTTTCCTCAACCACTCCAACCGATCGGCCCGTAACCAACACTAATTCTCCGAGCCCCAACGACTCATTCAAAAATATCTCACCAGTAATCTTCTTTTCAACGGTAATCGCCCCGTAAGGACAGATGTTCCAACACAGGCCGCAGCTAGCGCAAAGCTCGTGCATAAAAATAGGGTACTCCCCCGCAGGCTGAAAAATGGCGTTGCTCCGACAATTACTCACGCACAGACCACATTTTTGGCATTTTTCCTTGTTCAATTTCGGAAACTGGGCGTAAACTTTTTCCACCGGCCTCCCCAACTCCAGACCCAACAAGAGATAGTCGTTGGGGCACTCAACATCCAAATCACAAAGGACCACCTTGCCACCTTCCGCCCGTAACCTATTGGCCAGAAGGATCGAAACAGTCGATTTACCAGTCCCACCTTTTCCTCCAGTGACAGCAATTGTTTCCATAATGGCTCACTCTATCACAATAATGTCCTCCTCAGTTAGCCTGTCCAAAGCTCCGCTCTCGAGAGCCTCCAAACTCTCACCAACAGTGCCACCTACCAAAGCCCTAAACATCTCCACCCCCAATCTCCCGAAAAGCTTGAAGGCCGGTAGGCCCAGACCAAAGCAAACCACAGCACCCACTCCTAGGTTATGCAGAAACTCTGGAGGCAGTTCCCGCTCCCCAATTGCCTCTGGGTTAGGACAGACCTCAAAAGAGCGCTGCTCCAAATTATACACAAGAAAATGGGAAGCCCGGCCAAAATGCTCGGCAACCTTGGCCGCTAAATCGCCCCCATTTATGGGGAAGGCAACTATCTTCATCAGCGGCCCCCCCGTCCTCCACCGCGCCCAAATCCCCCACCATGGGCGGTCTCTACCGAAGCCTCTTGTAATTCCCCATCATTGTAGGCACGCAAAGCCTCCTCACCAGTCTTCCCGGAAGCGCCGGTGAAAACCTTAATTCCCGCCTGGCTAAGAGCGTAAAAGGCGTTGGGGCCAACATTGCCCGAAATTACCACCTTACAGCCGGCACCGGCAACAGTCTGCGCCGCCGCGATTCCCGCCCCACGCGCTGCCTGCACCCCAGTATTAGCAATCGCCTCTACACCCTTAGTTTCGGTATCTACAACCAAAAGATAAGGACAGCGCCCAAAACGAGGATTAACTGGGGAGCTTAAATTTTCACCCGCTGACGTGATGCAAATTTTCAAGACAAATCACCTCCTCTAAATCAGGTCCCAAACTATAAACTGTTACCCTTTCCTACCCATCACCGCTCCACACTTTGGGCACTTTGCCTGATTGCAAGGAACGCCCACCTGGTGAGGAGCCTCGGCCCCACAGCTAGAACAGACGCAAACCCCGCCTGGACCAGCCGCAAGAGGGCCTCCCATCCTCCCCCGTCCCCCACCAATCGGAGCCCGACCGCGACCACCACGACCACCACGGCCACCACCGCGACCAAAACCTAATGGTGCCATTTTGTAATCACCTCCTTCCACCCGGATAGCTTTACCGTTAATCAGTGCATCGCTAACTTTCCGACGCGCCGCGATTAACACGCGGTGAAACGTGCTCTGGGAAACACCCATCTCCCCGGCGGCCTGGTTCTGGTTCATCTCCCCCAGATCAGCCAAACGCAACGCTTCCAGCTCTTCAAACCCCAGCACCACCTCCCCCAAAGAGGAAAGCGGCACCCCCCGCGGTTTAAAATAAGTAACCTCCGGATCAAAACGAACAATTCTTTCCTTCTTCGGTCTACCCATCATAAACACAGTATAGTGAATAATTATTCATTTGTCAAGGGCCGGACTTGCAGCGCCAGCCTAAGAAAAGACGCCTATTTGTGATACCGAAGGCCAAAACATGTTATAATGCGCAGGTTACGCGCAGAAAAGCGTCCCAACAACAGGAAATACATGAGGAGAAGGAGAACACTAAATAAACGCTAAGTAGATGATTAAACCGGGCACCATCAAAAGAGCTCTCCTAGCAAACCTAGACCACTATTGGAGCCTATTAGAACTACGGGCGCTGGCAGGAGACCGTTTCTACGGGCACAAAAATCTCGTATTTGTGGATCAGCTGGCCGGAGTTGACGAAACCCAAGTCGCGTCCGAATACGGAGAGATTACCGATGATAAGGCCTGCCAACGCTTCGGCACCCCAACCCTGAAGGAATTCTCATTCTGGGCATGGCGGGCGTGCGGCTTGGCCGGTGTGGCCATGATCCTCAAGGCGACCGTCGGTTTCGAAGGAGCCCTCTATGACCTGGTTAGAGAGGGGCTAAGGCTCAACGGCTATGCATTCAAAAACCGGCAGGGCGTAGACGTCGGGTGGAAGCACCAAGCACTGGTCACCATCCTCAGAAGAAGAGGCTTACGGGCCAAAGTTGTCCAGGGCCTCAGCATAACGGGACTAATGACTCAGCTAGCTAGGGGCCGTTACATTCTAGCCTCAGTCAAAAGCGAACGGGGCGGGCACTTAGTACTGGTCGCAGGCGTCACCCTTCGGAACGAGAGTAAGCCGGAGTTTCTAGTCAATGATTCGTACAGCTTCAACGGGCAAGGCGGTGAAAACTGCACCCTAAGCCATCAGGAGTTCCAAGAAGCCTACCTAGAAAGGGGAGTTATAGCGTGGTCAGAAACCGAACGGCAGCAGCACCCAACCTAGCCCCCCTTAGGAGGCAGGAACGGGAGCGAATTATAGCAGAGACAGAGCTAGAAAGGCTCTGGTGGGGAGCGAGAACCAAGATTCACAACGCAGCCGCAGCCCAAAGGGCTCTGGCAGAGGGGAGATTGGTAGTTGTCCCCCGAAACGGGAAGCGGTACCGGCTCATAGGCCGGCTGAACGGGGCGGAGTGCGGCGAGCCCAACCTGCTACGGCCCCAGGCTTTTCAATTCCTGGAGCACGCCTTGAAACTGTGGTCGGAGAGGGCTCAGACTGACAGCGACATTCGGCTAGCCATAACCAGCCTTTACCGAACGGCGGTTCTGCAGCAAAGGCTAGTAGCCAGCATCGATGGTCATCGGGCTCTAAGTCCCGAGGATAGCTCACATCTATCTAGCGTAGCTATCGATATCAGCTGCCGCAGCTACTATGTAGTGGCTGGCGAAGACTTCCTACCAGTCCAGAGCTGGAGCCCCGAAACAGGGTTTGACGCCAGCATCTTTCCTCCTCTGGAGGAGGTGCTCAGAGAGCTCGTCACCCAAGGCCTCTGCAACTTGGTTATCGAGAACAAGATCGACGAGGACGGGACGGAACCGTCGGTATACCATGTCTGCGTCAGCCCAAGCTCCGAAAGAGCAAATCAATGAATCACAAGAGCACTCCCATAATAAAAAGGTTTTGGCGCGAGGCCCGATGGAAAGTGGCCCAACTTTGGCTGGGCTTACACCCGGGAGTCGAGGTCATTGGTATCACCGGCAGTGTCGGTAAAACAACCACCAAAGAGCTTATCGCCGCCGTCCTAGCCGAGCAGTTTCCGGTTGTCAGAAGCTACGCAAACATCGACCCCATTTTCAACCTACCACTGCGAGTCCTGCTAGACATCCGGGATTCGGAAAAGTTCGTCGCTGAGATGGGCGCCGACGGCGCAGGGCAGATGGACAAATACCTAACACTGGTAAACCCGCGGATCGGGGTCATCACCCAGTTCTCCCTCGCCCATTCCGATGAGGAGCACTTCGGATCCCTCGAGGGGCTAATCAAAGAGAAGAGCAAGCTTGCCAGAGCTTTGCCACCTTATGGCTGGGCCCTGCTCAACGGGGATGATCCCCGAGTGGCCAACCTGGCCGAGGAAACCAAGGCCACTACCCTACTCTGCGGCTTTGGCCCGGGTAATGATTGGCGCATCACCAACTTCAGCCAGAGGGTGGCCGATGGTAAGGCCGGAACTGAGTTCCAACTGGAGTATGGTCCCTGGACTTGGGACTTTGAAACCAGGCTGCTCGGGCGCCACCACGCGCGGGCGGCCACCTTCGCCGTGGCGGTGGGCCATCTCCTGGGGCTAGACCAAGAGCAAATCCAAAACAGTCTACTCAAGGTGGCCCCCGTGAGCGGGCGGCTGGAACCAAAACAGGGCCGCTGGGGGCTCGTGGTTGACGATACCTACAACGCCAGCCCCGCGGCGACCAGGGCCGCGATCGATGTTCTAGTTGAGCTCGACCCCGCCAACGGAACCCTAGTCCTTGGCGAGATGCTGGAACTTGGCCGTCACGCCACCGCAGCCCACCGAGAGGTAGGAACCTACGCCGCTCAGCAGGGCGTACAAAAGCTGGTTGCCCTAGGGGAGCACGCTACCGACACCGTCGGCGGCTTCCTCCAAAATAGCGGAGCGGAAGAGCGTAGCTTAGTAGCAGAAAACCACGCGGAGATCGCCCCCTGGTTGGCCGGGCAGCAAAGCACGACCATCCTGGTCAAGGGCTCTCGCGGGTCGCGCATGGAGAAAGTAGTGGCGCAGGTAATCGCCACAAAGAGCTAAACACTTCATCGCCTGTGCGCTATACTAGCCACAGGCGATGTACTCAACAATGACCGATCCCCTGCAGACCGCAAAATTCCTAGCAATTCTTCTGCTATCAACCATCTTCACCGGTGCCCTATCGATTCCCTTCATCAACCTTTTATACAAACTAAAGTTCCGCGCCCCGAAAACCACGAGTAAAGACTTTCTCGGCAAAGAGACCCCCTTTGCCAAATTGCACGGCAAAAAAATCGGCACCCCGACCGGCGGTGGTATCCTGATAGCTGTCTCCACCTTCCTATTTTCAGCCATTTTTTACGCCCTAACCAGTTTCCGCTTCAACTGGACCTCCAATATTCTTTTCCTAACCATATTTTCGTTCGGGCTGCTCGGCCTCTACGACGACCTGCAGAAATTCTTCAAACTCAAAAAAAGAGGTTTCTTCAGCCTGAGGCTTCGGCACAAATTCCTAGTCCAGTGGATTCTAGGCCTAGCTATCAGTTGGCTTCTCTACACCGAAATCGGTGGGCTGGAAAATATCTGGCTGCCGGGTGGGGCCGCTCTAAACATCGGGCTGTGGTTCGTTCCCCTCGGGGCTCTGGCTATCGTTGCCACCTCCAATGCCTTCAATATCACGGACGGGCTAGACGGGCTGGCGGGGGGATTGCTCGTTATTGCCCTCGGCGCCTTCACCTTCCTTGCAACCCGCTCGCCGCTTGGGGGAGATATAACCGTATTCATTGCTGTTCTGGTGGGATCCTTGCTGGCCTTCCTCTACTTTAATATCCACCCCGCCCGAATATTCATGGGAGATACCGGCGCCCTTGCCTTTGGAGCGTTACTCGGGGTCATCGCCCTGATGACCAACCGGCTCATCGCGCTACCAATCATCGGCGGCGTCTTCGCCATTGAAACTATCTCCGACTTCATCCAGTGGGGTTCAATGTTGTTTCGAGACGGGAAGAAGGTTTTCAAAATCGCCCCCCTGCACCACCACTTCGAAGCCATTGGCTGGGAGGAAACCAAAGTCACTATGCGCTTCTGGCTCGCCGGCACCCTCCTAGCCATTCTGGGAACCCTCGTTGCCTCCCTTTAGTTAAGAGCCAGCCGGCGGCAAACCCGCCAATATGGGCAAAGTACGCCACCCCGCCCACGCTCATTGCTCCAAAGCTCCCCGCCCCGTAGAAAAACTGGGCCAGAATCCAGTAGACGAGCATAAACTGTGCGGGAACTGTCGCCCGACGGTAGGAAAAATAAGTCGGTACCAGCACTTCCACCCGCGCGGTGGGAAACATCACCAGGTAACTCCCCATCAGTCCGGCAATGGCCCCCGAAGCGCCCAAATTGGGAATCGTCAGCTGCGGGGAGATAACATACTGCAGAAGGGAGCCCCCGACCCCACAGAGGAGGTAGAAAAGTAAATACTTGGCATGCCCCAGAGCGTCCTCAATGTTGTCACCAAAAATACCCAAAAACAGCATGTTACCAATAATGTGCCCGAAGCCGCCGTGGAGAAACATTGAGGTGAGAATCGTATGGAGATTGCGGCCCTCGGAGATGAGCGCCGGAATTAAAGAATAGTCATCGATAAAAGACGCAAAATCCCCCTCGGGCAGGAAAAACATGTACAAAAAAACCGCCACATTGGTGGCGATCAGCAGGTAATTTACCAGAGGAAAGGTCCGCACTGGATTGTCGTCACGTAGGGGGATCATCGCGGGTTTTCGCAATTATTTCACTAAAATTTCAACCGACTCTACGGTAACGGGACTTACGGGGGTAGAGCTTTCCCCTGCGGCGCTTTGCGTAACTGGTGCCCCTACAATTTTATCAACCACTTCCAGCCCCGCAGTGACCTCCCCGAAAATAACGTAATTTTGGGGCAGGGGGTAATCCTGATGCATAATGAAAAACTGGCTGCCACTAGTGTCTGGGCCAGCATTGGCCATAGCCACAATGCCTCTTTTATACTCCCCCTCGAAAGGCTCATCATCAAAACGATACCCCGGCCCCCCGGTGCCATCCCCTTTAGGATCACCGCCCTGAATCATAAAACCCTTGATAATCCGGTGAAAAATGGTCTGATTATAAAAGCCCTGTTGGGCGAGGTAAACAAAATTATTAACTGTAAGGGGAGTTTTATCAGCGTATAAACTAATGGTTACGGCCCCTGCTGTTGTAGTTAGAATCGCCTCATACGCCTTACCAGCCTCTAGCTGCATTTCGGGAAATTTTAGAGTTTTTTCTTCTTGGATCATCGCTTCTTCCTGCTCCCTCTGCTCCTCTTGCAGTTCCTCTCTTTGGTCAGTAGCTTCCCCCAAAGTTGTAGGCACTTCTTCGGTGTTTTTTGGCCAACGGGTAGGGCCGATAACCAAAAGGGCCCCCGCCAACACAACTAAAAGTCCCAGGCCAGTGTAGATCTTCGTTTTCATAACGCGTGGCCCCATTCTATCAGAAAAGACACCTCAGTGTGCCCAGCACACTAATTACTGCCGCTCCAGAAACTTCTGAACCACCCCTCTTGATCCAGGCGTGAAATCCAACCCCAGCGCCTCCTCTGGGGAGATCCACCCAAAACCGGTGTGCTCGTCGCTCAGGGTAACCTCGCCACCCCGAAAGCCACACCGGTAAGCTAGCAGGACAAAGCGAACATCTTTCACCCTGCCGTCTTTGAATCTAAAACCCGAAAACCGGTAATCGCTTGCGGCTACTAAGCCGCCCATCTCTACTTGCAGACCAGTCTCCTCTAAAACCTCCCTGCGTAAACCTTCCTCGAGAGTCTCACCTAGCTCCAACAGCCCCCCGGGCAATCCCCATCTCCCCTCCCAATCAGGAGCATCACAAGCAGTTTTGAGTAACAACAGGTTACCCTCTCCGTCGGTTATCAACGCTCTTTGGGTAACCAGAAACACGGTATCTTTAGGCAAGTTGTAAAAATCCATATGGGGCATTATACACCGTCGGTCCAGATTACCCCCCGCTGTCTCGTCCCGAAGGGCGGAGACCTTTTTCTTGGAGAACATGTTGGTAGTGGGGTAGAAAAGGGAGGAGTTACCAGCCAAACTTGGCCCTGTTCAAATTAATTCAAGGAAATATGCTCGGGAAGGCAACTCGCAATATTTGCAAAAGGATAAACAAACCGCCACCGATACCCAAAATCCAAAGAAGCGTAATCGCTGTCCGCTTCAACTCGTGTACCTTGGATTTGACAACCCATGCCGGGTCAAACTTGTGCTTAATCGTACTCACCTCTTGCGTCGCTACCTGCTTGGCTGCGCGCGCAACAACGTCACCAAGTTTTCCCTGAGCCATCTCCTCGATATTTCGCTGTACTTCCGCTTGGGAAACCTCAAACTTCCGGCCACAAGATAAACACTCCCCAACATCACTCGGATTCTCAAACCCACAATAAGGGCACTTCTTCACCACAATCACAACGTACCACAAATACTAATGGAGATAAAGAGTGATTACCCTAACCCCCCGGGGGACGTACGCTCTTCGAACCTGTTTGGTAGAGTGTGGGGGCTTGAATATCGTTAGTGGTTTGACAAGCTAGAAGTAGAAGATGTATCTTTGGACCAGGATGGAAAACCAGCCTTCAACCAAATTTCAGCAGTCAGGACAGGAGCCCTCTTCCCAATTGAAAAAAGAGATAGAGGGCTGGTCAGAAGAGTTGGAGAGGCAGGCCAAGGTGCTAGAAGGGGCAATAAAAAGACACAACTACCCGTATCCCAAGCTTCTATCGCATCTCAAATTGCGCCAACTACAATGGCACGATAAACCGCTGCTGCTGAAAGCGGGTCTTTTCCTGGGATTCGGTGCGCCTCTCTTTTTTTCTCTGCTTGCCGTAATTGGGGGCGGCTTAGGCGATCTCTCGACAGCCATCTGGGGAGTTGCACTCCTGAGTACCCTTCTCTTTTTGACCCTAAACCAGGAAAGCCTAGCACTGCTCACCCCCTCCCCCACCTCCGAACGGATCCTTGAAAAGATTAACCGCCGTGAGGAAAAAAGGGGAAAATTCGGCGTTGACTCGGTGTCAATGCCCTTCAATGGCTATCTTTTTCTCCCCTTATTGGGCTTAGTCGTTCTTCCCTCCTCAGGCATCTTCCCCCCCTCAAACCAGGAGATCTTTGAGCTGCTGGCGATAGCCCTCTTCCTCGTTCCTCCCCTCATGCTCCTGCTAATTCTGCCAATGATCAGATTAATGGAAACGCTACGGCTGAAAATGATCCTGCGGGAAACCCCGACGGAGGTGAGTACCGCAGTGATCCAAACACTAGCCACCTTGAAGCAACTCAGAACCTTGGCCAAGAAGGCCAAAAGGGAAGGTATTGCCCTGAATATTAGGTAGGCAACACCGGTAGATGGCTCCCCGGATGGGACGA
>CAZUPF010000006.1:0-11872 GCA_964622035.1 uncultured Candidatus Saccharibacteria bacterium | reverse complement strand
TTTTCGAACTTTTCTACTGAGTAAATTTGAAGGTTTTGCTGTAGTTAAGAAGGAAACAGAGGGACTACTAGTGGTAGTGGGGTAGAAAGAGAAAGGACCAGTACCCTCTTACTGAGGAATACTGGCCCTTATTGGCCGCACGTTCGCGCGTTACGCGTAAGCCTTCTTGACTGGATATCGGCCTATATTTCGACCACAGTCGCTACATAGGTACCGAGGTCGTCTGAAGTACAGACGATTCCGCAAGCATTGAGCGCCGCTACAATCTCTGCATCGCTAACTTGCGGCGTGAGGAGCTCCTTAGGCTCCCCGGTACCGTTATCGATGAGGGTGGGTGGGTCGCTGTCAACTTTGATGACTGCAAAAGAGTAAGTCGAGCGGCGTCCAACCTCTGCCCCCACAACCACGACACGTGTGCCGTCGCCAGTCGCGATATCACCACCTTGCCAGAGCGGTGTCATAAAGGTCAAGGTGTCCCCAGCGGGGTCCAAGACATCGTCGAAACCGTCCTCCCCACCAGCCGCATATGCGGCATCGGTGAGCTTTTCAGCGAGGTCTGCAGAGAGCACTATGCCCCGTAGCACATGTACATCAGCCTCCATAATCCTTCTCCTTTTTCTATCTCTAGGAATGTCCGATACAAGCCGCCTATTGTGGGCGACTCTCAAACGACTGACGATTCAGTGCGGGAAGTATAACAAAATCGGGGGTAAATATCAAGTCTATGGGGTAAAATGGCTCCCCAGTCCTGAGATTATTAGAACTGTAATTAATAAGATAATTAGCGCGTTTGCGGATGCAATTCAAACTAAATTAATTAGGGTTAGATGGGAAGAAATTAAATTATTAAAAGGAGTGATTCCCTAGATATCTTTTAGTTCGTCTTTAACTTTTTTAATGAACTGTCCAAATTTCCTATCTTTTTGCTTTCTTTCAAGATCGGTCATTCTATAAAAATCTGATTCTTTTTTCAGCTTTAGATAGTTGTTATATTTTTCCTCATCCAACACGCCTTCCTCTAAAGCCTTTAAAACAGCACAATCTGGTTCATGTACATGAATACAATCTGCAAATTTACATTGTTTGGCAAGTTTATTAATTTCATCAAATACAATTTCAATGCCAACACCCGAATCTACTATTCCAACCTCTCTCGTACCTGGATTGTCAATTACAATTCCACCATTTTGCAGAATGTATATTTCTCTTACAGAAGTCGTGTGCCTTCCTCTTCCGGTAAAGGTATTAATTTCTTTTGTTTTTATTTCGTCTTTTCCGAGCAGCCTGTTTATCATAGATGACTTTCCAACTCCCGATGAGCCTAGAAAGCAATATGTCTTTCCTTTTTCGATACAGCACCAGATTTTATCTAGCCCATGATTGTTTATAGCACTGGTGGATATCACATCAATGCCGCTAAATCTATTCTTTATTTGATCGACTTTGGATTCAATTTCGGATTTTGGTATGAGGTCGGTTTTATTAAGCACAATAACCGGTTTGATTTTCCCCTCCTTTACTAAAACTAAATACCTTTCAAAACGATTTAGGTTATAACCCATGTCTAACGATTCAACAATAAAAGCAACGTCGACATTTGTAGCAATAATTTGCGCATCTTGTTTACTGGCATATTGTTTTTTCAATATGGTTTTTCGTGGAAGAATTTTATGTATTACTGCTTTTTTACCAGGCAGTTCATCAATCACAACCCAATCTCCAACGGCAGGATAATCTTCTCTTTTTGTGGCCCTAAATATTTGTTTCCCACTGATTTTCGCCAAATATTCACCAGTGGCACTCCTCACCCTATACGCTTCTTTGTATTCAGCAACAACCCTTGCAGATACGTATTCTGATAATCCCAAATCATTTTTCTTGGATTCGAAAAAATCATCATAACCCAAGTCTTTAAGATTGGTCTTGATATTTTTACCCATGAGAAGATTATATCAGGATCGATAGTTCAATTTGGAGTGTTAATCTTCGAACCTGTTTCTTGGAAAGTAAGTTGGTGGTGGGGTAGAAAGAGAAAGGACCAGTACTCCCTAAGGAATACCGGCCCTTGTTATTTGTACATCCGATCGGTTATGCAGACAGTGCGCAAGTCGGTTGGGGGTGGGCCGCAAGGAAGATCTGAATCTCCTCTTCGGTCATCCTCCGACGACCTGTCCTCAGCAGCCGCCCCGTCTGGTTCCAGGAATTAGGCCCCACGTAGGGGACTACGCTCCTGTCAGCAAGAGATACTTCCCGGCACTCGCCTGTAAGGTAGGGATAGGCTAGATAGGCGGCAGAGGCCCACGGCGAACCATCAGTCGCTTCCCGCCTGCAGTAGGGACCGCCCAGAATCACTAGCCGAGTGGAAACCCCGCCGCTGACAACGCCCGATACCTCACTTACAATAAGCCCGCGGGATACACCACGGAAAGTTCGCACCTGACACGGACCCCAGTGGGGGCGCCCGCTCGCATCAACACCATACAGTTTGGTGAGGAACGGTTCCCACGGAGCCTGGGCGCGGACGAACTTACCTGCCGCCACCGAGAACAGCTGGAAGTCGGGCGCCACTTTGTGGAGGAAGAGGCGATCCGGCTGCAGCCAAGCAAACTGTCTGTAGAACCCCCTATCCGCCTGCACCGGCAAAACGATGGCCTCGGCCCAGGTGGGCCCTAGAAGGGCTTTCACCTGATCCTGGAGACCGGTAGCGTCGAGAGCTTCGAGCAGCTCCTTCACGCTCAAAGCATAAAGGTGCTCCTCGCCCAACCACCAGCACTCCTCATCCTCACCCTCACCATCACCATCAAGGATATCTTGCGGCAGACTACCCTCGACGAAAACGGCGATATCGATGTCGGAGGGTTTGGGTTCCTCCCTTGCCACAGAGCCGAAAAGGCCCACATCCTCGATACTTCCAACCGTCAGCAAGAGGCGAGCCAGTGTTTCAGCCTTACCCCGAAGATCTTGAACTGCGTTCACGAGTCTCCTCCTTTGGCGTTTCGCCCTTAGTGAACTACGAGCTGCCTAGACTTTGGACAGCTCCAACAATACCTGACTATTGACTTGCGGAAAGTATAACAAAACCAGGGGGAAATATCAAGTCTATGGGGTAGGTGGCTCCGGGGGCTGGAGGATCTTCGAACCTGTTTGGTAGAGAGTAAGTTAGTGGTAGTGGGATAGAAAGAGAAATGCCTCGAGAATCAGAAGATCCTCGAGGCATCTGAAGCAGATCAATGGACCAAGAGGCAAACCTTAGGTGTGTACCCAAGCTTCTCCTGGAACAGAGCTTTGGTATTCGTAATCAGCTGCTCACGTTCGCTATCGCTGACATCGCGCTGCCACATAATGTTCATGTAGTAGTGCGCAAAGACCTCGAAGCAGGTTATTTTAGTAACCAGTACCCCAGCTTCGCAGATCAACGTGCCAATTTCCGCTATGACATCTAGCTCCAACCCCTTCTCTTCCGAATGACTGATGGCTCGGCCATCGATATGGAAGTAGTCCAGGGAACCGGCCGCCACCTTTGGATCCCACGCCTCGAAGTCGTGAGGAAGCATCCAACACAACTGACGGTACAGACGCTTCTTGGCGGCGCCCGAGATGGCCTTGGCCATATCGGGATGCAAGCCATCCGTGTCAATGGCCCCAGAAACCTCTATCTCGAGGACCATCTTGCCAGCCATCCGACCGCCCCCAAAAGAGAGCCGTACCGTGGAGAAGTTACCCAAGCTATCAGGAAATCCGGTAGCGGACGGGCGCTTCAATTTGGCGCTCAAAACCCTGACCCCTGGCCTTTCATTCAACTGCGCCACCCATTCATCCAGCTTTTTTTCGACATATGCGGCCTTGGCCTCGCTGGGAACAAAGGCTCCAACCGCGGCCGTGAAGCGGGTCGTGGCACCTTCCTTCTCGATATACCTCTCCTCGAGACCCTCCAGGGCATCTCTCAGGGATAGCTCAAACAAACCCACATTCTTAGCCATGATATCCTCCTATCTAATGGCTATGGGTGGAACCGATCCTCCTCGGTCCCACAATTGGAACCAATGCCAGGACTCCTCGATACAGACTCCTTTCTCCTCTCCGGGCATTTCGCCCATACTTACAAAGTGAGCCACCCTGTTTTACGGCAGCCCAAGACAACACGAATCATCTGATTACGCCAGTATTATATCAAAATACGGGGTGAATATCAAGTCTATGGGGTAGATGGCTCCGGGGGACGTACGCTCTTCGAACCTGTTTTCTAGAAAACTAAATAACGATGGCAGAATAAAAAGATCGAGCGGAGAATCTCATCAAGGATGAGACGCCCCGCCCGGGTTGGCATGCACAGACTACAGAAGACCTAGGGTGTGAGAATCCGTACCCCTCTCTCCTCCAATGACACGGACTGTGATCTCTGTACCATCACTTAGAGTTACGGCTACGTCTTCTCCTATGTGATCGGAGAAGCGGCCCTCCTCTGATGTCCTGACAACCTCTGGGGGGGTGCCGGTAGCTTCGTAGTACGCCTGGCAATTAGCCCGCACAATTCTTTCGAAAGCCTCCGTCGCACCCGATCCGAATTGCATGGTCTCTCTCAGTTGATCTCCTCCCCCTTCAGCAGGGACAGGCGCCTCTCTGAGGACGGCAGCCTCACGCTCCCAATCCCAGTAGGCGGTCGCCCCCTGCCTGCTGATTGCAGGCTCACCACTCGCTAGCCAATGAAGGCACCCACACTCCTCGCAAGGGAAGGCGTTGTCGTGCGCCCGGCAACCAACTTGCAGACTGACAGAAGTTGTCAGGTCAACTACCCCTCCGCAGCCCGGCATACCGCAGGGTATCGGTATCAGCTCCCAGCTAGCCCGCGCGTCTTCCCGATCAACGTAGGCCACCCTCCCCCCGTGTAGAAGCCAACCGAGGGCCAGGCCAACCCCCAAACCCTGCGCGAACGGCACCCTTTCGGAAATACCGGCAAACGTCGCCGAGCCGGACTTCAGTGCCGTCAGAACGCTCCGGTAAGCGTTGGGTCGTCGTTCGATTTCCTCGGTGGGCGGGTCCTGGAAACGGTAGCCCCTTTCGACAGTAACCGCCTCCCCCTTAGCTAGGAGGAAACCAAGACCCACACCAACCTTATCCGGCTCATCAGGGAAGGAGTGGTTCTCTATCCCGAGGGCCGAGTCGGGTCCGTGTTCCCGCAAAACCCCCCTCACTTGCGCAATAACCTTTAATGGTTCCATTGCTGCCTCTCCTTTCAGGAAAGTACTCTTCTTCTTCGGCCAGTACCAACAGAATATGGGTGTGATTATATCAAAATCGGGGGTAGATCACAAGTCTATGGGGTAAAATGGCTCCGGGGGCTGGAGGATCTTCGAACCTGTTTTCTAGAAAATCAAATAACGGTAGCAGAATAAAAAGATCGAGCGGCGAATCCCATCCGTGATTGGATGAAATTCCCCGCCCGGGTTAGCTTACACAGCTACGTACGTTACAGATCAGTCATCATCAAGAATATCCAAAAAGCGGATGAACAGGTTGACTGCGTCCAAAATCAGCCCGCCGCTAGCATCAATGGCGTTGTCCAAAGTGTGCGGTAAGCTCAACGCCCGGGACCAGTCATAGGCGACATACAGCGTAAAGATGCCAATACCAATCCAGGTGAGAATGGGCATATCCATAGCCTGCTCAAAACCCAAGACAATGAAGATGATCTGGGCGAACTGGGCCACAATCAGCAGCGTCAGGCCCGCTAGCAGATACGGACCAATCCCCTCGAACACCTTGGGGAACATTACGCCGATTGTGGACATCACCACCATAGTGGCTGCCGTCAACACCACCGCTTGCATCACTACAACGCTGGAGTAGGTTGCAACAAGTGGTCCAATCATCAGTCCCAAGGCAAAGCTCATACCGCTAACGCCGGCCCCACTCAAAACCGGGTTGGAGCTGAGCTGGAACAGGAAGATGCATACCACTGCGGTAACGAACGTGCCAATCAGCAGCAACCAAGACATTTCCCACCCGTAGCTCATTACGGCACCGACCGCAACCAGAAGACCTACCACCAGGGTGAAAAATGCAATTGCACGGATGTAAACAGCTCTACTCAGCTCATCCGCCCCCTCACGACTCCAGACACTTCTTGTTAACATACTGCTCTCCTCTCCTTCGGGCAATTGCCCGCACTAAGAACACGAGCTGCCTAGACTTTGGACAGCTCAAACGATTAACTCTTGAATGCGTGAAGTATACCAAAACTGGGGGTAAATATCAAGTCTATGGGGTAGGTGGCTCCCCAGTTCGGCAGATACTCTAAAAATACTCTTCAATAAGGGTATTATAGCCAAAATCAAGACTCAGTTAGAAGTCCTTGGGCAAGTAATTGCGAGGGGGGAAGTTCCGGAACTAACTTGGGAGGTAAGTCATGGCCAAATACAAAAACTCGCTGCGTAAGATAAGAAAACAGAGGGGACTAAGCCAAACAAGGCTAGCAAGGCTTTGTGGTTATACTCGTTCCTATATCTCGCTCATAGAGACCGGCAGACAGAAACCATCTAAAAGATGTAGGAAAGCTGTAGCAGAAGCCTTAGGAGTTACTATAGAAGACTGCTTCTCTAAAATTAGTTAACCTTTTGGCTCCTTGATTTGTTTCACCTTAGATCTACCTACCTTAATATTTCTTATCTTTTGGTGGACAGGGATCAGATCCGTAGCTATCCTTATCACGAATTCTTCCATCTCTCCCATGAATTACTACTTCGCTTTGATTGTTAATAGCTATTTCCCTAGCATCCCCAATCGCCTCTGCTTGGGTATCGTGAGTTGATGTAACCCTTTTATTACCTACGCCCCTCACCGCCCAGTTACCGTGGTAAGGAACAACATGTTGGTTTTTAGTCATAAAGACACTCACCTCCAATCAAGTCAAAGTTACTGTTGACAATACTGTAAACTTATCATAAAATCACCATAGATGCAAGAGCTAAAGCCCCTGACTAAAAAACAAAAGGAAACACTCGACTTTATTACTTCATTTATCACGAAAAATGGTTACTCCCCCGCTCTTAAAGAGATAGCGTCTTTTCTTAAAACTACCAATCTCAGTACTGCTCAATATTATATTGGGGAGCTGGAGCAAAAAGGGCATCTGAAAAGAGACCGTTATAAAAACCGTGGCATTACTCCTATGAGCAAAGCTAAAACAGTTTCATTACTGGGAAATATTGCTGCTGGCGAACCAATAGAACCTATCGAAGACCCAGAAGACATAGACATCCCTCAAAATATTAAGCTCGATACCCGCTTCCCCCACTATGCCTTAAAAGTCGTAGGTGACAGCATGTTCGACATGGGCATACTTGATAACGATATTGTGCTTATTAGACATCAAATAACTGCTGAAAATGGAGATGTTGTCGTGGCAATAACCGAAAAGGGCGCAACGCTAAAAGTGTATAGAAAGAAGGGGAAGAAAACTTTCCTTGAGCCCAGAAATAAAGATTACCCCACCATAGAACCTAGAAAATTAGAGATTAGAGGAAAATTTGTTGGATTAATTAGAAACAATTTATGAGCAGAAAAAAAGACCTCAAAAAACAAGAAATAAAATACCCGGAAGATTTTATAGACAAATTCATTGCAGGAAACAGTGGCTCCCGCCGTTCGACTCTAGCCGCTTCGACTTAGCTAAAGCATACAGACAGGCTGAAAAGAGAGGTTAGGGAAAGCGGCCCACGGGGTTGTTGGGTGAGCGGTCCTATGACCTTACTCAAAAACAACGGTCGCATCTGATCCAGAATATACTACGGATTTAACGCTCGCATTCTCCAAAATCTCGAAAGTTACAAATCCCCTAACTCTGCCCTCAGTTTCTAAATCCCCCGATTCCAATTCTGGTTCTTTACCCGAATAGTTGTGGGAATAGGAGTGATCTTGGCTATCCTTCAATCTTAGATTTGAGAGTGAGAAACGATCAGTCTCGTTAGAAGTATTTTCATAGATAACCTCTACAGCTATGTATTTATAACCTTCTTCTGGCTGATCATACCGATTGGTTGGTTCGTAACTCGAGGGCTCGTTTACGGTCAGAAACCAACCTTTTCCGATGTCAGCCCTATCTCCAAAGGACGCTTCTCGTTTTGTTTCTTTCTCCTCCTTCTCCTCAGAGTCAGAAAAATCAAAGTCCATGTCAAAATCAAAGACCTGCCAGTAGCCATCTTTATTTCGCATCATCATCGAAAGCTGTTCATCGTCTTTTTTTCTTAGAGCTACTTTGGCGACCTTTCCCTCCCTTTGGACAGTGGTTCTAGTAAAAATACCAATTAAACCTACTGTTTGAAGATCTTCTCTGAAGCCCCCTGTTTCAACTCCCCGCTTTATCTCCTCTTTGAATCTTTCCTTCAGAGCGGGCTTCATCATCGTAATCAAGCCTTCGGCAAAGTCTTTACCCAACTCTTCCCATTCGCTACCTTCGG
Organism: uncultured Candidatus Saccharibacteria bacterium; assembly: GCA_964622035.1. Classification (GTDB taxonomy): domain Bacteria; phylum Patescibacteriota; class WWE3; order JAUXAW01; family JAYEID01; genus CAZUPF01. The sequence continues at coordinate 3,416 of CAZUPF010000006.1, read as the reverse complement.
ACTCCTCTACTCCCTTGCTTCTAGTGCTCTCAAGTGCTTTAGCTATTACATTGTCGACTACAGAATCAACATCGAAATATTTAGTAAAAGTTTCGTAGTCATGTGACTTAACGGCCCTGATCATTTTGTAAAGCGAAAATTGGGGGGTTGTCTTGGAATAACTCCAACCGCTAATACCAACCAAAGCAAAGAGGGCTAAAATTCCGAGGACGAATAAGTGGGGATTTGTTCTCATCAGATCAAGCCTGCCATAAAAATCAGTTGAGAATTACTAAAAAGAAACTAGCCCTTACTAATAAACCTACTCAGGTTTGATCTATCAATAAGCTCGATTGGCTTATCTTTACACCACGTTAAAGCAGCAACAGAGAACTTGCCAGTTATTATAAAGAATCCCCTCTCTCCCTTTTCATCCTCTGGTACTCCTTTTCTAACTTCCACTCACGGATCTCCTTCTCCTTTACTGTCATCTCTCGTTTAGAAAGGATGTAATAAAGTATCGCAAGAGGACCAAATAAGAAACCTACTAAACATCCTGTACTGGGGTTTTTATATTTGTTGTAGGCCAGAATAGCGCAAATCGCTCCTATGATAAGCGAAGGAAGGAAAGTAAAGCTAAAGGGTAGGCCTAAAAAGGATAGCTCTAAGCTCGGAAAGAGTAACAGAGAGGAAACACACAATAAAAGAGCAAGTATTAGTGTTTGAGACAAGACCTTTTTTTCCTCTGGTACTCTTGTTACTACCTCCGTCATAATTTCCCCTCGAAGAAATAGCATAAACACTTCTAGATCCAAGGCAGACCCCTTGCTCGGTCTTAGTCCAGTTCTGAAGCGTTAGGCATACAGTAACAACTACTTCTCCCCAGAAGTATGCTCTCTACAATTGGCCAACTTATCACTTAGTAGTAATCCTCAACTACTATTGTCCATCTACAATTCGCCGAATTTATATCAAGAATAAACTCCCCACTCTCGTAGATGTATGACGTGTCTCCCCCACTACCTTGATCGCCACTGATCACAGATAGGGGTATATCGGCTCCGGGTCTCTTAACCATAATACCAACTATGTCAGCACCAAGCCCTGATGTGTCCTTGCTAGTCCAAGTAACCCGCCACTGCTTTCCTTTTATATCGAAAGCCTCAGTAGTCTTAATTCCGGTTCCTGACCACTCCTTAACCTTATGCCAAGATTTCTCTGCTTCCTCTTCTTCGATTTTTGGAGACTGCTCCTGCTCTTGAGCTTCCTCAGTACCTCCACGCTCTCCTGAAACAGCAGACTTCCCTTCCTCCTCAGTTACATAGCCCTCTTTTTTCTCGTCACCTCCCGCAGCAAGTGCTGCAATTACAACCACTACTATTATAACTATAGCTAAACAACCAAGACCTTTTCCAAGTGTTCCTTTAAACGCAGACATAAAAGAGCTTTTATGTTCTACTGCTATATTTTGTTCCTCTTTCTCTTCGACCATATAAGAAATTTCACCTCCTTTACACGATCACTTCAAAATAAATTCCTTTCTAAATACAAACTACAGGTGCAAGTTGGCCTGCTACTAAGATAACAAAAGTAAGGGCAAATAACTAGCCTTTACTAATAAATCTACTCAGGTTTGACCTATCAATGAGCTCGCTCGGCCTGCCCCCACACTAGTTCAAAGCAGCACAGAGCAAAACAAAAAATTGGCTCCGGGGGCTGGAGGATCTTCGAACCTGTTTGGTGGAGAGTAAGTTAGCGGTCGTGGGGTAGAAAGAGAGAAGCGGGGGGGGTCCAAGGCCTGTATCAAGAACAGCCTAACGTGTCGGAGAAAAGTAGTTGCTTTTTACCTTCTCTCTCTTCTTATTCTTCTGCCGCACCTTTTCCTCCTCCTCAAGCGCTGCTACCTCCTCGCTAAGAGTAACAAGTAAGTTGATGGCAGTTGGCACCCACAACCCAGACTTGAAAATTTCTAGATGGTATCCGGTGCCAGAGACTTCCCGCCAACAGCAAGGACCGCTTGGAGACATATACCCCGCTGCAGGCTTGGTTACCCAGGCTTTGTAAACTACAGACCCGTTATATTTAATCTTTAACTCACGATAGTCGTTCTCCCTATCGAAGCCCCGATTACAAATTTGAGGCAACAACAGCACCTCTAGGTTTTCGTACTTCAAGGATAGCTTGTTTCCCGACCGTCCCTTGCCACCACCAGCTAGCTGGTTCGGGAGTACTGTTTTAAGCTTCCACTCCCCCCTGCGCTGGTAGTTGCGATATCTGTACTCCAGATCGAATAGTGATTTGAACAACCTCCTACCTAAACCGAGCTTTGTCTCGAACTTTTTTACAAATTCCAATGTCTTGTCTGGGTCCCCATCCCCCAACCTGTGAAGGGCCTTCTCATACCGTTTTAGAATCTTACCCAGTCGCCTCTTATCACGTAGCTCTTCCTCATCAATCTCTCTGGTTGTCTCGGCAATATCGGCGATTACTCCGATCAGGACCAACCCTAAAAACCCATAGACAACAATTTGAATCAGCAACATTAGAAGCATGTTTGGAAGGTCTACGTGCAGACCGCTAAACCTCCCCGTACCGATCCCGGAGCGCGGGGTTAGGGTTTGCCATCCGCCTTGTACTGTTTCACTACTTCCCTCATTCTTTCGCGCTCCCTATCTAAACGATCGCTTAGAGCCTTGTAGGCCACAGACGTCTCCCGCAGTGAATAATCGGGGGCCATTCCAGAAACGGTAGCGAGACTCTTTCGACCCTCCTCCAATTCTGTTATCAAAGAATCTACAGAGCCAGACAGCTCTTCCAGGCGCCCTTTATCTATCTCAGCTCCCGAAACAATTTCCCTCACAGCCTCCCCCTTTTCCTTGGCCTCTTGGAGGACTGTTCCCATCCCCTCCAGAAGACCTCTGCGCAGAACCGCCATTTCATCGAGCTCACTCTTGACCGCCTCAGCCCCCCTGCGCAGCTCGTCAATTTTCCTCGCATCTTCCTCAATTTTCCTCCGGAGCCGGCCTTGGTCCCAAGCACCATACACTAAGAACATTGAAACTATTGAAAGGAATAACCCCCAAACAGTAGAGAGGCCGGCTAGCCACTCAAGAACTCTAGCCGAGGATTGCTGAGCGAGTTGTGCCGAAACTGTTGCGTCCATTATCAGACAGGCAGTCTAAACACAAGTAATTATAGCACAACCAGAAACCATTTGACAGCTAGGTTTGGCTGTGCTAAGCTAAACATAGCTATGGATAATCTTGAAATGCGCTTAAGAAGGTGCACAATTCCTCAACTGGAAGCCCTTCAGCTTATCGCTAAGAGTGAAAGTGGGGTGTCGACAACCCAAGAGATCGGAGATGCAACTGCAACCGCCTCCTACACACTGGGAGCAATTATCACCTCACTTCTCAAGCTGAAAACCGATAAGGGGG
>CAZUPF010000005.1:24908-29309 GCA_964622035.1 uncultured Candidatus Saccharibacteria bacterium | reverse complement strand
GAACTCTTTTTTTCCTTCTGGGGAGCCCTCTTACCCTCCGATTCAGAACTCTGCCCGGTACTAGCTGGACTCACTACCCCCTTCAACGCCCCGAAGGCCACCCGCTTATCCTCCTGAGGAATAACGACTACCGCTTCATCTCCCTCATTACCATCCCAATACTTAACCGCCGAAGCGAGCACCTCATAAGAGCCGTGGGAGGTCACCACATGCCATCGCCCATCCTTCTTAGCGAGAACCCCCGGCACCTCTTCCCTTCTCACCCGAGCCACTTGCTTGAAAAGCTCCTCACCATCCTGAACAATCCTCTTCAATTTATCGCCACAAACCAATTTAGACTTGGAAGCGTAATTCTCAGGTACGGGGTACTTCTCCCCACCCTCCGTAACCGCAAAGCGCCCGTCGAAGATCCCAAACTCCCCCGGAAGCTCCCGAGGAGAGGGTCCCGACTCGTGCTCCAACTCTGACAGGAGCCGCTTGGCCAAATTTATACTCGAAGTAGCCGCCGTAAGTGCCTGCTGAATGTTTTGAACTCTAACGCGCGTTGTTTTCCCCATATTTAGCACCTCCTCTCGCCCTAGCCTCTCCTGCTTTGGCCATTCCCAAATCAAATCGCGTCTCGCTCCACTTCGCAACCGCCGCCTCCACCTTCTCCCGAGAGCTACCGTATTTCTCCCGACTGCGGGACAACACTTCCGCCCCCCTACCGACCATATCCTCAAATGGGGCCAGGGCGTGCGCCGAGAAAGGCCGCGAAGACATTCCATTAATCATCAACTCTAGATAGGCGTGATACTTTTCCAAACCAATAATATCTTCCTCGACAAAGATGGGAGCAAACTCGGCCGCGAGAACGCTCGCATCCTGGGAACCCAAGGCGAAGGAGATTATCGTCCCCACGTTCCCAAAGACCGCATCCCGCATTTCCTCCGGCAGCTGATTCACATACTGGTGAGTAAGGTTGAGACAAAGATGATACTTTCGCGCCTCCGAAAGAATGTTAGCAAACGCACCCGAAGCAAAATTCTGAAACTCGTCAACATAAAGATAAAAATTACGCCGCTGCTCTTCAGGAATATCAACCCGCCGCATCGCCTCAAACTGCAAACGCGAGATAAGCATCGAGCCCAAGATCTCCGAGTCGTCCACCCCAATCTTCCCCTTCGAAAGGTTAACAAAGAGGATCTTCCCCTGGTCCATCGCTGCTCCCAAATCAAAGCTAGAACGGGCCTGGCCTACAATGTTGCGCACGATCGGCGAGGAGAGGAACTGACCTAAACGATTCTGGATTGGGGCAATGGCCTCAGTAACCAGGCGATCATTAGAAAGCATCCCCTTAAACTCCTCTTCCCAGAAACGCCTAATAACCGGGTCTTGGAGCTGATGAACAATGTAGTTGCGATAATTCTTGTCTTGGAGCAGGCGAGTCACCCCCAGAAGAGTCGTATTGGGCACCTCTAGTAGAGTCATAATACAATTACGGAGTATGTGTTCCAAGCGTGGCCCCCACGAAAACTCAAACCGCTTACGGAACACATCAATCAGACCCGAAGCAACCAGACTCTTCTTGCTCTTATCCTCAATCTCCAACATATTAAACCCCACCGGAAACTCCCCGTCGGCAGGATCAAATAAGATTACATCATCAATCCGGTCCTCAGGCACGTAATCGAGAAGGAAATCGATCGAGTCTCCGTGAGGATCTATAAAACCAACCCCCTCCCCTCTCCGCATCTCCTGAATAATCATGTTTCGGAAAAGAGTCGTCTTCCCGGTACCCGTTTTCCCAATCGCGTACAAGTGGCGCGGGCGGTCCTCCTGCTTTATACCAAATTTAACCAGCTGATCCCTGAAAGTCGTCCGGGCAAAATAGGTAATGTCCTCACCTACAATCGGAAGGTTAAGAGGTGGTTCACCCTTCTTATAAAGCGACCACGCCACCGTCGGCGTCTCAACCGAAACATGCGGCAGATGAAAAACAGAAGCCAACTCCTCGGTATTTAGAACATACGCCCAGTCATTGGGAAAGATTCGCGCCCGGTACTCCTCCAGAAATTGGTCAATATCTTCGGTAGCCTCCTCAGTAAATGAATTAAGGTTGGCTGTCGAAAACTGTTTGAAGGATGCCGATATGCTCCGCCGAAGACTTTCGGCCTTAGCGGGAGTACGCGCCAAGGTTAAAACCCTTACCGCAGATTCAAAGCCCATCCGCGTCACTTTCTCCTCAATAGCCTGGATCTCCGCCTGTTGCGCCGAGCTAAGCTCCACTCCCCCCGAATCCTTGAACTCTATAGTCTGCTCAGGCTGGAGGATAAGCCGGGGGATGTCCGCAAAAACAGAGGCCACCTCAGAAAAAAACGCCTTCAGCAAACTGCCCAAAGAGAGATCTCCCCCACGGAGTCCTTTACGCAAGGCGTCGATATAGTCATACCCCTCCTCTTGCCACACATCGGGCAGAGGACGAGTGAGAATTTGCACCCAAATCTCTTCCCCCTCCCCCACTTCGGTCAACGCCCCAGTAATCGCCGCCAGAGGGTCTACCTTGAAGTCGGGAAATGTCTTGATCGGGAAAAATTGTTCGCGGGAGAGGGTAACACGAGCCCCCGAAAGGCTGTTACCCAAATCGGAGACCTCTTGAGCGTAATCTGCAGTTGCACTAATTTCGGCAGCGGGGTACTGAGCAAAGATCTGGTTTCTAACAAACTCCCGTAGATGGGTAGGGGTCCAAACGTAAAAACAAATACCAGAAGTGGAAGCAACAACCTCGAAGGCCAAATGTTCCTGAACCTCGGGAGTAATCTTCAAAAGACCGTGGAGGGAGGCGAACATCTGCTCCGCAGCCAAAGCATCTTTCTCGTTTTCCCTCGGGACTCTAATAGCCAAAACCTCCCCACCAAACCCCACCCCCACCCCCCCCTCCCGCGATCGCCGCCAGGAGAACAGGGCCCCCCCACCCAAAACCACAATTAGAGAAATTAAAATGAGAGTTAAAGTCATATTTGCTCCCTCTCGCCGCTACCATTTTACCCCGTAAAACCCGTAAAAGTCAAACGTTACAAACAATAAAAACCCCCGGGCTCTTTTTGGCCCGGGGGTGAAGAAAGGAGAGAGACTGGCCCCATGTTACCAGAAAAAGCTTGTCTTGTCAAGCCCTAAAATCAGAACTACATCCGCCCGCTTGGCCCACTCCACATCTTCACCAATAGCCCGTAAATCAGTAACCGCAAAGGAGGAGGCCAACCGATCAACGGTATATGAAGACACATCGGTAGCCAAAATCAGAGAGTGCTCGTAGTCCTGTTGGGGGGCGTTACCCACCGCTAAAACAAAACCACCCATGTTCCCCACCCACTGCGCTGCACGAGCGGCTAAACCCGCCCGGCGCGTTCCGTTCAAAACTAAAATACGCAGCCCCTCATCCTGTAACACCTCGTCGAAACAGAGCCCCCCAATAGAGCTAGCAGTCTCGGAGAGATCAACGACCACTCGGCGGTCCTCCCGCAGAGTAGCCAAAAACCTAACCACCCGGTAAACATCCCCCACCGAGAGGTTGGTCAGAAGATGCCTTCTAAAAACAGGCAAGCAGGTCGGAAGTTTAGGGATAATACTAAGACCCCAACGAGACCAGGTAGCATCCGGACCCAAAATCTCCCGCAGCTCGGAGAGTCCCCCTGTTCCCATAAAAAAGTAACCCTCTATCGGGAGGGCGGTGACGGCAGCTAAAGCCCTTACCTGCTCGGAAATCCCCGCTTCGGTAAGCTCCTCAGGCTTAACCCCAATAAGGACCGCCCGCTGCCGGTGGGGGTCAAGGTGGAGAACGGCGGCCTGACCAGGAGAATCAGCGGGACCCGCCAACCAAGCAAGATTAACCGGCACCGTCCCTGACCAGGAAAAGGGGGGACGCCCCCCATCCTCCGCCCGAACGAAGGGGCGGCTTAGAAGCCGGAAAACATAGAGGACCGCTAAAGTAGCCAAGGTCGAGATAACCACCAAAACTGCCAAACCCACCGTTCTTACCCTCTTTTTGAGTTTGGGACGACTTTTTGAGCGGCGGCGTTTCTTGGCCATTATTCTAACCTCCCCAAGACATCTGCTAGCTCCGAAGGTAACCCGGACTCAAACTCCACCCAATGTGCCGTCCCGGGGTGCCGAAAACCGAGGTAGGAGGCGTGCAGAAACAGGCGGGGGCACCACTCTTGTCCCTGCCGACCCCTTCTCCTCCCCCCGTAAAGAATATCCCCAACCAAAGGATTGCCGAAGGCGGCCAGGTGAGCCCTGATCTGGTGAGTTCTCCCTGTCTTGGGCGCCACTTCCAAGAAAGTAAGCGGTTGCTTTCCCTGCTTTAAGTATCTTTTCACCTCGAAATGAGTAATCGCCGCCCTCCCCCCCTCGACCACGGCC
>CAZUPF010000005.1:23437-24898 GCA_964622035.1 uncultured Candidatus Saccharibacteria bacterium | reverse complement strand
GGTTGCGCGATAAAGGCGCATCAATAATCCCCCCCTTCGGCGAAACCGCCCCATAAGCCAAGGCCAGGTACCGCTTCTTCACCCCCCGATCCTTGAACTGGGCCTGAAGAGAATCGAACGCCTCCTCCGTTTTAGCAACAACCAAGAGTCCAGAAGTTCCCTTGTCCAACCGGTGAACCACCCCCGCTCTCCCCCCTATACCAATGCCACCAAGGTCCAGGTAATCTTCCAACCACCCCTGGAGAGTCTCTCCCTTCCAGGTCTCCGACCGATTTACCACCAAACCGGACGGTTTACTCACCACCAAAATAGAATCGTCCTCATAAACAACATCCATTAGGAATTCCTCCTCATAACATATCGGCAACCCCTGCTTTCCAGCAAGTGGAGCATTAACTTTCGCGTTTCTCCTCACACGCAATACAACTCGTTGCCGCGGGGTAGGCCTTGAGCCTCCCGAGGGAAATCTGTTTCCCGCAACACTCACAAATCCCGTACTTCCCCTTGCGCGCCCGCGAGAGAGCCTTGTTGATCTGCCGACCAAAGTCGCGCAGAAACTCCGCCATCGCCCGAGCGTAGGTATGACTTATCTGCTCCTGAGCCTCCTCGCCCAGCTCGGCGTTACTCTCCGTCCTCCCGAATCGGAAGGACAGGTTGCCAGCGCGAAGCCGTTGTTGCTCCTCAGTAATTTCTAATTTCTCCCGAGAAAGCCACGACAGTGGGGGTTTAGGAAGTCTCGCCTTCTTCACCCAACCCCAAACCTTGACCCAGTCAGGGGAGTATCTAAAGCCTAAGACCAAGCCGCTACCCGCTAAAGACAGCCCGGAAAGAACCCGGGTAAGCAGCTCAAGACCGCCTGCGCCCGCGCGATAAAAACCGGTAACGAAGCGGATACTACTAAAAAGGAAAAGCCAAAGGAGGGTTAAAAAACCAGTACCCAACTTAGTACCCGCTTGCTCGCTAAATTGCCGCCTCTCGAGAAGGCTAAGAATCAGAAAAACCAGAAAGAACAGTATGGCCTCCTCACCCACAGTTGCTTGGGCAAACCCAGAAAGAAGGAGTCCCAAAGATCCCAGCGCTTGGGCGAGGGCAAGGCCCGGAACCGCCAGATCAGTAAGTTTGGAGAAGGACCAGGTATGCCTACGAGTAAAGAGGAAAAACCCCAGAGTGCCAAAGATGAGGCCGCCGAGGAAAGAGAGTCCGGTATTAAAGGAGCGGAAAACATCAAGCGGGTCGGAACGAAAAACAGGAAAGTTAGCCAAAATAAAAAGAACTCGGGCGCCAACAACCCCGGAGATGAGCGTAACTAACGCCAGGTCAAGAATTGACTCCTCAGCAAAACCCTCCCGACGCGCCCTCCTCCAAAAAAGGAACACTCCTCCCAAAATAGCTAAAGTTAGGAGCAAACCGTAAGAGTAGATTGTTACCGGGCCGATTCTCAAGAGAATTGGGTAGCTCATA
>CAZUPF010000005.1:21759-23337 GCA_964622035.1 uncultured Candidatus Saccharibacteria bacterium | reverse complement strand
ACCGTAAGAGTAGATTGTTACCGGGCCGATTCTCAAGAGAATTGGGTAGCTCATAGCGCCTAAAACCAACAAACTGGTGCCGGAGGAGAGACTCGAACTCTCACGGGGGTTTAGCCCCACGGGATTTTGAGTCCCGCGTGTCTACCAGTTTCACCACTCCGGCTCCAATACTAGCCCTCTTCCTGCTCATAAAACCTTGTTCGATCGCCCCGAAAAGACAGCTTAATCTCGCCAGTCGGCCCACTACGGTGCTTGGATATAAGTAAATTTACATCAGATCTGTTTTCCTCGTCTTCCCGATATAGGAACATAACCACATCAGCATCCTGCTCAATAGACCCCGAGTCCCGAAGATCAGAAAGCTGGGGTCTGGGAGTGGTACGAGATTCTACAGCCCGCGAGAGCTGGGAAAGGGCCAAAACGGGAATATGCAACTCCCGAGACAAATTCTTAAGAGATTGTGAGATTTCGGATACCTCTTGTACTCGATTCTCGAGTCCCCGCCCCTTAGCTAACTGCAAATAGTCAATAATTATCAACCGCACCCCCTGCTCTAACTGCAGTTTTCGCGCTTTAGTCCGCATCTCCAACACATTCGCTCCGGGCGCGTCGTCAATAAAAATAGGCGCCTCATCGAGTACCCCCATCGCCTCACCAATCCGCCGAAAGTCGTCCTCCTCCAAATTGCCCGTCGTCAGGCGCCACCCGTCAACATCAGCCTGGGCCGAAAGCATTCGGTACACCAACTGCTCCTTAGAAGTTTCCAAAGAGAAAATACCAACCGGGATCCCCTTCTCCACCGCCGCATACTGAGCAATGTTAGTAGCCAAGGAGGTCTTACCCACTGAAGGACGGGCAGCGAGAATAACTAGATTCGAATCTTGAAGCCCCGCCAACTTTTCGTCGAGACTTGGAAAACCGGTAGGAACACCCCGAAGCGAGCCGGTACTCTTGTGTAACTCATCTAGCTGATCAAAAACGACCTCCAAGGTTTGTCCAATAGAAACGAAATCTCTCTCAAAATGCCTCTCCGCAATAGAGAAAAGCTCCCGTTCTGCCTGGTCCAGAAGATCAGACGACTTTGCCCCCTCCTCGTAACCCAGTTCGGAGATACGCGCCGCCACCGAAATCAGGCGCCTTCTAGCCGCACACTCCCTCACTATCTCCGAATAGTAAGTAGCATGAGCACTAGTGGGTACGGAGTTTACCAGGTCAGCCAAGTAGGCAGCCCCCCCAACCTCCTCCAAGACCCCAGCCTTCCGCAATTCATCGGTAACCGTTACCACATCCGCCGGCTCACGACGATCGAAGAGATCGTAAATAGCCCGGTAAATTCTCCCATGATGCTGGCTATAAAAGTGCTCAGGGCGCAAACCCTCTACCACCTGAATAACAGCGTCCTCGTCCAAAAGGAGCGCTCCCAGGATAGACCGCTCCGCCTCCGTATTTTGGGGTGGGAGCTTTTCTATTACCACAGCAAAAAGATAAGCTTACTCTAAAATAACTACCTTAGTCTCCTCCGGCAACTCCGCTCGAGGCTTTAGTTGCAAAACGGGCACCCGCTCGACTCCTCCCCCC
>CAZUPF010000005.1:0-21749 GCA_964622035.1 uncultured Candidatus Saccharibacteria bacterium | reverse complement strand
TTTATCAACTGGAGCAAGTGCCGATAACTCCTTCGTATCCTGCTGATACTGCATCGGGATCACAATTCTTGGTCCAACTTGAGCAACTACCCGAGCAGCTTCCTCCGCACCAATGGTGGAGACGCCCCCAACAGGAATGAAGAGAATACCCGTCTCTCCCGTTTGGGAAAGGCACTCTTCCGCAAGAAGCCCTTGCAGACCGCCCAGATAGAGAAAGGAGAGTCCGTCCAGGCGAAACTGGTAGGCAGTACTATCCCCCAAGGAAAACCCACGAACAGCAACCCCCCGAACCTCATACTCACCAGGTCCCGAAACCACATACGCAAGCCCGGAAACACCCCCAGCATTATTGTGACCCGGGTGATCGGAACTAATTAGAACTAAATCTGCTTCCTTCTCTACCCACGGCAGCCCGGTCGCCTTTTGATGAAAGGGGTCAATAACTAGGCTGGACTCCCTTCCCGTGACTTTAAAACTTGAATAGCCCAAAGGTTCGATTTTGACCATTGGTAAGATTCTAACAAATTCCCGCCTTCTTTGGAAGCTCCCGAATTAATGGTACAATTGGCCCCAATCCACTATGGCTAAAAGTACGGTAACACCACAAACCCTAAAAGGCTTCCGGGACATTCTTCCCGAAAAGATGCGCATCCGAAACTATGTTCTCAACATCTTTAAGGGTGTCTTCGAGTCGTTTGGCTTTGAACCTCTGGAAACCCCATCGCTGGAGTACGCCACCACTCTATTGGGAAAGTACGGCGAGGAGGCGGATCGGCTAGTTTACCGATTTAAAGACCGTGGCGGGCGAGAGGTAGCTATGCCCTACGACCTTACCGTCCCCGTCTCCAAAGTTCTGGCAATGTACCAAAACAAGATTCCCCTACCCTTCAAGCGCTACCAGATTCAACGAGTTTGGCGAGCTGAAAAACCGCAGAAAGGGCGCTACCGTGAAATTCTCCAGTGTGATGTTGATATTTTCGGTGTTGCCTCCCCTTTGGCCGATGCCGAAATAATTGCCGTAATCTATAACGTTTTAGGAAAGTTGGGCTTCAAAAAATTTACTACTCGAATCAACTCCCGACAAGCCCTCTTTAAAATGCTGGAAAACGCGGATCTTCCCGAAAAGATGTGGTTAACAACCCTACAAACTCTGGACAAAATCGACCGCAAGGGGAACGCCAGCGTTAAAAACGAGCTCACCGAAAAAGGACTCTCCGAAGAAAAGGCCGCAGGTATTATTAGTTACTGGACAGCTCTCAAACCACAGGAAAACGATGAGTCCCTCGTGGAAATAGAAAACTACCTAAAGTTACTAGGTGTTGACCAAAATAGCTACAAATTCGATCCGACCCTAGTTCGCGGATTAAACTACTACACTGGCCCAATCTTTGAAACTGTGGTCGAGAAGCCCAAAGTCGGCTCCATCACCGGTGGGGGGCGTTACGACCGTCTAATCGCCCAGCTAGGCGGGCCAGAAACCCCCGCTACGGGAACAACCATTGGCCTCGACCGGATTTGCGATGTTATTTCCGAACTGGGGTTACTCGAAAAAGAACTAGAGCCGGCTGCCCAAGCCCTCATCACTATCTTCTCCCCCGAACTCCTAGGAGAGTCGATCAAGCTGACCAACCAATTACGGGCCGAGGGGGTTAACATCAATCTTTACCCCGACCCAGAAACAAGGCTCGACAAACAGCTCAAATACGCTGATCGGGGGGGCATCCCCTACGCCATCATCCTCGGTCCCCAAGAGATAGAGAAGGGGCAAGCTACAATTAAAAATATGGAAACGGGCGAGCAGCTATTGGTCCCTACCGACAATATCCACCAAGAGATTGAAAAGTAACCCCCCACCTGCTAAAATCACTCCGACATGAAAAAGGAATCTCACCCTAAATACTATCCGGAAGCAAAAGTGACCTGCGCCTGCGGTCAAGAGTTTACTACTGGATCCACCCTACCAGAACTCCAAGTGGAAATTTGCTCGGCCTGCCACCCCTTCTTCACCGGCCAAGAGAGATTTGTCGACACTGAGGGCCGCGTGGAAAAATTCGAAAAGCGGCGGACAGAGGCGCACGATGTGGTTCAAGCCCGAATGGAGAAAGAGAAAAGAGCAAAAAAGAAACTAGACAAAAAAGAAAAGGCGGCGCGAGAAAGGCCAAAAACGCTGAAAGAGATGCTAGCTAAGCTGGATAATGTTAGCAAATAAAGAATCGACGCCTAGTCCCGACCAGGCAATCCTCGAAATCCGCGCCGGCACTGGTGGGGTGGAGGCCGGCCTCTTCGCTCGTGATCTCCACAAAATGTACCTCCGTTACGCTCAGAGTAAAGGCTGGAAAACCCAGGAACTTTCCCAAAGCTCCGGCGAGCTTGGAAGTATCAGAGAGGTAATCACCGAGGTTTCCGGCAACAATGTCTACAGTATCCTCAAGAAGGAGGCGGGGGTCCATCGGGTGCAACGGGTTCCGCAAACGGAGTCCCAAGGGCGAATCCACACCTCAGCCGCTACCGTTGCTGTCCTCCCCAAACTAGAGGGCGCAGAGATAAAAATTCCTCTTAGCGACCTCACGATCACCACCTTCCGCTCCTCCGGACCCGGTGGCCAAAATGTCAATAAGGTAGAGACCGCAGTCAGAATTACCCACATCCCCACTGGAGTAGTAGTCTCCTCCCAGACATCAAGATCGCAGCAGAGAAACAGAGAACAAGCCCAAGAGCTTTTGGCCTCTAAACTGTACGATATGATGGACCAGCAGAGGAAAGCCAAGGTGGACGACCTGCGACGCGCTGGAGTAGGTACGGGAGAGAGGAGTGAGAAGATTAAAACTTACAACTTTCCACAAAACCGCCTAACCGACCACCGCCTCAAGAAGTCCTGGCACAACCTAGAGAAAATTATGGAAGGAAAGCTCGACAAGGTTCTCGGTTACCGAACTCCCTAATTACTCGGGGCCTCGCCCAAGACAGCTTCTAAGGTGGTCTCCTCCCCATTTCTGCTCACGACCAACCTAAGTTTATCCCCCACTGCCGCCGCCCGCAGTACACGAGCCAGCGGGTGTTGCTCATTTATCACCACCCCATCAATTTTTACGATAATGTCCGCCGGCCGCAGCCCAGCACTCTCCGCTGGCGAGTCCGCAATAACTTCGCGGACAAAGGCGCCCTCAGGCAGACCGCGCAGCTCGGATAAATCCGCAGAGACCATCACATAGTTAATTCCCAAGAAGGGACGAACAATCCGTCCGTACTCTTCAAAATTCTCCAAAGTAGCTTTGGCCACATTAATTGGGATGGCAAACCCGATGTTCTGCGCCCCAACGGTTATCGCCACATTGATCCCAATTACTTCGGCGGAGAGATTGAAAAGCGGCCCGCCCGAGTTCCCCGGATTAAGGGCCGCATCCGTCTGGATAACATCTTCGAGTATCTCCGAGGAGCCTAGCCCCGAAGACGCGGAAACCCCGCGGCCGATTCCGGAAACCACCCCCGTCGTTACTGTGTTCGAGAACCTTCCTAAAGCATTGCCGATAGCTACCACGCTCTGCCCCACCTTAAGATTATCCGAATTTCCCAACGCCACCGCCGGAAGATCTACAGCGTCAATCTTCAAAATCGCCAGGTCGTTGAATAAATCTCTAAACACATCCTTCACCGGGTAGCGCCGCTTATCAGAAAGCAACACCGAGTAGCTGGCCTTGGTATCAGCAACAACATGGCGGTTAGTGAGAATAATCCCCGCCTCCCCAACAATAAATCCCGTCCCAATCCCCCCCTCCTCCCGCACAGGACCAGAGAAGGGGTCCCAACTAACGCGACCGGCAACAATAGAAACCACCGAAGGACTAGCCGTTTCGGCTACCGACACTATCGCCGATTCCTCAGACACCACCTCCCGACGGGAGAGGGGCCCAGCAGGTTCCCCCCCAGAAAAAAAGTTAAAACTTGGCCCGCCCCAGCGAACCAAGACCACTAAGGAAAAGACGACAACAAGCAGCGTCACCAGAGCCGTATTAAGAATGAGAAAACAAGCGCGAGAACGTTTCATGAGAGCGCTACCTACCACCGAGCAGCTCGATCGCCTTCTCCAGCGGCGAATCCACCCCCTGCTCCCTATCCTCCTCCGAAATAGTAACCTCAAAATCCGGCTCTATCCCCTCACCATCCACACAATCACCCTGTGGAGTTAGCCAGCGGGCTACAGTAATGTGCACCCCAGAGCCGCCGGGAAGGTCTTGGGCATCCTGGACCGTTCCCTTCCCAAAGGATTTCTCCCCCACGATCGGTGTATCGCGCTGATAGGAAAGCGCCGCCGCCAAAATCTCCGAGGCGGAAGCCGAGCCCTGGTTTAACAAAACCACCACCGGAACCGATACGAGCCTGCCCGATCCGGTACTCCGAAAGTTCTGCCGCCGACCATCACTAAATTCCTCAATAACCACAACTCCCTGATCAACGAAGTCGGAAGCAATCTGTACGGATGCCGAGAGGAGCCCACCAGGATTGTTGCGCAGATCCAAGATAATCCCCCGCAAAGGTTCCGTGGAAGCAGCCGCGAGCTCGTTAACCGCCACCTGCCACTCACCCACTGTCCGCTCCCCAAAACGAGAAACCCTAATATACGCCAGACTGGGGGCACCCTCTTCAGTAAGAGGTCGCCACTGCACACTCTCAAGAGTGATCCTCCCTCGTGTGATTACCTTATCGAAACTTTCTGAACTGCCGCCCTCACGAGAAAGGGTAAGAGTCACCGTAGTACCCGCCTCCCCGCGAATTTTAGATACCGCCTCCGAGAGGGTAACTCCCGGCGTCCCCTCACCCTCAATTTCCAAAACCCGGTCCCCAGCCACCACCCCCACCGCCGCTGCCGGAGACCCCTCGAGAGGAGCGATGATTACCAGCTGGCCATCCCTCATCCCCAACTCGGCCCCAATCCCTTCGTATTGCCCGTTAAGGCCGTCCCTGACGGCCGCGTTCTCCTCAGGATCCAAAAATGCCGTGTAAGGATCGCCCAGGGATCCAGTGAGGCCAGCTATTGCCCCGTAAAGAAGCCGCTTAGGGTCCAGCTCGTCGCGCTGAAGGTATTCTTCATGCAGAAGATCCCAAACCTCCCAAAATAGAGAAAGGTCAACCTCCCGCGCCCCCAAACTATCCCTCGTAATCGCCACCCCCAGAGTATCTCTCTGTAGACTGAACTCGAAACCCTGTGACTTAAAAGAGTAACCACACCAAAAAGTAAAAATGGAAAAAACAAAAGATAGAGACAGCAAACGCTTATAGTTAGAAGTCATTACCTTTCCACAAAGGACAGCAAGGCGGCAATTCGCGCCCGCTTCACCGCGCGAGACACCTGTCTCTGGTGCTTGGCGCAAAGCCCCGTCTGGGCACGAGGTCGGATCTTCCCCCTCCGCGCCAAAAAGCGCCGAAGATGGAGAGTATCCTTGTAATCCACACCCCGCCCGCTTTGGCAGTAGAAACAGGGCCCGGGATGACGTGTTTTTCGCTTCAATTTCGGTCTTGATTTTCTCATAACCACTCAGAAAGGCATATCTTTCGGATCTACCTTCTCCTCAGCCGGTGATTCTGAACCCTCAGAACCAGATCCTTTATCCGCGGACACCTCCGCCCGCCGCGACTGCGCACGCCGACTGTCCAGAATAATCATATCCTCAGCGACAATCTCGGTCCGGTAATGGCGAGTCCCACTCTCATCGTCCCAATTCCGTGTCCGAAGCCTCCCCTTAATATAAACCTTACGACCCTTGGTCAAAAACTCGTCGCAAATTTCTGCTAACCGATTCCAAGCAGTAATCTCGTGAAACTGAGTATCTTCCCGCTTCTCCCCTTCCGAAGTAGTCCACTGCCGGTTCGTCGCCACCCCGAAGCCCACCACCGCATGGCCCTGAGGGGTGTGACGCAACTCAGGATCCCGAGTCAAATTACCAATAATAACGGCCATATTCTCCGACCGTGCTGCCATATTACCTCATGCACCTCCTTCCAAAAACGAAACAGAGTCGCTAGGACTCCAGTTTGGTCAATAGAAACCGCAACAGTATTTCCTTCGCTTGTAACTCTTTACTAAAAACCGACACCTTATCAGCGGCAAGGTTAAGATTAAGCACAACATAAATTCCCTCGCGACAGTTGTTAATTTCGTAGGCCAGCTCTCGCTTACCCCAAGTCTCCTCCTCATAAATATCCCCACCAGCAGACCCTAGTAACTCCTTAACCTCCCCCACTGCTGAGGACAATTTTGCATCCGATAGAGCCGGGTTAAAAATTAAAAAAAGCTCGTACCGATTCATAATCGTGAACATACTAACACGCTCAGACCTTTATCTCCACTACATCTCCGTCCCGAATTACATAATCTCTTCCCCGTACAGCAACCAGCCCCCCCTCCTTAGCCCCGGCCCAAGACCCACAAACAACCAAATCGGAGAACGGCAAAACCTCTGCCCGAATGAAATCTCTCGCAAAGTCGCTGTGAACCAACCGCGCCGCCTCAATAGCCATCGAGCCCTCCTTAAGAGGCCACGCCTGAGCTATGGTTCCACCCTTGATAGTAAAAAAGGTAATCAGGCCCAAAAGGTTATAGCAAATACTAAGCACCCGGTCAAGAGCAGCCTCGGAAACCCCCACCCCCTGCAGATACTTCTGCCGTTCGGGGAGCGAGAATGCGGACAGATCATCCTCCAGCTTGGCGCAGAGGGAGATAGCTTTTGACCCTGCCACAATCGCTGATTCCGCAACATTCAGTACCACCAACCGCGGCTTTAAAGTCAGTAGATTTAAATCCGCAATTTTGGAAATCTCCCCCGCGGAGAGGTTGGCCTCCGAGGCAGCTCTTCCCTCCCCCAACACGCGACTAACTTTCTCCAAAACATCGCCCCTCTCTGGATTTTGAACTTTGTCCGCCGGCCGGCGGATTGCACTTTGAACTTTCTGTATCGTCTCCAAATCCTTCAGTACCAGCTCTGTCTCCACCACCCCCTCATCAGTCTGCGGGTCCACCGAGCCGGCCCGATCAACACCAGAAGCGTCAAAAGCCCGCACGAGGTGTAAAATTACATCCACCTCCCTAATTTGCGCTAGAAACTCGTTCCCTAAACCCTCCCCCTGATGGGCCCCCTTTACCAAACCGGCAATGTCGATAAACTTGATCACCGCGGGAATCTTCTTCTCGGGGCGAACGGCCTCCGCCACCTTGTCCAAACGCGCGTCGGGAACCTCAACTACGCCCACATTGGGCTCAATTGTGCAAAAAGGATACGGGGCAGTATCGGCAACCTGCCGACCCAGAAGGGCGTTAAAGAGGGTAGATTTTCCAGCGTTGGGAAGCCCAACGATCCCCACGGACAAACTCATTTAGCCTTAAGCTTAAAAAACCGCGGCCCTTCGGGAGTGTCTGTAATCGCAAAACCAAGCCCAATAGCCTCCTCACGAATCCGGTCGGCCTCCGCAAACTTTTCCTGCCGGCGCAACTCCTCCCGCTTTTCAACTAACTTCCCCACCTCCGAAGGAAGGTCCTCCCGAGAAACCTCATTCTCCACGGGAACGAACGGTTCATCCAAACGCAGACCAAAAACTCTGTCCCATTTCAAAAGAGTCGCGTGCTTGGCTCCCGTTGGATGTTCCGATTTCACCAAATCCCAAACCAGAGCTACTGCTTGGGGCATACTCAGATCGTCGTTTAGCACTTCCAAAAATATCGTTTCGTATTCGGGAATGGGCACTGAAGGCTCGTCCCAGTAATACATTTCCTGCTTCAAGTTGAAGAGGGCTGTCTGAGCTGCCTGGAGGCTCTCCTCCGTAAACTTCAACGGTGAGCGGTAATGGGCGGTCAAACATAAATAACGAAAGGCCAGCGGGTCGTAACCCAGTTTCTCTAGCTCCGAAATCGTTAAAATGTTCCCTTCCGACTTTCCCATCCTCCCCTCCTCCAACTCCAAAAATGCCCCATGTAACCAGTAGCGAACGAAGGTTTTACCGGTCGCCGCCTCGCTCTGAGCAATCTCGTTGGTGTGGTGTACCGAAATATGATCAATCCCCCCAGCGTGGATATCGAAAGTCTCACCGAGATATTTCATACTCATCGCACTGCACTCAATGTGCCACCCGGGAAAACCAACCCCCCAGGGAGAATCCCACTCCATCTGCCTCTTCCCGTCTTTGGGGGAAAATTTCCACAGGGCAAAATCGGTCGGGTTTTTCTTCTCTAGGTTGATCTCAACCCGAGCCCCCTCCCGCAAACCCCCAATGTCCAATTGCGCCAATTTACCGTAATCGGCAAGCTTGGCCGTATCAAAATAGACCCCATCAGAGGTCCGGTAGGTAAAGCCCTTCTCCTCCAACTGCCCAATCAGAGCGATCATCTCGACAATGTGCTCCGTCGCCTTGCACCACGCCGTCGGCTCCAGGATATGCAGTTTCTGCGTATCCCCCTTAAATGACTGCGTGTAAAACTCAGCTATTTCCCTTGCACTCTTCCCCTCCTTACGCGCTTGTGACTCGACCTTGTCCTTGCCCATATCCCGATCTCCGAGCAGGTGGCCGACATCGGTGATATTCATTACATGCTTCACTTGGTACCCGTTGTACTCGAGAACTCGCCGCAGGATGTCTTCGAAAATGTAAGTCCGAAAGTTGCCGATGTGGGCGTGGAGGTAAACAGTCGGACCACAGGTATATAGCCCAACCTCCGAAGGATTAAGAGGAACGAACAGCTCTTTCTTACGAGTCAGCGTATTATAGAAATAGAGTTCTGATTTCATCTTTCAAAAGAATATTAGCACAAAAAGCCTCTGAGGATCGGGAGGGTTGCGTGGTTACTAGAAATCTGAGCGGCCCTTGAGGGCCCGGGAGATGGTCACTTTATCGGCATACTCTAAATCCCCCCCCACAGGGAGACCAAGGGCAATGCGAGTAACTTTTATATTCAAAGATTGTAGTTGTTTTTTCAGGTACATCGCAGTTGCCTCGCCCTCCATTGATGGATTGGTGGCAATAATCACTTCTCGCACCGCATCACCACTGCGAGCATCTCGAACCCGCGTCACCAGTTCCCCAATTCGCAAATCCTCTGGCCCTATTCTGTTCACTGGCGAGATTGCCCCCTGCAAAACATGGTAAAGCCCCCGGTAATTAATTGTGGCTTCAACAGCCCACACATCGAGAGGCTCCTCAACCACACAGATGGTTGTTCGGTCGCGTTCGGGAGCGGCGCAAATTCCGCACGGGCTCTTCTCGGCCACATTAAAACAGACGTCACAAATAACTGTTCCCCCTTTAAGCTCGGAAACGGCGCGCGCGAGGAAAGCCACCTCATCCTCGGGAACATGTAGTAGATAGAAGGTAAGCCGCTTGGCTGTTTTGGGACCAATCCCCGGCAGGCGCTCCAAAGCCACGATCAAATTCTCAACTGGCTTTGGAATCTTCATAACCCCCGAAAACCTCTACCGCCTGGTCCTCCAAATCAACAACGCTCTTCTTACCAGAAGCCGACGGTACCGGCGTGCCTTTCTTCCGCGCAGCCAAGACGCAGCACACCTTCACCTTAAACCCCAAAACTTCACGAGCCGCCTTCTCGACCACCCGCACATTCTTGATCAAAGAAAGTTTAGCTTTATGAAAAGGGTAAGAGGCTTCCAAAACTAAAGTGTCTCCTTTAAGTGTCTTGGGGCGAACGGAGCGCAAAATGGCTTCCAAACTATGATTATAAGGACGAACAAGTTTAAGGATCTTTCCCCACGCCTTAACTACCTCCTCCAACCCCGCCCCGTCAGTAAGCTCATCCTCCTCGGGAAGATCAACACTCTCTTCACCGCAATTCTGACCGTCGGTGCAAGGCCTGAGCGCTTTGGACCCCACTATAGCTAACTCCAACGGCAGGGTGGGAATTGGGGCAGTAGAGAAGTTCCCCCTAGACTGAGTAAACTCTGTAATCAACTGCCTGATTTCCTCTCCAGACAGGGTGTTTTCCTGGGCACTCATTTTCTGATAATCCTCCTCACTAGCCTCCACAAGCTCATCACCTGCTCCAAATTTAATTAGCAGCAAATCACGAAGATACCCCAAAACCTGATAGTTAAACTTCTCTAGGTTGCCTCCTCCCTGATAAAAATGGCCCAAGAATACTAAGGCCCGCTCGGCATCGCCGGCAATCAACCAATCCACAAAATCCGTAACGGCATCTTTCCTCCCGGCCCCCACCAAGTCATCAACATCCTCCCCACCAACGATTACCTGCTCCAAAATTGTTTCGGCGTCTCGGAAGCCCCCACGAGCCGCCTTAGCGATCCGGGCCTCAACCTCCTCATCTATATCAACCTTCTCGGCCAAACAAATTATGTGCAACTTCTCTTTTATTTCGGACTCCCGGGCTCGCTTAAACTCGAACTGCTGGCAGCGGGACCGAATCGTTTCCGGAACTTTTTCCGGTTCGGTGGTACAAAGAACAAAAAGGGCGTGAGAAGGCGGCTCCTCCAAAGTTTTAAGGAGGGCATTGAAAGCCTCGCGAGTAAGCATGTGGGCCTCATCAATCACATAAACTTTTTTCCTACCCCCTGCTGGAGCTAAAATCACACTCTCCCGCAAACTTCTTATATCGTCAATCCCCCGATTAGACGCGGCATCGATCTCAATTAAATCCAAAAAGCGTCCTGCCGCAATCGCCTGACAAGAATTGCACTCGCCGCAGGGATCGCCCCCCCAAGATTTACCCTCCACCCGATCACAATTCACCGCCTTGGCCAAAAGACGAGCGACGGTTGTCTTTCCCGTCCCTCGGGGCCCAAAAAAGAAGTAGGCGTGCCCCACCTTCCGCTTCTTTAAAGAAGACAGCAGGGACTTCCTCACGACCGGTAGCCCAACCAGATCCGCAAATTTTTGGGGTCGGTACTTGGTATAAAACATAAATTCGTAGTCGATAATTAAAGGTTCAACCAATCCCTAACCACTTCTACCAACTCATCTTTGATCAACCTCTCAAATACCTCCCGCTCGCCTTTACCAAACTTTTCCAAAACATAATCCTCAGCAGCTACCCCAGCCGATGGCCTGCCAATCCCCACTCGGAGCCGCCAAAACCCCGCAGATCCCAAAACATCAACTACCGACTGCACCCCTTTATGCCCCGCCGCGCTCCGGTCCTGCTGAAGACGGAAAGCCCCCAAAGGAAGGTCAAGCTCGTCGTGCACAACCAACAGACCGTCTAAAGAAACATCTTCTTGGCTAACGAGGGCTCCGACCGCCGCCCCGGAGTTGTTCATTAATGTCCGCGGCTTAGCCAGCAACAGCCGTTGACCGGGAACAGGGCATGTCTGGCAATCCTTCCCCTGCCCCGGCTGCCAATTAACCGAACCGCCACCCAGAGCACCAGCCAAAGCCTCAACAACCAAAAACCCTGTATTATGCCGGGTGCCGTAAAACTTCTCTCCGGGGTTACCAAGACCGACAACTAACCTCATTCGTCCCCTTCATGGTGTTTTCCTAAAAGGTGGAGCACCCCATGCTTTACCAGTTCCCCCACCTCCTCCTCAAAACTGTGTCCCAAAGCATTCGCTTGCTCCGCAGCCTTCTCCTCATTAACTACCACCTCGCCCAAAAGAGAAACCCCGTCTTCCTCCGACTCATCTAGCCGGAAGGACAAGACATCCGTCGATCCCTCCGCACCGCGAAAACCCTCATTTAGGCTCTTCATTGTGGCATCATTGACAAGAGCAAAAGAAACCTTAAAAGTCACTTTAATATTCCCTCAGCCGCCCGACGCACATCTGCCCCATCCGCCCTTCCTTTAACTTTAGCCATTACTGCGCCCATCAAACGACCCAAGTCAGAAAGGTCCGTCGTCCCAATCTCCGCAGCTACCGTCTGCACTAACTCCTCCAGCTCCGCACCAGATAACCTTTCCGGAAGGTACTTCTCAATAATCTTTAGCTCCTGCTCCTCCTGCTCGGCCAGCGACTCCCTTCCCCCCGCGCGGTACGCCTGGGCCGATTCCCGTCGCTTCTTGGCCTCCGTCGATAAAACCCCAAGCCCTTCGTCCTCCGTGAGATCCCCCCGCTTCTCTATTTCCCGATTATGAAGAGCGGCGAGGGCCAAACGAATAACCGAGACCCTTAAAGAGTCCCCAGAGCGGACAGCCTCCTTCAAATCAGCTCTTAGCAGAGAGGAAAGGCTCATCTGTTCTCCCGAGCAAGGCGCTTCTCAAGCTCTTTCTTTCTATTTTTCTTTATTTCCGAAGGTTTCTCGTAGAACTCACGCTTCTTAAGCTCATCCATAATCCCCTCCTCATCAACTAACCGGTTGAACCGACGGAGGGCCTGCTCGATAGATTCCCCTTCGCGTACTTTAACTTCAGTCACGAAAAACAACCACCTCCTTTGTAATTCAATTCTACCCTCCTCCACCACCACTGACAACCAGACCTCAAATCACGGAACCTATAACCACGCCCTAGAAAAACAACCAACTCCTCTTTTTACCTAACCAGACGGAAAAAAATAAATCCTATGCTGGGGGAGCGACAGTGTTCCTTACCAGACGCAGTATCTCCTCTAAACTCAGAACCTGGGCATCACTTTCCGAGCGCTTCTTAACCTCCACACCCCCCGCATCCAAGGACCGCCGGCTAACTACCACCCGCCAGGGAATGCCAATCAAGTCCGCATCAGCCAATTTCACCCCCGCGGACCCTTCCCGATCATCGTACAAAACCGCCACCTTCTCGCGAGAAAGCTGGTCGTAAACTTCCTCAGCCCGCTCCCGAACAGCAGAATCATCGGAATTAACGACCAATAGATGCACTTGATAAGGAGCAACGCTTTCCGGCCAGATAATTCCCCGCTCGTCGTGGTGCGCCTCCACAATCGCCGCCAGCACTCGACCCAAGCCAATACCGTAGCACCCCATCCAAATTGGCTTCTCTTTACCATCTTTGTCAGTAAAATTGGCGCCCATCTTTTCGCTGTACTCCACACCCAAATTAAAAATGTGTCCTACCTCAATCGATTTCGCCGCGGAAAGGGAGCACCCCTTACACTGCGGACAGGACGAGCCGGGCGCGGCTTCGGCGACCCCCTTGTTCACCGCCCAACCGCAATCCGCACAATAAACTATCTCATCCTCACCAACCTCGGACGGCGCCTGAAATTCAAGCGTGCTTACTCCCCCAATCGTCCCTCCCGAAGCCTGAGAAGCAACTACCGGAAGTCCGCACCGCTCAAAAATTCGGTAATAGGCACTTTTTACTTTCTCAAAATAGGCCGCAACATCCGCCTGATCGGTGTGAAAACTATAGAGATCCTTCATCATGAACTCGCGCACCCGCAACAGCCCCCCAGTAGAACGCAGCTCATTACGAAATTTGTTTTGAATCTGGAAAAGGTAGAGAGGGAGGTCCGCGTAGGAGTGGACGAACCGGCGAACCAGATCAGTGATTACCTCCTCATGGGTTGAGCCCAAAGCCAGCTCGCGATTGTGACGGTCCACAAACTTGAAAAGTGGGGGATCTATCTCGTCCCAACGCCCAGTCTCTAGCCACTGACTCTTCTTCTGCAAAGTTGGCAGAAAGACCTCCTGCCCGCCAAGCGCCTCCATCTCTTCCCTGATAATCCCCCCAATCTTCTGGTGGACTCTAAAACCCAAAGGAAGCAGACTCCAAACCCCACTCATCAGCTGATCGACGAACCCGGACCGCACTAGCAGCTGATGATTGGCTGTCTCCGCCTCTGCCGGGGCCTGGCGCAATGTTTTGCCAAACAAATTAGAGTATCTCACAACAACCCTCGCACATCTTGAATTGTAACTGAAACCATTAAAAGGATCAAAAAGCCAATCCCCACCAAATTGATCCACCGCCCCACATTGGCGCTGATGCGCTTACCCCGTAGCGCCTCAACAACAACAAAAAGAACTTGCCCACCATCGAGCGCTGGTAATGGCATTAGGTTGAACAGGCCCAAACCAAAGCTTAGAAAGGCCAGAAACTGCAGAAAGGGCGCACTACCCAAACCCGAGGCCGCCTTAGCCATCCCGTACACCCCAACTGGGCCGGCCAGTCCTTCAGGCACTACCCGCTCCCTCACTATACTACGGAGCAGCATTCCATAGCCAGCAAGCATGGCTCTAAGCAACCGCAAACTCTCACCGAAAGCGGTAAGCGGAGCTTGCCAAATAGGGACCGTTACCTCGATCATATCTCCCTCTAGCACAACTTCCACCCCCATCGCCCCCTCTCCCGCCGGCGGAACCTCTCGGGGTATCACCTTAACCTCCCGCTGACACCCCGCGGAAAAGGGCTCTTGCCCCCCTACGCAATCACTAGATAAAACTTCCAAAACAACCTCCTGCCCTAAATACTTACTCACCTCATAGGAAAGATCCTCGGCCAACAACATCTCTCTCCCGTTGAGGGTTAAAATTGCCTCCCCCTCACGGATCCCGGCCTCGGCCGCCGGAGAAGAGGGAACGACACCGGACACAACCACTTGACCGACGAATGTCGGGTTTCCGGTAGCGAACAGAAGTGAGAGAATTAACCACCCCAGAACAAAATTTCCCAAAACCCCCGCCAGCAGAATTACCGCCCGCCGGGGTTTTGACTTTCCCGAAATGATTTCTATGCCACCCACATCGTCCGCCGAAAATTTCGTAAAACCGCCAAAGGGAACGAGGTTGAGTGAGTAGAGCGTTTCACCAACCTTCTTCCCCCAAACCCGCGGGGGATAACCGAGCCCAAACTCCTCAACCCGAGCACCCAAAATCTTCCCCGCGAGAAAATGACCAAGCTCGTGTACAAAAATTAAGAAACTGAGCGCGAAGAAAGAAAGAAGGTCTTTAAACACCAAAACTACTCCCCTACCTTGAAGCGGGCAAAGCGCGCCACAACAACATTCTCCTTAGTTTTAGCCCCCAACTCGGAAACTAGCTGTCTAACCGTTTTCTGCGCATCCCGAATCCACGCTTGGTCGAGTAGAACATCCACAGACTCAGGGTTCAAAGCACAAACCTGCATTGCCAGCTCCCGAGCTAGCCCTCTAAAGTCCGCGCCCCGAGAGACAAAATCGGTCTCTGAACGCAACTCAACCAGAGCGCCAATCCGCCCATTAGTGTGAATGTAAGCGGAAACCACCCCCTCAGACACCTCACGATCACTTCGGTTTCCGGCCCTCACCAGCGCCTGTTCCGCTAGCATTTTCTCGGCTTCAGCCGCATCGCCCCCGACCTCAGCCAACGCTTTACGACAGGCCATAATCCCAACACCAGTCTTATCGCGAAGTTTCTTAATTTGGTCTACGTGGTACTCCATCAGAGATTAGATTACTTAGAAATTAGGCGTTTTTCAATTCCCTCTACCGCCTTCTTTCCAACCCCCTTAACCCCCAAAAGCTCTTCCCGCGACATACCCTTCAGAGTAGCAATATCAGTAATTCCCACCCTCTCTAAAGCATTTTTCGTCCGCGTCTCCAAACCAAGACCCTCCAAACTCTGCCCCTCGGCTACTGCCACCGTAGCCTCCCCTTCCCCCCCCCCCTTCCCCTTATACCCCGCCTCAATAGCATCAGCAACCGCCCCCACCAAAACTCGCAAGGACTTTAAGGAATCATCATTACCAGGGATCGGGTAGTCTATGGGGCCTGGATCCGTATTACTATCAACAACAGCTACTACGGGGACCCCCATCCGCTTGGCTTCCCTAACCGCGGTGTTGCTGCGCCGAGCGCTTGCCAGGAATAGAGCATCGGGAAGACTGGAAAGATCCTTAATCCCCCCCACTAGATTGTTGAGCCTAACCACCTCCCGCTCAATCTTCAAGCGCTCCTTCTTGGTGTAGTGCGCAAACTCGCCAGAAGAAAGACCCGCCTCCAACTTCCCCAGCTTGGCAATATTCTTCTTGATCTCGGAAAGATTAGTTAAAAGTCCCCCCACCCAGCGACCAGCCATGAACATGGCCCCTACCCGCCTGGCTTCCTCCTCAACCACCCCCGCGGACTGGCGGCGGAGCCCAACAAAAACAACATTTCCACCCCGCTTCGCAATTTCATAAAGCACCTGGCACGCCTCCCCAAGTTTCTCCTCCGTCTTTTCCAAGTCCAGAATATGGACACCCCGAACTTTACTGAAAATAAATCCCTTCATCGCGGGATGCCAGCGCCGCGAGGGGTGTCCAAAATGGACCCCCGCCTCGAAAAGCTCTGCAACAGTTGGGATTTTTACCGGTGACTTCTTAGCCATAATCTCGGAAATCTTACCACGGACCAACGCTCAGAGCAACACCCTCCTTCAAAAAAGAGGGCGGTTCCAGGCTGTATAGCCCAAAACCGCCGCATGCTACCCCACCACTGGGAAGCGAAGAAACTCTGGACGCGCCACCTGCGCCAGGACCTGCCGCACAAAGAACTGCCACTCCGGCAACCGGTGATTATGGCGTTGTTCGATGATGTGGCGCAGCACCTTGTAATTCGTACAGACCACCCGACGCTGGAGAAACCCTTCCGGCAGGTTTGCCTTGACCCGCCGAAAATCTTTCTTCTCGATCAGCCCGTTCAGCGCCACTAAAATCTCCGGAGCTACTCCCCCCTCAAAGTCCGCCTGGCAAAGGGGTCGGCGGAGGATGGTATGCATCGTACTGCCGCTCTGCTTTGTTATTCCCACCCGGTAAGTATCAAACTGCTGCCACCAGTAGCGCGCCGCGGTGACGTCCAACCAAACTACCACGGACTCCAAAAACTTGAGATGGCTCCCACCCCTTGGCAAAAGTTTCAGAGCAACCTGGGACATTTCATCCACCGACTGCTCGTAACTCAGCGAGAGGCCGAGCATCGCCCAAAGCCACCCACACTCCTCTAACACCTTAATCTCCATCTTTCCCTCCTCCCGGCTTTCCGGGAACTTTGTGACAGTTACGGCAACGAGCTTCGTAACCGATGCGGTGGTCACCAACCAAAATCAAGTCACCCTCCGTCCAAGGCACGGGCTCCCCATCCTGCAACAGCTGAGACCGCGTCGCCGGAGCTCCACAGACCTCACAAATAGCTGTCAGTAAGGTAAGGCGTTCCTCCGCCAGAGCCATCAGCAGCGGCACCGGACCGAAGGGCCGATCCAGGGCATCACGGTTAAGCCCGGCCACAATAACTCTTAACCCCCGCTCAGCCAACTGCTCACATACAAACACAAGCTCGGGGTCAAAGAATTGCGCCTCATCAATAGCCACAACAGCTGTACCCTCCTCGATCAAATCGAGAATCTCCCTCGCCGCCTCCACTGCTGTGGCCGGCAGGCACTTTCCACTATGCGACGAGATAGTGCGCACACCACCCACCTCACCACGCCCATCCAAAGCCGGCTTAAAAACCTGAGATTTCTGCTGGGCAATCTCTACCCGCCGCAACAGACGGAGGAGCTCCTCTGTCTTACCGCTAAACATACAGCCAACGATGACCTCGATCCAACCCCGCAACTTCTTTACTACAATGTGCATTTCCTCTTCCACCTCCCTTTCTAATCTCCTAACTCCAAAACCCAAACAAAAACCCCCGAGGGGGCAATCTCTGAGTCCATAAAAACAAATCGTAGCCAGTAAGTCAATCGGAGGAATCTTCGGCTGTTTTTTCCAGAGGATTCTTCCAGGAAGCATACTTACACTGCGGGTAGCGAGAGCAGCCGAAGAAGGTCTTACCCCGACGAGTCCGCTTAACAATCACCTCCCCCTCCCCACACTCGGGGCACCCCATCCCAATTTTGTCCAGGTAATTTTTAGTAAATTTACACTTGGGATAGTGCGAGCAGGCAATAAATTTACCGAATCGGCCCTCCTTAACCATCAACTCCCCCCCGCACTCAGGACACTTTTCAGCCAGCTGCGCCTTATCCACCTCGTCAGGCACGCCATCTTTATCCATGTCGGCGTGGGGGCGAGCATACTTGCAGTCAGGAAAACCGCTACAGGAAATAAACTTACCGTACTTACCAAGTTTGATAACTAGTTTTTTACCGCACTCCGGACACTGCTCAGATGTCTCTTCCAAAACCGTGAACTCCTCCCGCTTAAGCTCCTTCTCCTTACTCTTCAAAAGAGCAGAAAACGGCTCCCAAAACTCACGAACCACATCCACCCACTCTTTGTCCCCATCAGCAACCATATCCAAATCCGTCTCCATCCCCGCCGTGAAAGAGATATCGACAATTTGGGGAAAATGTTCGACCAGAAGATCAGTCACTACCACCCCCACATCCGTCGGAACAAATGACCCCCCATCTTTAACAACATAACCACGTTTTGCAATCGTCGAGATGATGGAAGCGTAGGTAGAAGGGCGGCCAATGTCGTTCTTCTTCAATGTACGAACTAGCGCAGCCTCCGAATACCTCGGGGGCAAACTGGTCTGGTGCGCAGTAGCCTCCAACTGCAAAAGGTTAAGGTTTTGCCCTTCCTGCAAAGGCGGAAACTCCGATTCTTTATATCTTTTTCCTACCCGAGGGCGCACCTTAAGCCAACCGGCAAACTTGAGGGTCTGCCCAACCCCCCGCAACGACACCGTCCCAGCCGAGACATCAATCGTCACCCGCGAAAAAACCGCGGGTTTCATTTGACAGGCCACGGTCGCCCGCCAAATCAGCTCATACAGCTTAGCCTCGCCCGACCCCAGCTTCCGCACCTCTCGTGGCTGAACGGAAAACTTGGTCGGCCGAATCGCCTCGTGGGCCTCCTGAGCCGTTTTAGATTTTGTCCGATAGCTAATAGCACTAGACGGTAGGTACTGCTCACCAATGCTTCTCTTTATGAAGCCACGGCATTCCTCAATAGCACTCTCGGAGATAAAGCGCGAGTCAGTACGGTGATAAGTAATATAGCCCTCCTCATAAAGTTTTTGCGCTAGACGCATTGTCCGCGCTGGAGCGAACCCTAAACCAGCGGCGGAGGACTGTAACGAGGCAGTTGTAAACGGCGGGTAGGGCTTGCGTGCCACCTCCTTCTCCTCTACTTTAGAAACAACAAAATCCTCCTTCCGAAGCTGGGCCATCATCTCCTCCGCCGCCGCCTCGGAGTCAAGCAGCGTCTTCTTAACTTGGTAAGCGCCCGCAAAAAGCTTTCTCTTCTCTGTCATCTCGATCGGCTTCCCAGCGACCTCCCGCACCGCTACCTGAAAATCTCCGCCACCGTCTGGAAGTCCCAGCGAGGCCTGGATTGACCAGTAATTCTCCGTAGAGAACGCCTCCCGTTCCTTCTCCCTCTCTACTACGAAACGCACGGCCACCGACTGCACCCGCCCCGCAGAAAGGCCCGTACGCACCTTTTTCCAAAGCAGAGGAGAAAGCTTATAACCCACCAGACGATCCAGAACTCTCCTTGCCTGTTGGGCGTCTACTAAGTTTAAATCTAGCTTTCCCGGATTGGCAAAGGCCGCTTCTACCGCCGCCTTGGTAATCTCGTGAAATACTACTCGCGAGGTGTCTTTGACAGGGATACCGAGAATGTGTGCGAGGTGCCAAGCAATTGCTTCTCCCTCTCTATCAAGGTCAGTAGCCAGCCACACCTTGTCCGCCCCCTTTAACGCTTTCCGCAACTCCTTAATCACCACATCTTTACCTTTGACAGAAACGTATTTTACCTTGAAGTTCTGGGAGGTATCTACCCCCAACTCCGACTTGGGTAAGTCGCGAATATGCCCCTTAGAAGATGTAACCTCAAAATCCTTACCCAAAAAGCGGGCCAGTGTCTTTGCTTTTGTTGGCGACTCCACAATAACTAGATTCTTCATAACCTAACCACCCACCGCCCACCACTAGTCTCCTCAACGGCCCCCCTCATCCGCATCTTAACCAAAGTAGATAATACCACAGCTGGTGGAAGACCCGAACGGCGGATAATTTCGTCTGTACCCAGAGAGACCTCTTCCCCTCGCAAGATACCTAGCAAACCCTCCTCCTCCACAGTCTCCGCAAGAAGCTCCCGTACTTTCCGCTGCTCTACCCGCAACTCGAGATTGAGGGCCGACAAGACATCGTCTGCACCCATAACCAGCTTAGCCCCCGACTGAATCAATCTCCCCGTCCCCAAACTCCGAGGACTAAAAATCGGCCCGGGCAGGGCAAAGACAAGGCGCCCTTGTTCTAAGGCGCAGGCTGCGGTAATCAAGGCACCACTCCTCTCTGGCGCCTCGCAAACCAGCGTACCCAAGGATAGACCGGAGATAATTCGATTACGGGCCGGGAAATTTCCCGGAACAGGAGGAAATCCCAAGGGGAACTCCGAGACCAAAGCGCCCTGGCAAGCAATCTCGGCCGCCAAATCCCTATTTTCCGGGGGGTAAACTTGGTCGAGCCCGTGCCCCAAAACGGCAACTGTTCTTCCCCCGGCTTGGAGGGCTGCCCGATGGGCAAAACTATCAATGCCCCAAGCCAAGCCGGAAACAATAGTCAGCCCCGCGAGAACTAGATCTTCCACTATCTTTGTAGTCACGCGCTTCCCATACCCGCTAAACTTCCTTGTTCCGACAACAGCTAAGGAAATCTCGTCCCGCGGAAGAAGCTCCCCCCGTATGTAAAGAAGGGGCGGAGGGCTACTAATCTCCTTAAGATTCTTGGGATAGCGTTCGTCCTCCCAAGTAACAAGGCTTATCCCCAGCTCCGCCGCTTTGGCCAGCTCCCCCTCTAAATCGGAATCCTCTCTAAGGCAACACAAGGTATCACAAACCCTCTCGGCAAGACCGGAATCCAAAAGCTCTCGTCTTGAGGACTCCCAAATTTTCCTAGCCGAACCAAACTGCTGGTAAAGTGTCTGAAAGGTTCGGGGACCCAGCCCAGGAACGAGGCTAAGTCCGAGCCAGTATTTGAGGTCGTCGCTACCCTTGATCATAAAAAGCCCAACGCCGCCGCCAACTATTAACTTTTAACTGTTAACTATTTCTATTTATTGAAGTACCAATCAAGTATTTTCCTAGCTACTGGCGCAGCATCGTGGGAACCTTCTCCCCCGTTTTCCAAAAACACAGTCAAAGCAATCTCCGGAGCGTCCACGGGAGCAAAAACCACAAACCAGGCATGGGTATCGTCCCCTTTACCTGTCTCGGAAGTTCCCGTCTTACCAGCCGCCGGAACCGGGAAGGTGAAGAGGGGGTAAGCGGTTCCCCCCGGGCGAACCACCCTCGCCATCCCCTCCTTTACCCAACCCAGCGTTTCTGTCGAGACAAAACCCTCCCGCAGGACCTCAGGCTCTCTGCCCAAGAGTAGTGTTGGCCTCCGAAGCTTCCCCCCACCGGCTACCGTAGCTACTAAGTTGGTAATCTGAAGGGGAGTCGCCAACAAATCCCCCTGCCCAATAGCAAAGTGGTAGGTGTTACCAATGTACCAACGCTCATCCCGTACCCGCAGTTTCCACTCGGTATCCGGAACCAACCCCCGCGCCTCTAAAGGCTGCTCGATATTGGAAGCTTCACCCAGACCGTACAAACGGGCAAACCGTGCCAGCTCCTCTACCCCCACACCGGGCTGGTCACCGTAACCACCACCAACAGTATAAAAATACACATCACAAGACTTACCAAGCGCATCTGGGAGTGATAGCGGGCCGTGGCCCTCAAGCTTCCAATCGCGGAAGGTGAAAGCACCCACCGCAATACTCCCCCGACAATCAATCATAGTTTGTGGCGCAATAACCCCCGTCTCCAAAGCTGCCGAAGAGGTAACTAGTTTGAAGATAGAGCCGGGGGGGTAAACACCAGAAACCGCACGGTTAAACAGAGGTT
>CAZUPF010000004.1:23758-29775 GCA_964622035.1 uncultured Candidatus Saccharibacteria bacterium | reverse complement strand
GAAACGCTGGCTGACCGGAAAACGATTTGAGTTCCCCCGAGAAGCGGAAGACCTCCCCTGGATGGATAGTCTTGGTGAGGTAGGTTTGGTTGAACCAGACGAGAGTAATGTTTCCAGATGTGTCGCTAACAACCGCCTTAGTAAGTTTTTTACCGTAGCGGGTGAAGATGTTTTCAATCTCGGCGACTTCGGCTTTGATGGTCGCTTTTTCCCCCGCGACGAGCGCGGAGATTCCCCTTACTTGGGAGAAATCTTCGTAGCGGGAGGGGTAGTGCCGCAGGAGGTCGGTAATTGTTTCAATCCCTAAATTGGTCAGGAGTCGGCAGTATTTTTCGCCGATGAAGGGAACACTTTTTACTGGATCCCGAAGTTCCATGGTGGTAAAGTATGGGTAAGGGCTATCTTCCGAAGATAGCCGGAAGGATAGAGCTAAGAACTAGGGCCAGAGACGAGATAACGATAACGGCCTGCCACAGTGTGCGGTGCCGGCGGAAAAATTTCATGGGAGTGTCCCCAGGGTATCATAGATAGGGGTGGGTTTGCACTGGGGACTGCTGGTATGTATCATTAGGGGAAATGCTGCGTAATCGTGCTTTAGCAACACATAAGTTTCTCTCCTTTAAGAAGCGTCGCCGGCGTCGTGGGGAGACTAATTGGCTTTTTCTGGCCTCCATCGCCGCTTCGGCGCTTTTTGTGGTTATCCTCGTTGGATCGTTGGTGGGATTTGCTGCCTTTGCTTACTACTCCAAGGATCTCCCCGCACCAGGAAAACTAGTAGTTCGGGATCGTGCCCTTTCGACCAAGATTTTTGATCGGGAAGGTCGGCTGCTTTACGACGTTTACGGGGAGCAAAACCGGACCCTGGCCACGCTGGGAGATTTACCAGACGATCTAATTCACGCTACCCTGGCGGCGGAAGATGCTGATTTCTATGCGCACTCGGGTTTTGATTTGCTTGGCATTTTACGTGCCGCTTACAACATTTTGCGGTACCGAACTATTGAGGGTGGTTCAACTATTACTCAACAGCTGGTGCGGAACACCCTAATTTCCCGGGAGCGCACCCTACCTCGGAAGGCGAAGGAATTTATTCTGGCCCTTCAAATTGAGAAAAAGTACTCTAAGGAGGAGATTTTGGAGATGTACCTTAATGAGGCGCCCTACGGGGGGCAGGCTTACGGGGTGGAGGCGGCAGCGGATGTCTATTTCCAGAAGTCCGCTAAGGATCTAAGTTTGGCCGAGGCGTCCTTTTTGGCCGGACTCTCGCAGGCCCCATCCCGGTACTCGCCCTATGGTTCCGAGCCGGAGAGGGCGGAGGCGCGGAGGAAGTATGTTTTGCACCTTATGGAGACTCGCGGCTGGTTAGAGAAGAACGGGGAGCGAGGCTTTCTTTCAGCTGAGGAGGCGCAGGCGGCGCGGGAGGTGGTACTCAGCTACGCTTCTCCGGGAGCCAAGATTCGAGCGCCCCATTTTGTGATGTATATTAAGGAGCTCCTTACCGAGAGGTATGGGGCGAGTTTGTTAGAGCGTGGGGGGTTGCA
Organism: uncultured Candidatus Saccharibacteria bacterium; assembly: GCA_964622035.1. Lineage (GTDB taxonomy): Bacteria > Patescibacteriota > WWE3 > JAUXAW01 > JAYEID01 > CAZUPF01. The sequence goes on along the minus strand of CAZUPF010000004.1, from coordinate 28,234 downwards.
GGTGACGACCACTTTGGATTTGGAGAAGCACGAGCGCCTCCAGGCAATTGTTTCCGAGGAGATTGAAAAGGTTAGAAAGTACCAGATTGGCAACGGCGCCTTGTTGGCCATTAATTCCCAGACGGGGGAGATTTTGAGTATGGTCGGTTCGGCCGATTTTTTTGATGATGAAAACGATGGCCAGGTGAATGTTGTCTTGAGGGAGCGCCAGCCCGGTTCGGCCATCAAGCCCATTACTTATGTAACCGCTTTTGCCCAAGGGTATACCCCGGCGACTACGCTTTTTGATGTTCCAACAACTTTTCCCGGGGGGCAAGGCCAGCCGGATTACAAGCCGGTGAACTATGACGGGGAGTGGCGGGGTCCGCTGGCCCTTCGTTATGCTTTGGGTAATTCCGTCAATATGGTGGCAGTTAAACTGCTGAAGTTGGTGGGGATTCCCGGAGTGCTGGAGATGGCTCGTAATTTGGGGATTAGTACGCTCACTGACCCCTCTCGCTACGGACTGTCGCTTACTTTGGGGGGTGGGGAGGTGAAGCTGATTGATTTAGTTAGCGCTTACTCAACTTTTTCGGCGGGGGGGCGAAAGGTTCAGCCGCAGGCTATTTTGGAGGTAAAAGATTCCTCCGGGCATGTTTTGGAGACGCTTAAGCCTACTGAAGGCGCCCAGGTCCTTTCGGAGGAGGTAGCCTACCTCATTTCGAATATTCTTTCGGATAACAACGCGCGGACCCTCGCTTTCGGTTCGCGGAGCGCGCTCCACATTCCGGGCTACTCGGTGGCAGCGAAAACTGGGACCACGAATGATATGCGGGATAACTGGACAGTTGGCTACACCCGCTCTTTCGCTGTGGGGGTTTGGGTGGGTAATAACGATAATTCGCCAATGGGGCGCCTGGTTTCGGGCGTTACCGGTGCGGCGCCTATCTGGAACCGGGTGATGCGGGAGCTGCTTTCTGGGAATCCAGACGAGCCTTTTTATCCTCCGGAAGGGATTGCTAAGGCGACGGTTTGCACCCTCTCAGGCCAGTTACCTAGCAGCTGGTGCATTCATGAGCAGTTCCGTGATGAGTGTGAGACGCGGGAGGAGTATTTTATCAAGAGTACTGTCCCAACGCAGGAGTGCCCTGCGCATAGCCTTTTGGAAATCTGTCGGGATGATGGGAAGCTGGCTTCGGATGCCTGTCGCCAGGCCGGTGAGGTGGAAGAAAAGATTTTTGTGGACTTTAAAGCCGCTCTTCCGGAGTGGCAGGAGTTTGTGGATAGTTGGATTTCCGAGACCTACGGAGATGATTCCAAATATCACCCGCCAACTGAAGTTTCAGATCGTTACTTTAATCCTGACGGCGACGATAAGCCGTGGGTAAAAATTATTGATCCGGAGGCGACCAATCAGCCGTTGGAGTTTGAGGTATTGGTGGAAGTTGTTACTCCTTACACGGTCAACAAGGTTGAGTTTTACTTAGGTGGCGATCAGGTTGGGGATGCCGTGACTAGCATTCCTTACGGGAAGCGGGTGGTGCTCTCGGTTGCTGAGGTGGGGAACTACGAACTCAAGGTTTTAGCTTACGACTCTGCGGGTAACGTTGGTGAGGCTACCAAGGATATTACGGTGGCGGATGACTAGCGTTGGGAAGATTACGGGCGGCAGGTTTTGACTATCTTGGAGAAGGATTGGGGGTCGCGGATAGCAATCTCCGAGAGCATTTTGCGGTTAAGATTGATCTCCTTTTTGCTTAGTTGGTGGATGAACTTACTATACGAGATGCCAAAAGGGGTAAGCGCAGCGTTGATTCTCTGGATCCACAGCTTTCGTATCTCCCGCCTTCTTATTTTTCGACCCGCGAAGGCGTGCTCCCCAGCGCGTATATAGGCCTCGTGAGCTCGGCGATATAGTCGAGAGCGGGTTCCCTGATAACCTTTGACGGCCTTGAGGATTTTTTTATGTCGTCGGCGGCGCGTTGCCCCCGTTCTTGCTCTGGTCATGGTTTTGGTCCTAGAATCATTGTCATAAACTTCCCTTTTTTCTCAATATTTCTGATAACTTGGCTCTCTTCGGAAAGTAACCCTTTTACGGTCTCAAGCTTAGCCCTTCCCAGCTCGGGGTGGCTAATTGACCTTCCCTTGAACATCAGATCGAATTTGACTGCCTTGCCCTTGCCCAAAAACTCTTTAGCTCGGCCAATGCGGGTGTTTAGGTCGTTGTCGTCGATATGGGGACCAACCCGCAGGGTTTTTAGGCTAGCCTCGTTAAACCGCTTACGCTCGTCCTGCCCCTGCCGTTGCTTCTCATGCAGAAATTTCCGGAAGTTGAGAATTTTGGCGATGGGTGGTTGGGCCTTTTCGGTTATTAAGACCAGATCAAGCCCAGACTCTTGAGCGAGCTCTAAACCCTTACGGGTCGGCATCGCTCCGAGATTCTTACCTTTTTGATCAATGATCCGGACTTCCGGAACATTGATTCTATCGTTTACGGGATAATACTTGCGTTTCACTCGTTGAAGGTATCGTACCACGGGGGGGCTATTTTGGCAACGCTTTTCACAGCTTCGCCTCCCGATCTTTAATTTTCTCTGTAAGCCGCCTTTTAACCTTACTGATCTTTAGGGCCCCGAGGTCCTCCCCGCTCCTTAGGCGGACGGAGACCTCATCTCCGGCGGCCTCTTCCCTACCCCCGACGACGAGCATATAGGGGATTTTTGCGAGTTGGGCGCGGCGAATCTTCTTTTCCAGCGTTTCGGAACTCTCATCAATTTCGACCCTTAGTGGGCCGGTGGGGTTTTCCACCTCTCGTAATTCTTCGGCCACTATTTGAGTATAGCCGTTTTGCTTTTCGGAAATGGGGATGATTATTACTTGGGTGGGGGCAAGCCAGACTGGGAAAGCACCGGCAGTGCTTTCGATTAGGATTCCGAGGAACCGTTCGATTGAGCCGTAAATGGTGCGGTGGATCATCACCGGGCGCTCTTTAGTCCCCTCGGCAGTGGTGTATTTGAGGTCAAAATTTTCTGGTTGGGCGAAGTCCAGTTGGATAGTACCGCACTGCCAGGTTCGCCCGAGGCTGTCCTTAAGGTGAAAATCTAATTTTGGTCCGTAGAACGCCCCGTCACCTTCGTTAATTTGGTGGGGAATTTCATTTTCAGCCAGGACTTCGCGCATGATGCTTTCGGCCTGCTCCCAAATCTCGTCCGAGCCGATCGAGCCCTCCGGCCGCGTTGATAGCTCTAGACGGTCCAGCTCCAGCCCACAGGTTTGGTAGATCTCGAAGCACAAATCGATTACCCGCTTGAGTTCCGCCTTGACTTGGTCGGGAGTGCAATAGAGGTGGGCGTCATCCTGAGTAAATTCGCGGGGACGCAAGATGCCGTGGAGTTCACCCGAGCTTTCGTAACGGTGGACGACCCCCAGCTCTCCCATGTAGAGGGGGAATTCTTTGTAAGAACGGGGTTGTGATTTATATATTAATATACCGCCATCACAGTTCATCGGTTTTACCGCCATATCCCACTCCTCGGCGCCCGGAGTGGTGACGCGGTACATTTTTTCAAGAAAGAATTCGGTGTGGCCGCTTTGGTCCCAGATCTGGCGGGTGAGCAGTTCCGGGGTGCGCACCTCTAGGTAGCCCTCCCGCTCATGAATATCTCGCCAGTAACGCAGCAACTCTTTGAAGATAGTCCAGCCTTTAGGATGCCAGAAGACATCGCCGGGGGCCTCCGGATGAAAGGAAAAAAGGTCAAGTTCTTTGCCGATCTTCCGGTGATCACGCTTTTTGGCCTCCTCGAGCATTTCCAAGTGGGCGTCGAGCTCTTCTTGGGTGGCGAAAGCGGTGCCGTAGATGCGGGTGAGCATCGGGTTGGTTTCTGAGCCCTTCCAGTAAGCACCGGCGATTTTTTGTAGTTTAAAGGTCCCAATTTGGGAGGTGTCAGCCACATGTGGCCCGCGGCAGAGATCGACAAACTCACCGCTTTTGTAAGTAGAAACGGCAGTTTCGCCCTCCTTCGCCAAATCGGCGATTAGTTCTAGCTTGTATGGCTGGTCCTTAAAAAGTTTCTTGGCTTTTGCAATGGAGATATCTTCCTGCGCGAACGGTGTTCCCTCCCCTACTATCTTGACCACCCCGGCTTCGATTCGGGGAAGGTCTTTGTCGGAAACAGGTTCGGGGAATTCAAAGTCGTAATAAAAGCCATTCTCAATCGCTGGCCCGATGCCGAACCTAGCTTGCGGGTACAGCCGCTGCACGGCGGCAGCCAGTACATGGGCCGCCGAATGGCGCCTGGTTTCTAAGTTTTCCGGTTTGTTCTTTTCTGTCATAGTAGTTTGCGAAAGGTGCTAAATAAAGACAGACCCAGCCCGACTTTCGTCGAAGGGTCCCTTTTGGGGAGGTTCCACCCTCCTTCCTCGCCTCGTGCACGCGAGGCGGGCGCTCAGTTGTGGTCCGTTTCGCGGTGCCGACGGTCCAGCTTTTGGGGGTGGTAA
>CAZUPF010000004.1:9634-23658 GCA_964622035.1 uncultured Candidatus Saccharibacteria bacterium | reverse complement strand
GAGGCCGGCGAGGATGGGGATGAATTTAATGTAGGGGGCGATCATAGTGTCGATTTGGTTTTTAAGTGCTGGCGCGAGTCCAGCAGCGGCCTCTGATAGTTCCAGGGAGCCGCCGGTGCCAATTTCCACTTTGTCGAGATTGAGGTTCTCGGGAGTGAGGCCAAATTGTTTCCGGCCCTGCCCCTCTTCTAGAGTTTCGGCGGTTTCGTCTTTAAGGTATTTTAAAATGTCCTCTTGGTCCCGAGTGCCGATCTGGGCTTCAAATTTATCGCCGAGTAGCTGCTCAATTTGCCCCCCCAGTTGGTTTTCGAGAATGGCGACGATGGGGCCGAGGGCGGTATTAATAACACTCTCCGGAAGCGCGAACCCCTCCCGCTGAATCTTCTGTGAGTACTGGAACCCGAACCCGGTCGAAACCCCGAGAGCAAGGAGAAAGAGTAACCGGCGGACCTTGGATGGGAAAATTTTGGCGGGGGAAAATTTAATATAATTTTTGATTTCGCTGGTAATTTGCGTTGCATTAAAAATGAGGGCCAGGAAGACAACAGTGGCTAGGGCTAGGGAGATCGCCGGGCGGACCGTCCTTTCTATTAGGAGAGGGAGCAGGAAGATGCTGCTCGAGAAGAGTGCCGAGAGTGCTAGCGGAAGGGTGTTCGGGGAAAATGCTGGGAGGAGGCTAGAGAATAAGCCAATGGCTAGAAGAAGCAGCAGGATCCCACCAAGCTGCCCGCTTTTGATCAGGCTAGTGCCGAGAACGAGCTCCGGTCGGGCGCAAAAAGTGAGAAAGAGCCGGCCCAGGAAATAAAACGGGATGGCGGAGAGTGCGGCTAGTAATAGGGTTTTGAGCAGTTTACTTTCCATCTTCAGAACAGTCCCCTCCTCATGCTTGAGTTGATTGTAGCATAAAGGGCGCGCTCGGGAGCAAGATTTGTTTAATGGCGCCTGTTGTGTTATAGTTTCCGAAGATTGTTCTGTCCGCGGTAGGTATTAGGAGAAAGGAGAGCTGGAATGAGTTTGCAGTTTAGTGCTCGGGCTTCTTTTGCGGCCATTGTGGAGCTACTTGAAACGTCCAAGGAAGATTACGTGCTTAAGGTCGTGGCGAGGCCCGGCGGTTCGGGGAGGATACTGCTGGAGCATTTCTTTACCGACGACTCGGCCAAAGCGTTTCTCAGTGCCGTCAAACGGGTCTGGGCAGGTAGTGATGAGGCTTGCGAAGCGGAGTGGGGGGTTCCGGGAGCGAATCTGCTAGGGCCGCCAGTCAACATTTCCTGGAGACCGGGGTTCTGGTGTTTGACACTACCGTCGGGAAAGGGCGTTACCGTCAGCATCAGGGCGCCCCTTTTTGCGACCCTAGTTGGGGCGGTTGCCGACCGTTTTTACCTGGATGCACCGGAGATGACCAAGTAAGTAGCAGTGCTCTGCCCGCTTGCGCCCGAGATGAGGGGAAAACCTCTCTTCTCGGGTTATTTTTTTTGCGGATTCTGATTGTGGTGTTGCTCTTAATCTTTAGCTTAGTTCTTTACGCAGCCGGGGAATAATTTCTTTTCGGAGGAGCACTCCCCTTCTCTCGGCGAAGCCCTCGTCGTCAAACCGTGTCCCATCGTTGAGCGCCTCTTCCACAAGTTGTCGCGTTGGTTCGTGTTCCGTAACGAGGGTGGTGGTCCTCGCGCTGAAGTCGTTTGCAATCAGAAAGAGGTAGTCGTAGCGGTGCGCTTGTTGCAGTTCTTGTAGGATTTTCAGAAGTTGGGCCTTTCTTTCCGTTAGTATTTTGCGTAAGCCGACAACCTCCAGTTGGGCGATAGCCAGCCTTTTTCCGTTCATAGTACCCTCTTTGATATCGCCGATGATAGCCTCCTGGAAGGACTCATCATTGAACTCAGACTTTAGCTTGAGGATTTTTTGGACCAGGTTCGGGGGCACAGCTGCTACTTCGGCTAGCCACCGGTAGGCCGCTTTGTCTCTGGGCGAAGTGTTGCTTGTCTGGAAGTTGTGGGTGTGTAGGGCGATAGTGCTGTGGAGGAGAATCGCCGCTTCGCGGCTGATTGTGGTACCACTTTCCCGAAACTTTTCGGCAATGAGCGTTGCCGCCGCCCCGATTTTTTCAATTTGGATTCGGGCGTTGGGGAAAATACCGGCCACATCGGGGGCCTCGCGGTGGTCAATAACCTCAATTACTTTATCAGCCGCGAAGTTTTCCGGTAGCCCTGCCAGGCTGCTGGTATCTACCAGAGCGATTTGTTCGGTCTGGCTGAGCAAGCGCGCGGTGTTCCTGGGGAGAGGGGAGATATCAAATTCTTGGTTGAGAAAATCAATCTCGCGGTGGGGCTCGCCCAGGGCGACACCGATCGCCTCCCGACCGGTTTTATTTAGAAGCTCCGTGTAGGCGAAGGTGCAAGCGTAACCATCAATATCGAGCGGGGTTTTAGCAGTGACGGCGATCATGAATAGATTCTAGCACTAACGAGGGGGGGGGTGGTGGGCGGGATAGGAGTCGAACCTACGACCTTCACGATGTCAACGTGACGCTCTAACCAGCTGAGCTACCCGCCCTAAATTACCTTGTCAATTATGCCATACTTCTTGGCTTGTGGTGCTGTCATGTAGAAGTCGCGGTCGGAGTCGTTGAGGACCCTTTTGCTTGTTTGGCCAGTGTGCTTGGCCAGCTTTTTCGCAAAAAGATCCTTGAGGCGGAGAATCTCCTTGGCATCAATCTCAATATCAGTGGCTTGGCCCTGGGTCTGGCCGAGTGGTTGGTGAATGTGGATGACGGCATTTGGTAGTGACACCCGCTTGCCTTTGGTTCCCGAGGACAGGAGCAGGGTAGCCGCCGAAGCTACGATGCCGATAGCCATTGTTTGGATGTCTGGACCTAGCTGTTGCATAGTGTCGTAGATAGCCAGGCCGGCGTAGGCCGAACCGCCGGGGGAATTGATGTACAGCTTGATCTCTTTTTTGGGATCTTCGCTCTGCAGGTAAAGCAGCTGAGCGATGATCGTGTTGGCAGAGAGGTCGCTGATCGGTCCCGCAACAAAAATAATACGCTCTTTCAGCAGACGGGAGTAGATATCGTAGGCGCGGTCGCCGCGGCCGGACTGCTCGATGACGAGGGGTACATACATATTAGCGTGAGGACCCCGTAATTTTGAGCAACTCTTCGACGGTTTTGTTCTTGCGGATTATGGCCTTTATGTAGGCTCGGCTTTCTGGGGTGTTTAAGGACTTTTTCGCGGCCTCATCGGGTGTAGCCTCAATGGCCTCGGCTATTTCCTCTTCTTTGATTTCGATGCTCAGCTCCTCGGCTAGTTTGGCGAGAACAAACTCAGTTTTCAGTAACTTCTTGGCTTCTTGGGCACTCTCCTGCTGCAGCCCCTCTTTGGACTGCCCGCGGTTTTTTAGGTATTCTTGCGGCGAAAGTCCAAGGGTGGCCAGGCGGTCATTGAGTCTGGTGAGCATTCGGGAAACCTCATCTTCTACCAGGATCCCTGGAAGTTCTACTTTGGCTGTGTTGGTGAGCGCCTCCAGGAGCTTGGGGAGATTAACCTTTTTCTGGTTACCCTTTTCCTCAGCCTTGTTTTTAGCGTCAGTGATTGTGGCCGCGGTGGCGATCTGGGCCTTCCCGGCGAGACCTTTTAGGGCTCCCCGCCAATCTCCCAGCGCAACCTCCGGCATTTCTGCTGTTCGTACTTCAAAAACGAATTCGTTACCACGGGCGAATTTCTTGATTTCAATTCGCGGATCGGCAATTGGTTTTAGATTCTCTTTTTTTATCGCGGCGGTGTAGGCCTCGGGAATCAGTAGATTAACCACGCGCCCGTTAAGTTCTCCCTGGTCTAGCTGTTTTTCCACTTCCCCGAGGGGGGCCTTTCCCTTGCGGAAACCTTTCAGCTCGGTATTTTCGGCGATCTCGGTCAATGCTTTTTGGAAAGCCTCGTCAACTTTTTCTGTCGGAACGGTGACGGTTACTTTAACTTCCGAATTGGAAAGCCTTTCTAACTCTGTTTTCATGATATGGATTCTAGCACGGCCTAATGGTTTTTTCAATTGCGGGATTTCGAAAAAGCCTAGGCCTAGTTGTAAAAGTTATCGGGTGGTGATAGACTATCCGTGCTGGTTTTGAAGCTGGATTGATAGTTCAAAGAAGAGGAGGAGAAGGATATGACGAGCAGGACGCTTCACCCCATTAACAGGGAGAGTGTTGCTTTGGCGCTCGGGTCGAGACACGGGCGTACGGCTCAATGGACTGTGCAAACGAGGCTGGATGGAGCTGGTGCCGAGAACTGGGAAGATCTTCTGACCGAAGATCCGGTGCGCGAGGCTGAGCTTTATGCGGCCGTGGGTGACCTGTGGCCGCGTCTCTTGGCTTATGCTAGGAGGGTAGCTAGCCCTGCGGATCTGCTGAACGGGAGGATTATTGAGGCTGTCCTGGAACTGGTGCTGGGCAGGGGTTTGGCGCACCATGCCCCGGCTGCTTTGCGGGATATTGAGAAGGTGCTGGGGCGGTCTCGTCGTCTAAACATCCACCCGCTCTGGAGAGAGTTTCTGGTGGATGTTGTGCGCAACCCCGATTGGCAGCCTGAGCACTGTTTGGTTGAGGAGGTCTGGTCTAGAATTCGCAATTGCGCCCTTACGCTCTTGGAAAGTCCTTGCGCGGCTCTTCCGGTGGCCGAGTGAGGCTCAGTTTTTCGGGGGGCTTTGGCCCGTTCTTCCCAGGTATCCCGCAAGTTGGGGTACTTGGGATCTCTTTTTCCCAAAACAAAACCCCCAGTCTTGAAAAGTTCTAGGGGTTTTGTTTACTTTTTTCAAAGCACCGTTTCTTCTTGGTCGCCCGCGGTCGTTTCCTCTTCCCCTTCCTCCTTAACTACCTCGTCAGTCCCAGCCAGCTCCCCACCATCGACGACTTCCTCGGTTTTCTGGGCTTCGAGATCGATGTCACACTCGGGACAGCGCCCCGGCTGCTCTTGCTCGTAGCCGCACTCAGAACATTCGTATGTGGCCATTCCCATCACCTCCTCTCGAGAGTTTGCCTTGGGTAATAAGCGTGTGTGGCGGGAGAATAGCCAAAAAGTTTTTATTTGTCAATCGGGAGATGGCGGTGGGTGTGGTTGGAGTTCGTAAAGACTACGAGGTCGGTGTTTGGCGCCGTCGGAGGAGACGGAGGAGCACTACGAGTAGGGCCAGAGGGGCACCGAAGACGGCCATCCAAATTAGGGCCGAACCAATACTTTGCCAAAAGGCGACGGTGCTCCGGAGCGCTTTTTTGGCAACGGCCAGTGGGCGCCAGCCTTCCTCAACAATGGGGAGTTCGGATTCTTCGGTGGCAATATACGCGGTGATGGTGGACATTTGGGCAGACTCGGTAAGGTACTTCATCCGCCCTTTGATTAATTCGATTCCCTCGCGGACGCGCGTGATCTCGCGTTGAACTTCCAGGATATCGGACACTTCTCCGGAGCGTTCTATCAGTTTTAGAAGCTGCGTTTCCGCGGCCTCGAGGTTACGGAGGCGGCTCTCTAGATCCGTGTATTCTTCGGTAACATCTCGGCCCTGAATGGATTCGCTTTCAACCTTTAACGCTTGTTCTTTGAGTAGTTTTACCGCCTCGCTAAATTTTTCCTGAGGAACTTTGATGGTGACCTCGCCGACCAGGTGCTCTTTTTTGGCATCGGTGAAATAGGTGCGGGAGGAGAGCACAAACCCGCTCAGTTGGGTTGCGGCCTCCTTGACCTTTTCGACGGCCGCCGCGGTGTTTTTGACCAGTAAAGAGAGTGTGGCTGTCTTGATCACCAGGCGTTCGGAGATGCTGCCGCCGGCAGCTGTCTCTGGTTCCTCGGCGCTAGCTAGTTTAGCTTCCTCTCCCCCGCCGACCGTGGGAATACTCTCGGAAACGAGGGTATCGGGGAGAATTCCTTGCGAGGAACGGGAGGGCAGTGGCGTCTGGCCAAGCCCCAGCAGCGCTTTAATTATAAAAACAGCAATAACGAAGAGGGCGAACAAGAGAGTGTATTTGAGGTATTTATTCATCTTACTGACTATATTATTAAGAACGAGGTGGGGTTTGTCAAGTTGGCTGGGAAAAAAAAGAAGCACGGGTGCGGTTGGTTGCATCTGCAACCGCACTCCGTGCTTTGTAGCGTGGTACTAGTATCTGCTGTTCCTGGATCTGCTTTGGAGCTTGGAGACGACCTCCCTGATGATCTGGTCAAGGTCGATCCGGTCCAGAATAGCATCGATGACCGCGGTCACCATCTCGCCGGCATCAAGGTCGATGCCCAGCTTCCTGAGTAAGGGGCTGAGCTTTTGAATCTTGGCGCCCAGACCCGGTTGGACTTCGGCGATGAGATCGGCGATATTGCGTCCAGCGAGAGCTTCTTGAGCCTCGCGCCGGGCTATATCCCGAATCTCTTGTTCCGTTGGAACGCGGCCCGCCGCCTGTCCGAAGGTTCTGCCGGGATCCCGTTTGGGTCGCCTTGTGGGGGCTTGCTCCACCACCCTCAGCGGGCGAACCTCCTCGCGTGGGGCGGGCGTTGTATCCGGCCGGCGGGATTCGAGGCGCTTGACTCGCGTCCTGAGGCGCCCGTTTTCCCGCACCAGTCCATCCAGCTGGCGTTTAGTCCCTTGCACAGTCTGCGTTAGCTCTCGCACCTCCTCGCGGAGTTTCGAGACCTGTGCGGATTGTGAGCGGACAGTACCGAAATCCTCTTCCCGTCTTTTGGCCGCCTTGGCGACCCGGTCGAACCGGTTTTTGAGGCTTTTGACTTGTCGCGCAAGGCGGTCAACAGTACGCTCTTCGGACCGCTCTTCCCGAGCCGTCATTGTGGCACCCGCCGCCCGACCTTCCATACTTTCTTCTCCTGCCATGTTGCATAGCCTCCTTATGGCTGGGGGATGGTGGCTAGGCCACCATCCCTGTATGTTTGATCAGGCCTCGTCACCAGGATTCTCGGTGCCCTCGGTGATTTCGGTGGCCTCAGTGTTCTTGCCCAAGCTCATCACCTCAGCAATGACCTCTCCAACAGACATGCCGGTCATCCCCGTGACCTGGGCAACCATCTGCGCTACCGCGGGGACAACACCACTGATCGTTTCGGCTATGGGGTTTGAGCCCCCACTAGCGCTGGGTGACCCGCCTACATAGGTGAGTTTGACATCCTTGAGCATCTCCCCGACGGCGGCAGCAACAGCTTCCGCCTTCTTGACCTCGGTTTCGTAGTGCAACCTGAGGGCCAGTTCTTGAATGTTGACCCGCCCTTCGGCGGCTCGGGCATTGGCCAGATCGCGCTCACCCGCGGCCTTACCCTTGAGTAGCATCTCTTCGGATTCAGCTTTGGCTGCACCGAGCGCCTTGTCGCCGTCGGCCGTAGCTGTCTTAGTGAGTCGGGTTTCCTCTGCTGTAGCGACGGCCGTGAGCCTGGTCGCTTCGGCGTCTGCTTTGGCCCCGACCTCCTTCGTGTAGGCTGCGCCATCGGCGGTGGCCTTTGCGGCTTCCTGAGCGGCCAATGCCGGTTCGATTACGCTTGCCCGCATTGTCTTCTTGGTGACGGCAATCCTCTCCTGTGCAGCAAGGGCGGCCTGTTTCTGCTTCTCGATCTCAGTCGCACCCTCCTTCGCGGCGAGTTCTTTGTCTATATCGGCCTGCCGCAGGTCGAAGGCCATCTCGGACGTGGCTCTCAGGGCCTCGGTCTCCCTCTTAAACTCGGCCATCTGCACGTCCCTGTCTTTCTTTTCTTTGGCAATTGCCAGTTCGGACGCGATCTCCGCCGTTTCGGCAGTCTGTTTTGATTCGGCGGCTTTCACACGGGAGTCACGCTCTGCCTCAGCTTTGGCGATTTCGGCGTCTCTCTTGGTTGCGGCGATCTGCGGCCGGCCAAGGTCCTCGTAGTAGCCCTGGGCATCGGTGATCTCCGCGACGTTCAGCGAGAGAATCTCCATTCCTAGGCTGCTCATTTCCGATGTGGCGCAGGCCGTAACACTCTTGGCGAGGGCTTCCTTATCGAGGAGTACCTGCTCTGGAGTGAGGGTGGCAACCACCTCGCGGAAGGCACCACCTAAGTTATCGGTGACGAGGTCCTCGATCTGCTTGTCGCTCTTATCGCCTAGAGCTCTGGCAGCGATGAGAATGCTTGCATCATCCGACTTAACTTGGACTTTGGCGATCCAGTCCAAAGTGACCGGCACGACAGGTTTGGTGAGGACGGTGTCCTTTGGGACAGAGATCATCCTTACCGCCAGGTCCACTTTCTGGGTTTTCGTGATGATGGGAGGGACAAACACGACCCCTCCTGTGACTATATTGCGCTTACGGCCAAGTACGATCAGCGCCGTCTCCATGGGAACATGGCGCAACCGTCGCGCTAGGGCTAACAGAATTACGACAGCCAGTAGCGCGACTGCCGCGATACTCGTGAAGCTTGATACTGCATTGCCGACCCACTTCAGTACCTCTGACACGTCTAGCCTCCTTTGTGTGGTTAGGACTTCAGACATTACCGTACTGCAACTCTTGAGCGTGCCACCTCAGATCATAGAAAAAGCGCCTCCTTCGCCCTTTTTGGGCTTAGATTGTTAACGAACTTTTGGGTAGGGGTTAAAACTCCAAGGATTATAGCAAAAGAACAGCCAAATGTCAATTTTATAAGATACTACGTACCCCGCGGCTCCCAACTTGCTAGAATTAACTAATGATCCTTGAAAAGTTTGTGGTCGGCCCGTTGGCGACGAGCTGTTACCTCTTTGGTGACGAGGCTGCGCGGGTGGCGGTGGTGATTGACCCCGACGGTGGGACGGAAAGAATAGCTGAGCGGCTGGCGGCGCTGAGACTGGAATTAAAAGCTATCTTGGCGACCCACGGCCACTTTGATCATGTGGGTGGTGTGGCCCAGCTACGGGAGGAGACGAAGGCACCTTTTTTGATTTTTGCGGAGGCAAAAGAGGAGCTTGCTTTAGCTCAGGTTGCGGCGCAGACGCTTTTTGGGTTGGGGGTTACCGAGCCGCCGATGGCCGATGGCTACTTTGCTGCGGGAGAGAACGTTACCGTGGGGAAATACTCGTTGGCGGTGGTCCATACTCCGGGCCACTCCCCGGGGAGCGTTTGTCTTTATGAACAGTCCTTGGACATTCTGTTTTCTGGTGATTTGTTATTCAAAAATGGTGTCGGTCGGACCGATATTCCGGGTGGGAATCCGGCCCAGCTGAGAGAGTCCTTAGTGAAGGTTGCCACCCTCCCCTACCCTACCCGAGTTCTACCAGGACACGGTTCGGAAACGGTGTTGGGTGCAGAGCTGGCCCGTTTGGGGATTGGAGCTGGAGACTGCCAGTCCTAGCCTGGAGGTTGTGGTATTCCGCTCATTTTGGTATCCTTACTGATGTGTAATGAGTACGAACGAATTGGCGCCGGATTTTCAAAAGTTGATCGAAACCTATCAAAATAGCTTCGCTACCGAGGTGGGTACCGAGGCGAGCGTGGCGCTTCATGTTGATGAGGTGGCCTCGGCCGTGGCGGCGCTGTATGAGAAGTTGCGGATGATTGTTGATTGGAAAGAGGAGCACCTCATTCGGCGAACAGCTATTGAGCGGGTCCTCAAGCGGCGGATGCTCTCCAAGCTTTCGGGCTTCTCCAGTTTGGTCTCCAATCTTAAGGCTGCGGAGATCGCTGAGCCGCTGGTAGTGGAATTAGTTCGTGGTGGCCACTTTCCCAACGATAGCCTTCCCCGAGAGAAGATTGACGAGGTAGGACGGGTTTTGGGGAAGTACATTTACCTTTTGGAGAACAACCCTCTGGCCGTAAACCACTCAGCGAATATTAAGGATCGTGTTAACTTGTACAGCTGGATTTTGGAGATTGCCGCCTGCGAACTTGAAGAAGTTCTTGCTCCTCCGGTAAGGCAACTGGCGTTGATCAACTTTATGGCGGAGGTGATGACGGCGCAGACGAGAGCTAGCTCCAGCTTAGGTATTAGCGAGGAGGAAAGGCAGACCCAGATATACATTGCCGTTCACCGGACCCTACTTCACCTAGATGCGCCCATCATCAGCTACCATCTACTGCAGCGCCGCTACCCGGGGTGGTCTCGGCTAGATACTACGCAATTAGCGGGCCTCGCTCCCGAAATACCGGCGGTCTGGCGGGAAATAGAGGGGGATCTTGCCCACTCGCAAACAGAGCGGTTTTTTAAACTTTGCGAAAAACACGATACCCTGTTTCTGCTGTTGGGGGATGTTTTGGAGGACTTTGCCGAAGCTCCGGAGGCAGTTTCGGAGCGCGTGGCCGACCCCCAAATCTTAGCCAATCTGGTTAAGGCCGCATACGACAAGCGGCTGACCACTTTGAAGTCTCGCCTGTTTCGGATGGCGATCTATTCAACACTGTCGATCTTTGTTGCTGGGGGATTTTCGCTGTTTGTTGTTGAAGTTCCCCTGGCGCGATTGTTTTATGGGCGGTTCAGCGTGCTAGCGATGATTGTTGACCTGTTGTTACCGACGGTGGTGATGTTCCTTCTTGTTACCTCGGTGCGCCTGCCGCAAGAAAGTAATTTAGAGGCGGCGGTCGAGGGGATACAGCGGCTTGTCTACCCCGGGGAAAGGCGGGATGTTTTTGAGCTCCGTCCGGCAAGGAGAAGAAGTGCGGCGGCTCGGGCGGCGATTTATTTTCTTTATTTGGTCAGCTCGGTCTTGTCTTTAGGATTAGTGACCGCGGCTTTTTACTATGCCCGTATTCCGGCCACTTCGATCGTTTTGGATGCCTTTAATGTTGCCGTCGTTGTTTTTGCGGGGTTAGTCATTCGGCAGCGGGCCAAGGAGCTAACTGTTGAGGAAGAGCGGGTTAATGTGTTGGAGTTTTTTCTTGATGTCCTTTCGATTCCGGTGGCCAAGGTTGGAAAGTGGCTATCGCAGAAGTGGAAGGAGTACAATGTGGTTAGTGTCCTCTTTGCGGCACTGATTGATGCCCCCTTCTTGACCTTCATCGAGATGATTGAAGGTTGGAGCGTCTTTATGAAGGAAAAGAAGGACGAGCTTTACTGAGCTACTCCCGGCGCAACGCCTCAATCGGATCTAGTTTGGACGCTTTGATTGCCGGCGCCGTTCCGAAGATGACCCCGATAGCGAGGGAGAAAGCGAGCGCCGCCCCGACCGTTGTTAGGTCAACCATACTTGGAAGTTCCGTGTAGCGCGTGACGAGAAGAGATCCCGCCTCGGCGACGACTACTCCGATAATCCCCCCCAAAAGACAGAGAACCATCGCCTCGATCAAGAACTGGATCAAGATGTCCTTGTCCTCGGCTCCGAGAGCCTTGCGGAGCCCGATCTCCTTAGTTCTCTCCGTAACCGAAACTAGCATGATGTTCATAATGCCAATACCCCCGACCAGAAGGGAGATCGAGGCGACTCCGGCCAGGGCTAAGCTGATGATGCCGGTGATCCGGTCAATGAGATCCATCATATCTTTTTGAGTCAGGACGGAGAATCCCTTGTCGCCACGCTCATCTTCCAGAATGAGCTCAATTTCGCGGGCGGCATTGGCAACTGTTTCGCTCGGTTTGACCTTGGCAACGATCTCATTGACCTTGGCCTCGGGAAAAACTTGCCGAGTCGTGCGGGCCGGGATGTAGGATGTTTTGTTGAGATCGATGTTACCCATCTTCATACTTTCTTTTTCGAGAACCCCGATCACCTCAAAGGGTGTTCCGTTAGCCTTGATGGTCTTTCCGAGCGGGGAGCGAGTACCGAAAAGTTCGGTGGCTAAGCCCTCCCCGATAACGAGCACCTTGGCCCGTTTGGCAGCATCGGCTTTGGTGAACAGTCGGCCGACGGTAGCTCCCTTGTTTCTAATCTTGAAATAATCTGGAGTTACTCCAATGAGGAAGCTGCGCTCCTCTCTTTTGCCGTGGGAGAAGTTCCCGATTAGTTGGTAAGTTTCGCTGAAATATTCAAGTTTAGTAGCTCTTTCTCGGAGGGCTTGGGTTTCCTTTGCGCTAAAGCTGGACATCATCCCCCCGCCCATCATCCCCCCGCCCCCGCTGGTGTCGGTGGGCATTATATCCAGGGTCTCGGCTCCCAAGCCGACGATTTCGGATTTGATTTCCGCCTCGAGCCCCGACACAATAGAAACCAGGCCGATGACAGAGAAGGTGCCAATGACCACCCCGAGGGTGGTGAGGACACTACGGAGCTTGTTTGCTCTAAGCGACCTTAGAGCTGATTTCAGGGCCTCAAGATAGGTTTGCATTGTTAGTTGGTTTATCGGTGATAACCAATCCGTCAACTAGTCTTATTACCCGATCGGTGGCTTGGGCCAGTTCCTCCTCGTGAGTGACGATGATAACAGTTACTCCCTCTCGGTTCAGTTCTTTTAGAATAGCTAGTATTTCCCGGCCGGTTTTGGTGTCTAAGTCACCGGTCGGCTCGTCGGCTAGTATCAGCGCCGGTTCGTTGGCTAGGGCCCGGGCGATGGCCACGCGCTGTTGCTCGCCGCCGGAAAGCTGGGTGGGTCGGTGGTTGATTCTCTCGCCCAGTCCGACCGATTCTAAGAGCTCTCGAGCCCGTTCTCGGCGAACTCTTTCGGACAGTCCTTTGTAGATCATTGGGATCTCGACATTTTCTTGGGCGGTGAGGCGTGGTAAGAGATTGAAAGTTTGGAAAATGAAGCCGATTTTCTCTCTCCTGATGGCGGCCAAATTACTTCCCTGTTTGATTTCTATTCCGTCAAGGAAGTAAGCTCCGCTTGATGGGGTGTCTAGGCAGCCAAGTAAATTGAGGAGGGTGGATTTTCCCGATCCGGAGGGTCCGGTGACGGCGACAAGCTCGCCGCTGTTGATGTCCAAGTTGATACTTTTTAGCGCGGGAACGCAGATTGAGTCTAGCTTATATGTCTTGGAAAGGTGGGTGGTATGGATGAGATTCTCTGGCATGGGGGCTACTCCCTTACTACTACCGGCTGCCCCTCTTTGAGGAGGTTGAAGTCTCTAGTGACAACTGCGGCGCCCTCGTAGAGGCCGGAAGTTATCTCAATTTCGAACTCTCCCTCCAGTCCCGGGGCTACTTCTACTTTCTTTGCTTTCTCGTGTTCTACTTTCCAAACATATATTTTTCCGTCTTCTTCGAGAACGGCCTCCAGTGGCAGGACCAATACCTGCTCCTCCTGGTTGAGAATTATTTCCACATCTCCGGAAAGGCCTAGGAAGTGTAAATACTCGGGAAGATCCTGATCAAATAAAACCTTGGCTCGGATGATACTATCCCCATCATCGTTGCGGCTTATTTGGGGGGATAGCTCGGTTAGGGACCCCGCGAACACTTGGTCTCCTGCGGTATCTAGGGAAATGTTTACCTGCTGCCCGATGATGATTTTACCGAGGTCAGTTTCATCGATTTCAATTTTGAAATAGAGCTTTTGCGGCGAGAGGTTGGCGATGACTACGGCCGGCGCTCCCGTTGCTTGGGAGACTTCGCCGGTGGCAATGTTTAGCTCAGTAACTGTTCCCGTGATTGGGGAGATAAGGGTTGTCTGCTTGGCGGTTGTTTCGGCTTGGGCGAGTTGGGAATGGTAGCTGGCGACGAGGGCCTCCGCCGCTCTCACTTGGGCATCGTACTGGCCGAACTGGGAAAAGAGCTCGCTGGATGGAGAGTCGTATTTGTGGGCGATTTGAAATTCGCGGCGGAGTTCGCCGGCCTTGTCTAGATCCGCTTGTGCTTTTCTAAGATTGGCCTCGGCCTGGCGACGGGTTTCTTCGGTATTCCTATTGTCTAGGGAGGCCAGGGCTTGGCCCTCCAGAATCTGGTCCCCTACTCTGATGGGAAGCCAAACTACTCTTCCGGTAGTTTCAAATCTCAGCTCGGCCTTGGTTTGGGAATCAATCTCCCCGCTGGCGGTGATTACTTGGGTGATATCTTTTCTTTCTACCAGGATAGTTTCGACGAGGGGGGATTTGTTTCGGAATTGACGGATTCCGTAGCCAGTGAGAATAATAATTGAAGTGATGATGGCGGTTACGAGGCGACGGTTCATTGTTTGCGCATTATATCATAAT
>CAZUPF010000004.1:0-9534 GCA_964622035.1 uncultured Candidatus Saccharibacteria bacterium | reverse complement strand
CGCCACCCGCCCAGGTGGTACCCGATCTGTTCGCTAGTGTAACAAAAAAAGCAGCGTGATGCTGCTTTCTTTAACTTCCCGACCTTTCCGCGAGGAGAGCAAACCTAACCTAGGCTAGGTTTGCTCTTTAGTCCTCGGCGGTGGTGCTGTTCACCTCTTCGAGCTCGTCCATGAAGTAACGGATTCCCCGGGCCCAACTTCCGTTGGGTGGGCAATACCGCGCCATGATCTGCTCTGGTGTTACTAGCCCACGAGTTACATAGTCTTCGGCCAGGCCCTTACCAACGGTTTCAATGGCCTCGGCCCAGGACGCAAACTCAATGTAACCTCCACCCCAACCGAAAGGGTTGTAGGTGTCTGGGGCAATACGATGCCCGAAGGTGGACTCTAGCCCCGCGATAGCGGGGAGTAACCGCCAGTCAAGCTCATACTTATCGGCAACCTCGATGAACGTTTGTGCGTCATTAGCTAATGGAGAATCATATCCGGTAAGGAAGATCTCCAGTGCTTCGAGTCGCCGATCAGCCACCAAAACTACCTCTTGACTGAGGACATCACCTTGGTCCTTGGGGGCAATAATATTGCCCCTTTGGAGGTAAGGGTCCTCAGTTACAATGGCCGTCGTGGGACTGAGGGTAGTAAGCACCAACACTCCGGCGATAAGACGCTTGATGAGAATGTTGGTCATAGTTGTTCTACTGGCTTCTTCTGGGCCCCTCAGGGAGAGACCGCAAAATTCGCCAGTATTTAAAGTGCCGTTAAACAGGCGAAAAGCCTACATACATAGGCTTTCCACGGGTACATTGTAGCATATTATGGGGTTAGTTGCAAACGCGATTTGGGGTTATTTAATTGGGGAACTGGAGCGGGAGACGGGATTTGAACCCGCGATCTTCTGCATGGCAAGCAGACGCTCTACCGCTGAGCTACTCCCGCTGGTGGCGAGGGTCGGGATCGAACCGACATCCCAGGTTTTTCAGACCCGTGCCGTGACCAACTTGGCTACCTCGCCCGATACTCAGTTAGTATAAAACAAAACCTGTACTTATGTTATCAAGAATTCTTAAAAATTACCAGCGACTACTGAAGGGGGAGGGGCGTTACTGTTCTGTTAAATCTGGCGGCTCTTCCGTGGTTTTCTTAGCCTCCTCGGCAAGATTAAGTAGCACCTCTTCTGCCGGGTACAGCTTCCCCTTTTCTAAATTAAACCACCCAGTAGGCGTTAGCGGGATAATAGATTCTTCATTCGCACATTCTAGGAAGACAAAGACGGCGTTGAGCGGGGGAATTTTAACAAGTTTAAAAGAGCCCTCTGCGGTGATGCTTTCTATATTGTCCAGCTCCTTACTCAAACTACCCCCAATTCCTGCCGCTTGCCAGCGATTTTCATGCCAGGAAACAGTAAGATCAACACGGGACTCATTATCAATTAACACAGCGAAATACCAGGTTTGGGTGGGAGTTATTAAAACGGAAGCCCTTTGCCCTGGTGAGTAGTCTGCCAGCTGCGTAAGGTCGCTTACGGTATAAAGAGGATAAGCTCTTCCAAGGGTAGCCGACTGCGCTTCTTCCAAGTTTTTAATGCCGTATGACTCCAGCGCCAGTTCATCAAAAGTGAGGCCCTGAACAAATTGTGGTAGTCCTTCCTCTGCCGCCCGCTGAACCTCTGCAGGGGGTGTCTCGGATTCAAAGGTTTCAATTAGGGGCTCTCCTTTCTGTGACTGCCTTACCCACTGATACCCAAAAGCGACGCCAGCTAAGCCTAGCAAGGTGATTGTTCCAAATACTAGCTTTGTTCTCATTATTTCAATGTGGTTGTGGATGGTGGGTGGTAGAGGAGTCGAACCTCTGACCTTCTGGATGTAAACCAGATGCTCTAACCAGCTGAGCTAACCACCCGCTTATGCCAAGCTTGCCGATGTGTGGCGGAGGGGGCGGGACTCGAACCCGCAAGCCCGTGAGGGCGGCGCCTTAGCAGGGCGCTACCTTGCCATTCGGTACACCCCTCCACGTCAGATATCGAGCAGCTTTTTGTGTTTTAAAGTTCGGTTTCAGAGTTGCTCCCGACTGTAGTCGGGACTAATTCGACTGACCGAAAACGCGGCGGCACGGCTTTGCGTTTTCGGAGTCTCATTGAGCATTCGGTACACCCCTCCACGTTAGATATCAATCAGCTTCTTGTGTTTTAAAGTTCGGCGTACGCTAGGCCTACTGGTGCCGAGGGAGGGATTTGAACCCTCACGGAGTATTACCTCCAGCGGATTTTAAGTCCGCTGCGTCTGCCGGTTCCGCCACCTCGGCTGGGTCTGGTGCCGCGGGGGAGATTTGAACTCCCACGAGCCGAAGCCCACTAGGTTCTGAACCTAGCCTGTCTGCCAATTCCAGCACCGCGGCCTGGTGCGCCCGGAGGGATTCGAACCCGCGACCAATGGCTTAAGAGGCCATTGCTCTACCACTGAGCTACGGGCGCTTGTCTAGTTTGATGGTGCGCCTGGAGGGACTCGAACCCCCAACCCTCTGGTTCGAAACCAGATACTCTATCCATTGAGCTACAGGCGCTTGTTTTTCGGGATGGGGTGCTCGACCGGATTTGAACCGGCAACCACCTCCTTCACAGGGAGGCGCTCTACCAATTGAGCTACGAGCACCACGGTGACGGGCTTATTTTAGCACACTACAGCTGGTGGGACAATCCGGCCGGGGGCTAATTTGACCTTCCCATATATCCGTGCTAGCCTGACTTCGTGATGAAACTTCCTGCCTGGCTGGCAAAGTCCAGCGCTCTTCTGGCTCTTCCTGCCCTTTTCTTCCTCGGCGGTAGCTTTGCTTTAATTACTTTTGCTTCCTATGCGGTTGGCCGGCCGATCGTCAGCGTACCCAGAAATGGCCAGCTCCTGAAGAGTACGGTTTTTTCCTCCCCCCCACCCGGTGAGGCCGTCCTGGGGGAAAGTGTTGTTCGTCGCGAGGCCCGCCCGCTCATCCTCAAGAAATATTTGGAGTCCCACAACTCGCCGTTGGCGGGGCAAGCTCAGTTTATGGTTGATACCGCAGATACATATGGCTTGGACTGGCGACTGCTTCCGGCTATTGCCGGGCAGGAATCTACCTTCTGTCGCACTATTCCTGATGATTCCCACAACTGTTGGGGCTGGGCTATTCACGCAAGATACACCAAGAAGTTTGAAACTTGGCAGGGGGCTATCGAAGTTGTGGCCAAGGGTCTTAAAGAAAACTACATTGACAAGGGGCTTGTGACTCCGGAGCAGATTATGACCCGCTATTGTCCGCGTAGTATTACCGAGGCGGGTGGTAGCTGGGCTAAAGCGGTCGAATACTTCATCTGGGCGATCGAGAATTTCTAGCCAGCTAGTGGCAATCCCCTCCCCTACCGTGTATATTTTATCCTATGGGCAGTCCTTGCGATTTTAGAGAGTTAATTATTGCGGCGCTTACTTCTGCTTTGGAGAAGAGTGGGGTTGCGGGGGCTCCCGTATCGCTGGAGCATCCCGAGCAGGAAGCCCATGGAGATTACTCAAGCAATGTGGCCCTGGCTTTGGCCAAGGAGGTTGGTGGGTCTCCCCTCGAGTTGGCGGAGCGCGTTGCGGCCAATTTACCCCAGTTGGATTTTGTGACGCGGGTGGAGGTCGCTCCACCGGGATTTATCAATTTTTATCTTGCCGAGGAGGCGCTGTCCGCGGAGGTTTCCACGATCACCAATCAGGGGGCTAAATATGGTTCGAGTACTGTTGGGGAGGGTAAACATATTCTGCTTGAGCACACCTCGCCGGATCCTTTTAAGCCGCTACACATTGGGCACCTTTCCAATAATGTTCTCGGGATGGCCATGTCCCGCCTGTTTGAATCTCAGGGCTACGAAGTGACTCTGGACTGCATCATCAACGATCGCGGTACTCATGTGGCGCGGGTGCTGTGGGGCTACTTGATTTTTGGCCGTAAAGCTTTGGGGTTGAGGGGTGAGGACATCACTAGTTTCTCTGTCTCAGCCGAGGATGTGGCGCGAATTTCCGCGGATGCTGAGTGGCGCGAGCTCTTGGCGCAATGGGTTGCGGCCCCCGAGAACTGGCTAGCTCCCGATGACTTGGGGGTGGCCAAAAGTGATTATCTCGATCTCTATTTCTACGCTCTTGGCGACCGGGCGGAGAAGGAGGTTGAGGGGGTGCGCGAGCAGGTGCGGGAGATGCTCCAAGAGTGGGAGGCGGAGGACGAAAAGGTGCGAAAGCTTTGGCGCCAAGTTATTGATTGGGGTCTGGCGGGGCAGGCGGTAACCTACGAGCGTATTGGTAGTCGCCACGATCATATTTGGTACGAGAGTGCTCTTTACCGCGGAGGGAAGAAGCTGGTTGAGGCGGGTCTAGAAAAAGGTGTTTTTCGGAAAAGCGAGGGGGCGATTGCCAGTAACCTTGGCGATTACAATCTTCCGGACCTGGCGGTGATAAAGTCCGACGGCACCGCTTTGTATGCCGTTTTTGATTTGAAGCTGACTCAGGAGAAGCAGGAGAGATTTCCCTCGGTTCGTTATATCTGGTGCATTGGTAACGACCAGCTCTTGTACCTGCGGCAGCTTTTCACGATGTGTGAGCAGCTGGGGATCGGCAAGCGGGAGGATTATCTCCATCTCAATTATGGCTATGTGACTCTCAAGGGTGGGGGGCGGATGAGTAGTCGGACGGGGACGGTGGTTACCGCGGACGAGCTGTTGGATTCGCTTTGTGGGAAGGTGCGGGAGATTATGGACAGCGCGTCTTCCCGCACTGGCGACGAGTTGCCAGCGGCGGAGCGGGCGGTGGTTTCCGAGCAGTTGGCTTTGGGCGCGGTTAAGTACGGTTTGCTCAATCATGAACGGACGAAGAATATTCAATTTGGTTTGGAGGAGTCGGTTAATTTGGAGGGCAATTCGGGGCCGTATTTGCAGTATACACATGCTCGGTGTGTGAGCGTTTTGGCCAAAGCGGCGGCAGGGGCAGGATCTGCCGAAGAACCCCACGCGGCGGCGAAGCTTAATGAGGAGGAATTGGCTGTTTTGCGTTGGCTTTACCGCTTCCCGGAGGTGGTGGAGAAGGCGACGGAGCAGTATGCTCCGAACTTGTTGTGTAACTTTCTCTTCGAGTTGGCTCAGCGTTTCAATTCTTTCTACAGTAAGCACCGAATTATCACTCCCGAGGAGGAAGCAACTAGCGCATTTCGCGCCGCGCTAACCGCGGCGGTGGCGCAGGTGCTGGCCAACGGTTTGGGGCTTCTCGGTATCCCCACCCCGGAAAAGGTTTGACTATCGGGTCCCCTGAGTAGGGTGTTAGTCTCTAGTCTCATAACTTGTAAAAACGATACTCCCCTGTTATTCTTTTTCTGTTACTAACTGGCACTCTAGATAAACATGGGCCAAAGGGCCAAGGAGGTGAGAGATGGTTGGAAGTGTACGGAGACTTTTTGGGCGGTGGGACTCGGCTTACGGGGAAGGCCGGATTTGGGCGCGACTGGTACCTCTGGGTACCGTCTTTCTCCTGGCGGGGGGGATGTTTTGGCTGGCCCGGGCGACGGCTCGGGTGCGCTACCCGGAAAGTTGGGGGCCGCCGGCCGGCCCCTGGGCGTTGCTCGGCCTTGTCGGGACCATGATTCTTCTCTGTGCTCTAGTGGAGGGGGCGAGGCCGCGGTCGTGGTTGGTGAGTTTGGGAAGTGTGCCGCTGCTGGCCTCCTCAAGTGGTGCGCTATTTGACACGGTGATGCGGGGAGAGCTCTACGGGCTGGTTACGCCAGTGCTCTTGGCTGGGGTGGGCGCGGTCGCGGCCATAGTTTCTATCGGTGGCATCTCAGGGACCACAAGATTGTGGGGAGGCCCGGTCGAGTCAGAGTGGCCTCATTGGCTCGGTGGTGCGCGCTCCGTGATGAGGGCGGTGATTGCCGGGGTTGTTCTTGTGATCTACCTTGCCCAGATTCAGCTAGCCTACGCGCCGTACATCCTTTTGAGCACCGGTGTGATGGTGCTGGCGCTTGCCGACGGCGTTGCCATTTTGTATGTCAACTCCCGAAGTGCGGTGGTGCGTTCCGCGCTTCACGTTTTCGTTGACGGTCTGCTCTTTATCGTTTTGGCTTTTATGCACCTTGGGTTCTAGGCAGGCCTCTGTTTTGGGCATCTCGGCAGATTTTGCTGGGGTGCCTTCTCTTTTTTACTTTCGCTGGTGTTCGGGGGTACTCCCTAGAAATCGGTTGGTGTTTGTGATACATTGGCACGGAGACCATGTCCACTACTAAGACTCTTACTATTCTCATCTTACTCCTCGTTGCCTCTCTGGGAGCGTCTGTTTACACGGCCGGTTTTGCGGAGATTCCTTTTCTTCGTTCGGGTGGGGGTACCTTATCGGCGGAGGAGGCGGAGATGGCCAAGGGTAAGGCTGTTGAGTTTATCAATGCGGCCCTTGTTCAGCCGGGCACCGAGGTGGTGGTTGGGGAGGTTACTGAGGAGCAAGGCCTGTACAAAATGACGATTGCGGTTGCCGGTCGGGAGGTTACTTCCTACATGAGCAAAGATTTTTCTACCTTCTTCCCGAGCCCGATGGAGATGGGGGCGGTGGCTGGGGCTGAGGTGGACGCGCCGGCTGGGGAGGTTGCCCCCACCCAAGATATTCCTAAGAGTGCCGAGCCGGAGGTTTATCTTTTCTCGATGGCTTTTTGCCCTCACGGGACTCAGGCGGAAGATCTAATGAAGCCAGTGGCCGAACTTTTGGGGGACACAGCGGAGATCGAGGTGCATTATGTTCTCTACGAGAACTACCAGGGCGGTGGTCCGAGCTACTGTATTGATGCGGAGAGTAAGTATTGCGCAATGCATGGGGTCGGGGAGGTCCATCAGGGTATAAGGGAGCTTTGTGTTGAGAAATACCAACCCGGTAAGCTTTGGGATTTTGTGAGCGCTGTCAATAAGAGGGCTACCCCTCCTGATGGGGATGTGACAGCCGGAAATATCGATACGAAGTGGGAGGATATTGCCCGTGGTGTGGGGGTTGACACTTCAAAGATTAAGAGTTGTCAAGCAGGTGAGTTTCAGAGTTTACTGGATGCGGAAGTTGCGCTTACCAAGGCTATATACCCGGTTCAGAATCCTGCACGGCATCTTGACGAGGGTGACAATCCTCAAGAGAGGGTGAATATAATGGGTTCCCCTACTCTAGTTATCAATGGGATGATTTATGATGGCGACCGAACTTTGGAAGGTTACAAGCAGGCGATCTGCGGCGCGTTTGAAACGGCGCCCGAGGTCTGTGCGCAAGTTCTCGGTGAGGATACCTCCCCAGCCGCCGCGGGCGGATGTGGCGAATAAGTTCGCCCTTTTCCCTTGATTTTGGTAAAATATGGGTAGTGGCGCGGTGGCGAAGTGGAAACGCCGTGGTCTGCAAAACCACAATGCGAGGGTTCGATTCCCTCCCGCGCCTCCACCATAGCCCCAGACTCTTGGGGCGGAGGGGGGCAATTCGATAGCCCTTGGCGAGTATTCGAGCTTAGAGCTTATGAGTGTCCTCCGAACTCATGAACAAATCTTCACTGGAACTAACACACGAAGAGCTACTGTCCTTGCTGATGATGATCGAAACCAGCCCCGATAAGGTGGTTCCCAAGGAGGGGTTGGATCGGTTGGGGGTTTCCTGGGATACTTTTTCGGAGGAAGAACTTGAGCGTGGGCTATCCTCTTTGGAGAAGCGCCAACTGACCAGCCGGGATGAGCAGAGCGGAGAGGCGGTTTTGGGCGACCTGCTGACTGTTTTGGTAGGCACGGTTTTACTTGGGGAAGCTCAGGAGGGGGAGGAATACCTCGATGCTGAAACTGGGTCCCGTGTGCAGCACCAGCTCTGTGACAGCGGTCATATTTTCAAACTCCTTAGTTCCAAGAAATGACTCCCACCGAATCCATCTCCGTCGCTCTTGTCCTCGCGGGCTTATTTGTTTTTCAGTTTCTGCTGCGGCGCAACCCCTCCCCTACTCTCGGTGCTAAGCGGGAGCTAGAGCTTTTGCGGGTCGGCCGGGCCGAGATTTTGGTTGAGGTGGCTGATACATTTGCCAAGAAGTACCGCGGTCTTTCTGGTCGGCCGGAGCTTTTGGAAAACCAAGGAATGCTTTTTACTTATTTGCGCGCCGGACACTACCCTTTTTGTATGCGGGGGATGCTGATTCCGCTCGATTTTGTGTGGCTTCGCGGCGGCCGGGTGGTAGAGATTCTACCCGATGTCCGCCCAGAGGACTACCCACCTTTGAAAAGGATTACTCCCCGGGAGAAATTTGACGCTGTTTTGGAAGTAAACTCGGGAACAGTGGCGCGTCTGGAAATCGCGGTTGGCGACGCGGTAGTGTTTTAAGGCACAATTAGAACCCTCACCTTTTCCTATACGTACGCACATACGCATATACATACACGCGCCAGCAACAACTTTCCCCAGTTTATGCCTTTTTGCTTGCTGTTTTGTGCACAACAATATGTTAACATATTGCTGTGACGCAAGGCATGGTTCCGACCAATTTCAAAACAAGAAAGATTGATCGCGGGCGGGCGTGGTTCGACACGCGCTTTTTCACCTTGGTTGAGGCGCTGTTTCAGGCAGATACGGTTCAGGATACGGCCGATTTTATCGGTGGTCTGCTATCTGACTACGAGCGGCGGGCAATTCTACAACGTTGGCATATTATTCTCTATCTTTATAAAACTGATCTTAGTTATGAAAAGATTGCCAAGAAGGTTGGTTGTTCAAGTCGGACGGTGACCACGATCGCCAGTTGGTATAAATCTTCCGAGCCGATCCGTCTAGCCCTAGAAAAAATTTCGCCGAACCAATTAACTGAAGATGAGCTGGATGATAAGCTTACCCTAGCGTCCCGCAAGGCTTTTTTGCGGCGGCTCAAAGGTGGGGTTTTTTGGGCCGGCCTGTTGGGAGAGTATAAACGGACCAACCGCCACCCGTATATCGAGGAGTTGATAGAGAGTTAGGGCTTTTTCCGCGTGCTTTTCCTATCCGTGGTGTGTGTGTTGCAGTTGGGGTGTTGCGGCAGTGCAATATGTTAACATATTGCTGTGTGGGTGGGTGGTGGGGTTTTGAGGTATAATAGGGTTGCGCTTTGGGAGGTTGTCTAGTGGTAGTCGCCTCTCCGGCGACCCACCGAAGAGGTGGGGACAGCGGACTTTAATATGTGGTACTGCTACATTTTGCAGTCTCTGAGAAATGGCCGCCTGTATGTTGGTGCGACCGGTAATCTGCGCCGACGGTTTAAGGAGCATAACGAAGGATTAGGCGGAAAATATACTCGGGACAATAGGCCTTTTGAGTTAATCTTCTACGAGGCCTACTTGCACAAAGAGGATGCCTCGAGGGCTGAAAGATTTTATAAATCTGGTTACGGAAAGGAAATTTTGAAGGGTAAACTCAAGGGTTACTTGGAAGGTGGGGGCTGACTGTTTCATTGGGAGGTCGTCTAGTGGTAGGACAGCGGGTTTTGATCCCGCCAACCTAGGTTCGAATCCTAGCCTCCCAACCA
>CAZUPF010000003.1:0-30181 GCA_964622035.1 uncultured Candidatus Saccharibacteria bacterium | reverse complement strand
TAGCCTATCTAGCCACCGCTCCCAAATCCAATGCCTCCTGCGCCGCTCTCCTAGCCGTCACCAAAGATGTTCAGAAGACGCTAAATGAGCCCATCCCGTTACACCTGCGTAACCCCGTCACCGAGCTGATGAAAGGGTTAGACTACGGGAAGGATTATAGATACCCTCACAATTACGAGGGGAATTTTGTCGCGGGGATAACCTACCTACCAGAGAAACTAAAGGGACGCAAATATTACCACCAAAAAAAAGACCGCACTGTCCAAGATCAGGACGGTACGGTCCAAAAGTAGCGCAATAACCACTAGAGTTATGCAGCAGAAGCACGCAATGTCGGAAAGCTTTCCCCACCAAGCCGACTAAATAATGCGCTGTGGAATTCCTGCCTCGCTCGTCGTAACAAGCGCAAGGAATCCTCTGGCAGCGTCCCACGCGCAGAAAGATAGCGCGAAATGGCCTGTCTATCACACCTAAGGCGGTACAGCGCTTCCAACTCAATCGCCGGGTAGTCCACAGATTCTCCCCGGATAATCTTCTGTATAGCCCGGCGGGTAGTTCCCTTACGCAAACGCCCCAGAAACTTAACGGTCTCGCCCAGCGCCCGCTCTGACGACCGGTGGGACGACTCCTCTGCCAGCTTCTGAGCCGTAGCCAAAACAGCAGCTACCTTCCGGTTAGCATCCCCCTCTATAGTAAGACATTCGTCAGGGTCACAACCGTTTAGCACCCAAGAGCCCCCGAGAAGGTAGCCCACAAGCAGCCGACCGAATCGCCGCGCCAACTTCCCCTCAAGAGCTGGGTAGCGCCCAACTAGTACCGACAGCATCGTCCTCTCCAATTTAACCTGCTGACCTCCCATGTATCGCTCCTCTCCTGTCCCGATGTAGAATCCGCCCAAACTATGTACGTCTCATCAACCGTGAAAAAAGATCGCCGGCGGGATTCGAACCCAAAACACTCCCAACAAAGAAACGGCGATCTACCCCCTACGGGCTTTTCCTCTGGCGGGATTAATTATACCATAGTTTTTGCCGAGCTGGGGCAGTGGGTGAGAAAATGGTAAAATGGGGAGCAGTTATGAACACCAAAGGAATCTTAATCCATTATGGGGAGCTTGCGCTAAAGGGCGCTAATCGGTCATTTTTCGAAAAGAAACTAGCCGAAAACATTAGGCACTCTTTGGCTGACATCACGCCCCCTTTAGGAACCCGACCCCTGCAACGGTTGTACGGGCGACTTTTTTTGAAATTACCGCCCGACTACCCAGCAGATTCCCTCCCTCAAATAACACATCGGTTGAAAAGAGTTTTCGGTATCGCCAATTTCTCCGCCGCCCATCTCGCCGAGCGCGATCTGGATACCCTCAAGCACGCTATCTGGCAGGAGGTTAAGGATGAGCAGTTCTCTACATTTAGGGTCCGCGCCAGCCGAGCCGATAAGAGCTTCCCGCTGACCTCTCGTGATATCGAGTTTCGGGTCGGGGGATTCATTAAAGAACAGTCCGGAGCGCAAGTTAATCTCGAAAAAGCTGATCTAACCTGCTTTATTGAGCTACTCTCCAAAAACATCCTGTTCTACTTTGAAAAGATCTCCGGACCAGGGGGCTTACCAACTGCCACCGCCGGCAAAGTCGTCACCCTCCTTTCCGGCGGGATTGATTCCCCGGTCGCCGCTTGGCGAATTATGAAACGGGGCGCTAAATGCGTTTTCGTCCATTGCCATAGCTACCCGCAAACAGATATTGCTTCGCAAGAAAAGGTCAAAGAGCTGGCCCAAATCCTAGGTCAATGGCAGCAGGGGGCCAAGCTATACCTGGTACCGCTACTGGAAATTCAGAAAGAGATCGTCGCTAAGTGCCCGGTCAAGTTGCGAGTACTTCTTTACCGCCGGATGATGCTACGTCTAGCGGAGCGCGTCGCTGAGAAGGAAAGGGCGAAAGCGCTAGTCACCGGAGAAAGCTTGGGACAAGTCGCCTCGCAAACACTGGAGAACTTAGCCGTCACCAGTACCGCCACCAGACTGCCTATTCTCCGACCACTAATCGGCATGGATAAACAAGAGATCATCGAGCAAGCTAGGAAGATTGGCACCTACGACATCTCAATTCAGCCACACCAAGACTGCTGCTCTCTTTTCGTTCCCCAGCACCCCGAAATAAAGGCCCGATTAGTTGATGTGGAAAAAGCGGAAGAAGTGTTAGACCAGGAAAAACTGCTCACGGAAGCACTGAAACAAACCACCACTGAAATCTTCTCCCAGTAATCCCATCTTTGTGGGCTGTCACCCCCTAAGTAGGCGAGCCGCCCGGGAACCTGTGTTAAAATCAACCCACAATGAAAACTTATCTTGATAACGCCGCCACAACCAAACCCGATCCCGAAGTCGTAAAAGCAATGGCTCCTTATCTCACTAAAAAGTATGGTAACCCCAGCTCAATTCATGCTTGGGGCCAGGAGGCCCGCGTGGCCGTTGACGAGGCTCGGGCCAAGATTGCCAGCGCTTTGGGGGCGGCTAAGCCTCAGGAAATAATCTTTACTTCTTGCGCTACTGAGGCCAACAACCTCGCCCTAAAAGGTGTTGTGGAGCATGCCCGACTAAATGATCCGCGTTTTGGAGATGGGAAGCGGCCGCACATCATTATTTCCCCCATTGAGCATCACTGCGTTCACGACATCGGGCACTATCTAGAAAAAACTAGCCAGGCCGAAGTCTCGTGGCTCACCGTTGACGGGCAGGGACTGATTGATCCCGCTGAAATTGAGCAGCTAATCAAAGAAGAAACGATCTTGGTCTCGATCATGTATGTTAATAATGAAACTGGTACCATCGAACCGATCAAAGAGATCGGCCAACTAATTAAACACGCGCGGAAAGGGCGCAATTACCCTTATTTCCACACCGACGCCGTCCAGGCCGTTGAATACCTAGCTGTAAATGTTCAAGATCTTGGTGTTGATCTTCTAAGTCTTTCGGGTCATAAGTTTCATACCCCGAAGGGAATCGGCGCTCTCTACGTCCGTGAGGGAACAAAACTAACTCCCCAAATTCACGGCGGCGGGCAAGAGTACCACCAGCGGGCCGGCACCGAAAATGTGCCCTACATTGTCGGGCTTGGAAAAGCAGTTGAACTAGCGGCCAAGAGTCGCGATCGAGTAGGGAAGAGGGTTGGGCGGCTCCGTGACCAGCTAATTGACGGTGTGCTCAAAAAAATTCCTCACGCCCAACTCACCGGCCACCCCAAACAGCGGAGCCCCCATATCGCCAGTTTTGCTTTTCCTGGTGCCGAGGGTGAAGCCATTCTTCTGCTACTCGATCAAGCCGGTATTGCGGCCTCTTCCGGATCGGCCTGCACTTCAGGAAATCTGGCACCGTCCCATGTTCTCTTGGCCATGGGTATTTCCGCCGAGGTCGCCCACACCAGCCTACGGCTCAGCTTAAGTAAGTTCACAACCGAAAAGGAGATTAAGTATGCCTTGGAGAAACTTCCGCCCATTATCACGCGTCTTCGTGGCATGGCACCGCAAAAAACCGAAAAGGGACCAACGCCCGAGGTATCGCCTGAGGAGGGCTGTTTTAAACTAATTTAACCAGGGAGGAAGTTTTATGAAAGAACTCTACTCAAAAAAAGTAATGGACCACTTTTTTAACCCTCGTAACATGGGAGAGATCACCAATCCCGACGCCGCTGTCCGGGTTGGCAACCCCGTCTGTGGTGACATTATGGAAATGTATTTAAAGGTTGGTCAGCGAGAGGCGACCGGTGGCGAAACTGAGGAGTATATTGAGGACATTAAGTTCAAAACCCTCGGTTGCGGCGCGGCTATTGCCACCTCGTCAATGGCTACCGAATTGATCAAGGGCAAATCGCTAGCGGAGGCGGAGAAGCTGACCAACAAAGTCCTCAGCGAGGCGCTGAATGGTCTCCCACCCGTCAAAGAACATTGTTCAATGCTCGCCACTGAAGCAGTCAAGAAGGCTATCAACAAGTACCGAAATAGTAGAAATGATCATTCTCGGGATTGACCCCGGACTGGCCGAAACGGGGTGGGGAGCAATTAAAAAGTGCCAAGGTGGGTGGGAGGTCTTGGGCTACGGGAATATCCAGACCGCTGCCGGGGAGCAGCTGGAGCAGCGGTTAAGCAAGATCCACCAAGAACTGTTAAGCTTGATCGAGAAGCTAACCCCCGATGTTGTAGCCATCGAAGAGCTTTTCTTCGGCGCCAACGCCAAGACGGCAATGAAGGTTGGAGAAGCGCGGGGGGTGGTAGTGCTAACCTGCGGCGAAAAGCATATTGAGGTAGCCGAATATACTCCTCTGGAGATTAAAGTAGCCCTTACCGGCTACGGGCGGGCGGAGAAGGGGCAGGTTCAACGGATGGTCCAACAATTTCTTAATCTGGACGAAATTCCCAAACCGGATCACGCTTCAGACGCGCTCGCCTGCGCTTATTGTCACGCCATGTCAGCGAGATGATTGGTTTCATTTCTGGAAAAACAATTCATAAAGACCACGAACGGCTGGTCATTCAAACTGGGACAATTGGCTACGAAGTATTTGTATCCGCTAATTTACTAAATAAAGCCAGAGTAGGGGAGGCCATCGAACTCTTCACTCACCTCTATGTCCGCGAGGATATTTTGGCTCTCTACGGCTTTACCGATGTCGCGCGCCTAGAAATATTCCGTCACCTAATATCTGTTTCCGGCGTCGGTCCCAAAATAGCCCTCGGCGTGCTCTCGGTAACTAATGTCGCGAAAATTAAGAAGGCCGTCGCTGAGGCCCAACCAGAGGTCTTTGCCGCCGTCTCCGGCATCGGCAAAAAGACCGCCGGTCGGATTATTCTTGATCTCCAATCCAAACTAGGTAGCGCCAAAGAGCTAGATTTCCGCGGTGAGCCACGGAAGGAGGAAGCTGTGGCTGCCCTGATGAACCTCGGTTACAAAAAAGCCGAGGCGGCTGAGGCTCTCAAAGATGTGGATGGCCAGCTCCCCCCCGAAGTGCAGCTCAAACAAGCCCTCAAAAACTTCGCCGCCTAAATACCAACCCTATAGAATTGACTTCTGGCACCAGTTCTGGTACAATTTCCCCTCACAGTGGGATTTCTTGCATGAGAGGGGGAAGGAGGAAAGCACTCTTCAATTTGGATAGTCTTGGATAGTCGTCAGGAAAGAAAAACGCCATAAAAAGGAGGAAAAATTATGGCAACGATGGCAATGGATGTGATCACGATCATGGATGCACTCCACACACTAGAGAAGGAGCACCTCGGGTACGATCGGGCATGGGGAACTTACAACAACACTCAGGGGTGGTTCTTTGAGCTTTACGCGAGATTCAAGGGGCTGGTTGGTCAACTGCACAATCTCAAGGCTAAAGCCTCGGTTGACTGGCTAGTGCTCAACGAGTTCCTGACCGCAAACGGCTTCGATCCGATGTTTGACGAGCCGCTGGATGGAATCGGGGCCGTCAGCATCCTGGACATGCTTGTGGAGTGGCTCTACCAAGCCTCGCTCTGCAACATCCACGGGAAGGACGGAAAAACCCACGACGGTTTCGCTATCCCCGCCGAGGGGGTCGAGTTCTTCAAGGTTGGCACCTTCGAACATCCGCTGGCTAGACTCAAAACCAAGAGCGGGGACTCTCTCTGGCTAATGATGTTTGATGCGCTGTCCTCACCAGCAGACTTGGTCAAGTTCGCCTTCATGGTTATGGACCTGCAGCACTCTCGAACAGCTCGCTACGCTGGAGCCGAGTTGCCGATGGTTGATTTCAACCTCAAGCCTGACATCAGTTGGCTCGAGGGGGCCGATACTACCGAAGACGATGGGACCCCCTGGTACATCTACCAGGCAAGTCAGCAATTCAAGTTCCGAATGAACGAGGAGGGGGCGCGGGCCAAGGTCGCTAGCGGCGTCGGGGTGCGTAAATGTGCGATTGGTCCTGGCCCGCTGCACTTCAATCAACCCTTTGCCGGCTGGTTCACGCAAGACTCTATCGCCCCGGTCTTACCAATAGCGGTCTTCTACGCCGGCAGTGATTCCTGGAAGAAAGCCGGATCCATTCACAACCTGTGATATAGGGAACTCCCGAAGGAGGAGAACATGAGCACAACAGTCGTAACTCTGCCTATTGTCTCGGCCTTAGTTACGGCCGAGGACGTCCTTGGTCCGAAACGCCAATGGAATGCCACCAATCCAACCCAGGCGAGATTCCTTGCGGAATTCTTCCTCGCCTGCCGTGAGGAGATCGGTATCGCGGAGATCGAGAGTCTGGCCTCGTGGAGCGCCGAGGAGATCAATCAGTTCCTTGCCGAACGGGGATTTTCGATTGAGCTAGAGCCTTTTGACCAGGATACCTTCGGTGTCGCCAGCGTTCTAAACTTGTTGGTCGAGTGGCTTCACGAGGGAAAGATCAGCACAATCATGACCCCGGACGAGCAGACCTACCCCGGAGTTCTACTGAGCGGAGAGGGCACTAGCTTTCTCACCTCACCGGGAAGGCGCAACCCTATCGCTCGGCTGGCCACCAAGAGCGGGGATACCGTCTTCATAACGGTACTTGACAGCCCGCCAGAGGGGTTTGACTTGGTCGGTCTGACCAAAAAGCTCCTCAAAGGAGCGGGGGCCTGTGGTGATTACGGCGGACTGATCTTCCCAATGGTCGATCTGGACCAGCAGATTAACCTCGACTGGCTTCTAGGCATGTGGACGAAGCAGGAACCCAGCAGCCGGCGCGCGTTCATCTCGCAAGCGCTCCAACAAACGATCCTGAAGATGAACGAGAAGGGAGCACGGGCCAAAAGCGCCGTGGCTATTGCCGTCACTCTGGAGTGCTTTACCCAAACCATGCCAAACTATGTCGTAGATCGCCCTTTCCTGATGTGGATCGAGCGCGAGGGCATGAGCCGACCACTTTTCGTCGGGCACATCACCCCGGAGGACTGGAAGAATCCGGGCAGCCTCGGCGAATAAGTACGGAAACCAACGCCACGCCCTGTGGCATCACGGCTAGAATCTCACCGAGGTTCTAGCCTCTTTTTTACCTCGTAACCATTCGAGAAACCCCATCACAGCAATACCCGTAGAAAAATATATTCAGAAGCCCCCCCGAGCTTACCTCGATGGTGACGAGAGTCAGCCACATCTGCTATCATAATTACGATGCCCAAAGAAAAACCGACCACAGAAAACCACGAAGAAGCAGCTCTCGAGAAAACCCTCCGACCGCAGATCTTTACCGACTTCATCGGTCAAGCGGAGCTCAAAGAAAAACTGTCAATCTTCCTCCAAGCGGCCCAAAACCGCAGTGAGCCCATGGAGCACATTCTTTTCTACGGCCCACCGGGGCTTGGCAAGACCACTCTCGCACAAGTCCTAGCCCAGGAAACAGGCGTCCAGATCCGCATCACCTCCGGACCGGCGATCGAAAAGGCTGGTGATTTGGCGGCCATTCTTACCAACCTTTCACCCAAAGATATCCTCTTCATTGATGAGATCCACCGCCTCTCTAAAATTATCGAGGAGGTGCTGTACCCCGCCATGGAGGATTTTGCGCTGGACATTATTATCGGTAAAGGCCCCTCAGCCCGCAGTGTCCGCCTGGAGTTACCACAGTTTACCCTGATCGGGGCGACAACCCGGATTGGCCTGATGAGCTCTCCCCTACGCGACCGTTTCGGGGCTCTACACCGCCTGCGCTTTTATAATGAGGGGGAGCTACAAAAGATTGTGGAACGCTCTTGCAGTATTCTGGCAATCAAAATCGACAGCGACGCAGCCAGAGAGGTGGCCCGACGAGCCCGCGGCACGCCCCGTATTGCCAACCGGCTGCTAAAACGAGCTCGGGACTTTGCCCAAGTGAACAAACAGGATATGATAGATTTAGAAACGGTCCAACAGGCGTTGGACCAACAGGGGGTAGATTGCTTTGGCCTAACCCGCGAGGATTGCCAATTACTAAGGCTCATCTGCACCCAGTTTTCCGGCGGGCCGGTGGGCATCAAAACTCTTTGCGCCGCTCTGGCGGAGGACTCCGGAACAATCGAAGAGGTTCTCGAGCCGTACCTTATGCAAGTCGGCTTTTTGAAAAAAACCGCCCGGGGTCGCGTGGCAACCGAAAAAGCGTTTAAGCACCTGGGGTTAGAGGCGCCAATCAATGATTAACCCAAACATCTTTCGAGATTACGACATCCGCGGCGTTATCGGGCGGGATATGGACCCCGCCGATGCTGAAGTTATCGGTCGGTCATTTGGTACCTACATCCAAGAAACATCGGGGCGCAACATCCTTGTTGGCCGCGATAACCGCTTCTCCTCCGACGCTCTCGAGGCCTATTTCATCCAAGGAACACTCTCTACCGGCTGTAACGTTGTTGATACCGAGCTCTCTCTGCGCCCAATTATCCAAATGGGCGTCCTCAAAGAGGGCTTCGATGGGGGAGCGCTCATCACCGGCAGCCATAACCCACCAGAGTACAACGGCTTTAAACTCCTCACCAAAAGCGGCGCCCCTGTCTTCGGTCCGGAGATTGGCAAGCTCAAGAACCTTCTCCATTCTGGTAAATTCCTACGGGGAAAGGGCAGCATCGGCTATGCCAACCTTAGTGGACTTTATTTCAAAGAGGCGTTGAAACCCTTCTCGCTGGATACATATCTCAAAGTGGTCGTTGATACGGGAAACGGCACCGCCTCCAAATTTGCTCCCGAATTTATGCGACGCCTGGGAACTAAAGTCATCAGCCTGTACGGTAACCTAAATGGTAGCTATCCCTACCACACGCCCAATCCAGAAGCCCGAGTGAACACGCTAGATTTAACGAACACTGTTCTTAAAGAAAAGGCCGATCTCGGTGTGGCCTTCGATACCGATGGCGACCGTTTCGGAATCGTTGATGAAAAGGGCCAATTCCATGAAAACGACACCACTGTAGTCCTTCTCGCTAGAGAGCTATTGCAAAAGCATCCCGGAGCCAAAATCATCTTTGATATCAAGTCCTCCTATGTACTGGAGAAGGAGATTGAGAAAGCTGGAGGAATCCCCATCATGATGCAGACAGGTCACCCCTATTTCCAAGAGCGTATGAAGGACGACCCGCAGATTCTTCTAGGTGGGGAGCTCTCCGGACACACCATGTTCCAAGAACACTACTGCTTCGATGATGGTCTATTCGCCGCAGCCAAAGTAATTGAGCTTCTTTCCCGCACGCGAAAACCCCTCTCCGAGCTCTACCAAGGTATCCCCCAAACGGCCCATACCCCGGAAATCAAAGCCCCCTGCCACGATGAGGAAAAGTTTAAAATAGCAGAAGAGATCCAACAGATCTACCAGAAAGACTACCCCATCAAAGAAATGAGTGGGGCCCGAATTATTTTTTCAGAGACGGCTTGGGCACTTATCCGCGCCTCAAACACCACCCCCTGTCTTTCGCTAAGATTCGAAGCCGAAAACAAAAAGGTGCTAATCAAAATCATGCGCGATGTAAAAACCAAGCTGGAGAAGTACCCCCAAGTCGATCTCTCGCAGCTGAACCAGTTTCTGGAGGTGGGAAATAACTTATGAAAATAACCACCCGCCCGCTTTCGCGAATGAAAAAAGTGCTGCTCGACCCCAATGCTCGCGGACCCGAGTGGACATACTTAATGGTCCGCCACCTGCCCCTCCTATCGCAAAAAGGCAAAAGTTGTGACCTAACCGTTCTCCGACCAAATCGGTTGGGCTTGGAATTCAACAAAACTTTCGGGCACATCCACACCAGTAAGGCGTCCGAAACCTACCGCGTACTAGTCGGGAAAGCACTCTTCCTCCGGCAACAAATGAAAAACCGAGATGTTATTGCCAGATTACAACTTACCCTCGTTGCGGCTGGTGAGGAGATTACTGTCCCCGCCGGTTGGCACCACGAAGTTATTAATCTAGGCCGTGGGCCGCTGCTGCTCCTCAATTGGATCAGAAAAGATGTGAAAAACGACTACCACCTCATTGAAGATCAGCAGGGGTTTGGGTATTATGTGGTGGAGAGTCGCGACAAGACCAAAACATTCGAACTCGTCAAGAACAACAATTACCAGACAGTTCCGAAAATAACCGCCCTGCCCAATGAGCAAAGATAAATCCCAAAAACTAATCCTCTGGTTCTCCGAAACCGACCGCCATGATCTTCCGCTCGTTGGTGGAAAATCAGCCAATCTCGGTGAGCTGACCAAGATGGGAGCGCCGGTCCCGGATGGGTTCACCGTCACGGCCGCCGCCTACTTCGATATGCTCGGGCGCGGCAGTCTAAAAAAGAAGGTCCAAAAAGAGCTGGCAGGACTCGATAGCGAAGACTCCGACGCCCTCGAACAGGCCTCCGCCAAAATAAAGGCCCACATCGTCGCCTCAAAAATTCCGCCCCAAATAGAGACCGAAGTCAGGGAGGCCTACCGAAAACTCTCGGGGGTAGGCGATGTTCTCGTCGCCGTACGCTCCTCGGCTACGGCCGAGGATTTACCGGAGGCCTCCTTCGCTGGACAGCAGGAAACATACCTGAATATTAAGGGTGAGGAGGGGGTGCTCAAAGCAGTCAGAAGCGCCTGGGCCTCTCTCTTCACCGCCCGAGCCATCTTCTACCGGGAAACAAACGGTTTTGAACATATCACCGTCGGGCTAGCTGTCCCGGTGCAAAGAATGGTTGCCGCCGAAGTCTCCGGAGTAATGTTCACCCTCGAACCCGTAACCAACGATCAAGAGAAAATACTGATCGAGGCCGTCTACGGCCTCGGTGATGGGCTAGTTCAAGGGATGTTCACTCCCGACCGCTATGTGCTTGAGAAAAGCACTCTAAAAATTCTGGACAAACACATTGCCAAACAACCTTTCCAAATTGCCGCCGGGGGCAAGCTTCCAGTATCGAAAGCCTTTGAAAAGGCCCAGAAAATCCCCGACAAATACATTAGGCAGGTTGCCGAGTGGGGGCGAAAGATTGAGGAACACTACGACTTTCCCCAAGACATCGAGTGGGTTTTTTCGCGCAAAAAAGTCTACATCGTTCAAACACGCCCCGTCACCACCATCAAGGATATCGCTCCTGAGATGGGAGAAGACCAGGCACTAACCGACAAAAAAGGGGTTATCCTCCTCACCGGAATTGGGGCGGCGCCGGGCAGGGCCTCCGGACCAGTAAAAATCCTCTCCTCCTCAAAAGAACTAAATAGGATCAAAAAAGGCGATATCCTGGTCACTAAAATGACCAACCCCGACTTTGTTCCCGCGATGAAGCGGGCGGTGGCTATCGTCACCGATCAGGGCGGAATGACTTCTCATGCCGCTATTGTCTCCCGAGAGCTTGGCATACCCTGTATCGTCGGTACCGAGGAGGCAACAAGCATGCTCACTGAGGGAGAGATTATCACTGTCGTTGGTAAGGAGGGGAAAGTGTACACGGGAGAGATCTCACCCAAGGAGACTCTGGAAATTGAAAAGGAAACTCCAAGGGCGGTAGGATCCGCGGGGCCGAAGACCGCGACAAAAATATATGTCAACCTGGGCCAGACTGATCTAGCCGAAGAGGTCGCCGCAATGGCTGTGGATGGCGTCGGTCTCCTCCGTGCCGAATTTATGTTCGCCGAAATCGGTAGCCACCCCCGCCACTTAATTAAAACAGGGAAGAAGGAACAGCTAACCGATCGCCTCTACGAGGGCCTGCTCCAAATGACCAAGGCCTTTGCGCCCCGACCAGTTATCTACCGCACCAACGATTTTAAAACTAGTGAGTACCGAAACCTTAAGGGAGGAGCGAAGTTTGAGGGCGAAGAGGCCAACCCCATGCTGGGATTTCGCGGCGCCTCGCGCTACATCGCCGATCCCGAGGTCTTCAAGATCGAGCTCGAAGCCATCAAAAAGGTACGGCGTTACCGGAAAAACCTCTGGGTAATGATCCCCTTCGTGCGCACTCCGGAAGAGCTGATTGCCGTCAAGAAAATCATGAGCGAGGTCGGTCTCCATCGTAACAGCTCACTCAAACTGTGGCTAATGGTCGAAATTCCCGCCAATGTAATCCTCTTGGAGAAGTTCATCGGGATCGGAATTGACGGTGTTTCGATCGGCTCTAATGACCTTACCCAGCTTACTTTAGGAGTGGATCGGGACAATGCTAAATTAAACGACAGTTTTGACGAACAAAATGACGCCGTAACCTGGATGATCAGAGAAACAATCCAAAAGGCCGCTGCGCATGGTATTAGCAGCTCGATCTGCGGCCAGGCACCCAGCCAGTACCCCCAAATGGTAAAAAACTTGGTAGAATGGGGCATAACTAGTATCTCCGTTAGCCCGGATGCTATTGAGAAAACGAGAGATGCTGTCCGTGAGGCGGAGAGAGAGGTTGTTAGCAGCTAGTGACCTAGAAACATAGCATGCCAAAAATAACAAACATCACCTCCAATAAAATTCTCGATTCTCGAGGCGACTGGACAGTGCAAACCCATATCCTTCTCGAAGATGGGACTACGGGCATCGGCGAAGTCCCCTCAGGAATTTCTACTGGGAAGCAGGAGGCCGCCTTGTTACCAGTAGCGGAAGCGATAAACAATGTTAATGAAAAGATCGCCCCGCAACTGAGGGGTTTCGCGGCTGAGAGCCAATACGAGATAGACAAGGCATTAATTGAACTCGACGGAACGGAGAATAAAGCCAATCTGGGGGCAAATGCTATCCTTTCCGTTTCGCTAGCCGCAGTTGACGCCGCCGCTAAATCACAAAATCTTCCCCTCTACAAATACATAACTGCGCTTTGCGGGTTACCGACGGCCGACTACAGCCTCCCCCACCCCATGTTGCTGATGCTTGAAGGAGGGGAGCACGCCAAAAGCGCTCGGGACTTTCAGGAGTATATGATCTGCCCAGAAAGTCCGGGCCCCTTCGTAACTAAACTGGAGGTAGGAACGAAGATATATCATGCTCTAGAGGCAATCCTGGACGGGCGCGGCTTCGAAACTTCTGTCGGGATCGAGGGGGGCTTCTGGCCCCAGAAACTAAACACTATCCAGGCCTTCGCCATCCTTAAGGAAGCAATCGCCAACAGCGGAACAGAGGTTGAGAAAGTAGGAATGTGTCTGGATATTGCCGCCAATTCCTTCTTACGCGGTAAAGTCTATCAGCTCTCCGGAATTCAGCAAACAAAAAACGCAAATGAGTTGCTACTCCTCTATCAGGATCTAAAAAACCAATTTCCGTCGCTCTTCTCTCTAGAGGATCCATTCGCTGAAACCGATTTGGAAGGTTGGAGAGCCGCCAAAGAGCTCGCGGGGATGATACTTGTCGCTGATGATCTAACCGTAACTGACCCTAAAAAGTTAAAGTCCCTAGTTAAGGAGAACCTGTTTGCCGCGGTTATTGTGAAGCCTAACCAAGTAGGAACCCTAAGCGAGACACTAGAATTTGCCAAAATGGCTAAGAAGGGTGGCCTCAAGATCATTGTTTCTCACCGCGCCGGGGAAACTAACTCTAGCTTGCTTTCCGACCTAGCAGTGGGGATTAGAGCGGAGTATGTCAAATTTGGCGCCCCCGCTAGAGGCGAGCGGGTAGCGAAATATAACCGGCTGCTAGCGATCGAGCGGGAATTAAAAACCGAACCCAACCATACGCATGAGCACAGGTAATAACATCTACAAACCTGTGGCCCTTGTTATCCTCGATGGTTGGGGCCTGGCTCCTCCGGGGCCGGGGAATGCTATCGAGCAGGCCAAAACACCGTTTTTCGACCGCCTCTGGGTGGCTCATCCACACACACAACTTAAGGCTTCGGGAAAAGCCGTGGGACTTCCCGAGGGAGAGGTTGGCACCTCGGAAGTTGGACACCTCAACATCGGTGCCGGGCGAATTGTCTGGCAGGATGTCTCCAGAATAAACTGCACCATCGAAGACAAAACCTTTTTCAAAAATCCGGCCTTTATACAAGCCATTCACAAAGCAAAAGAGGGTGATGGCCGCCTCCATCTGCTGGGTCTGGTCGGCGGGGGGACCGTTCACTCTAGCATTGACCACTTGTTTGCCCTTCTGAATCTCTGCGCTAAAGAGGGGCTCTCCCACGACAAGGTAAAAATACACTTCTTCGCCGATGGGCGCGATAGCCCCCCCAAATCCGCCCAGAAATTCGCCGCCCAGGTCACGGCAAAAATAGACGAACTAGGAGTAGGGAAGGTTGTCTCAATAATGGGGCGGTACTACGCCATGGACCGGGATCGCCGCTGGGAAAGAACAGATAAAGCCTACCGCGCCCTCACCAAAGGAGAGGGGGAGAAGGCCAACACTATCGAAGAGGCGATTGGGCAGGCTTACGCCCGCGGGGAAACAGACGAATTTATCAAACCAACCCTGATCGGAGGAAACCCGATAGCCGATGAGGACACCCTTATCTTCTTCAACTTTCGAGCCGACCGCGCTCGGCAGCTAACTAAGGCCTTCGTTCTGGAAAATTTTAAGTACTTCGATAGAGAAGTTTATCTAGCTAATCTCTTCTTCGTCAGCCTCGTCGAGTACGAGACGGGAATTCCTGTTTCCGCCTCAGCTTTTGTGCCCCACCAAATCAGAGCAAACCTGGCCCAAGTCGTTTCGCAACAGGGGAGAAGGCAGTTGCACGTGGCTGAAAGTGAAAAATATGCTTATGTCACTTACTACTTCAATGGGGGAATTGAGCCCCCCTATTCTGGAGAAGACCGGGTCGTCGTGCCGTCATCAAAAGCCGCTACCTACGACCAGGATCCGGAAATGTCCGCAGCTACCATAGCCAGCGAGGTGGAACAGAGGCTAGTTCAAAATCCTTATGACTTTGTTCTAGTAAATTTGGCCAATCCTGATATGCTGGGCCATACTGGAATCATCAAGGCCGCCATTAAAGGGATAGAGGCAACAGACAAAGCATTAAAGAATATCGTCCTTGCCGTTCTAACAGCAGGAGGGGTGTGCCTAATCACCGCCGATCACGGCAACGCCGAAGAAATGATCGACCTCACTACTGGAGAGACATCGACGTCCCATTCCAACAACCGCGTTCCCTTCATTGCGGTCGGGACCAAAGAGATCTTTCGACCGCAAGAGCTTCAAAGTGGAATCCTCGCCGACATCGCCCCAACCGTGCTAAAATTGATGGGGATCCCCAAGCCCAGCTTAATGACGGGAAAAAGCTTACTATGATAATTCCCATCGAAGTCTCGGCGCGCCATGTTCATCTAGATCAAAAAACCCTGGAGAAATTATTTGGTCCGGGAGCCACGCTCCATCCCCGAAAAGAACTTTCCCAACCAGGAACATTCGCGGCCGAAGAGACGGTCACCATCAAAACCCCTCAGGCGGAGATTGCTCAAGTTCGCATTCTCGGCCCTCTCCGCAGCTACAATCAGGTGGAAATCTCCAAAACTGACGCGCGGTTGTTGAGAATCGACCCCCCTATCCGCGACACCCACGAGCTAGAGCACGCCGGAACGCCGGGAATCACCCTGGTTGGTCCGAAAGGGGTGGTAGAGCTTGCCCGGGGGGCGATTATTGCCTGGCGGCACCTTCATTTGAGTCCTCTCGAAGCCGTAGAAGCTGGTCTGGAAGACGGGACACTGGTAGGTATAAATATCGACTCCGACCCGCGCAGTGTGGTTTTTGAGAATGTTCTCGTTCGCGTAGCGCCAAATTACAAACTGGCAATGCACATCGATACCGACGAGGCTAATGCCGCAGGTATCGAGACTGGAGAGTCCGGAACACTAATATGATTTTAGTCTTCAATGCGGGCAGCGCCTCCCTCCGTTGGGCGCTTTTTGATAAAAAGCTAAACCAGATCGCCGGAGAAAGAGCCGAGTACCCGGATTTCTCCAACCTAGAAAAACTAACAACAGGTATCCTAGATAGTTTAGACCTTAAAGATCTAGATGTTATTGGGCACCGGGTCGTTCACGGAGGAGCCGATTTTCGCCAACCAACGGAAATAACCACAGCAGTTCTTAGTAGTCTCCAGAAGGCGGGCACGCTAGCACCCCTGCATAATCCGCCTGCGCTAAGACTTATCAAGGTTTGCCGCGAAACTTACGCGCAGACTCCCAACATCGCTTGCTTTGACACCGAGTTCTTCACTAATTTGCCAGACTATGCGCGCCTTTACCCGCTACCACGAAAAATAACCGAAAAATACCAACTACTCCGCTACGGTTTCCATGGCCTTTCCCACGAGTATGCTGCTCATGAAGCAGCAAAAAAACTTAAACGCCCCCTCAACGAGTTACGGCTCATTACCTGCCACTTGGGAGCGGGCGCCTCAATTACAGCTATCGAAAACGGACAACCAATTGATACCTCCATGGGGATGACCCCGCTTGAGGGGCTGATGATGTCCA
Source organism: uncultured Candidatus Saccharibacteria bacterium (assembly GCA_964622035.1). Lineage (GTDB taxonomy): Bacteria > Patescibacteriota > WWE3 > JAUXAW01 > JAYEID01 > CAZUPF01. The sequence continues at coordinate 13,825 of CAZUPF010000003.1, read as the reverse complement.
CTCGCTCAGGAAACATAGATCCGTCAATCCCTCTTCTCCTGCAAGAAGAGGGCGGGTTAACAATCTCAGAAATTAGGCAAATGCTTAACAAAAAATCAGGGCTCGCCGGAGTCTCCGGACTTAGCGGAGATGTGCGGGAGATCCTCGCAATGGCCAGTGATGAGGAGGCGGAACCGGAAAAGAAGTACCGCGCCGGTTTGGCCCTACAAATGTATGCCTACCGAATAAAAAAGGGTATTGGCGCCTACACTACTGCCCTTGGCGGTTTAGATGCTCTGATCCTTACTGGGGCGGTCGCCGAAGGATCAGATCTGGTCAGGGGAATGATTACTCACGGCCTAACTGAAGTCTTGGGAGATTTCCCGGTCCTGGTCATCCCTACTAACGAGGAGTTGGCTATTGCCCGCAAAGTTTCACACGCGCTAGTCTAATCCGGAAATCGGAAGACGATCGTCGCCTCCCCCTTTATCCCTTGGGAACGGAAATGCGCCAAAGCCGCAGACACCGAGCCACGAAAAACCTCCTCGTGCAGCTTAGTTAACTCACGACAGACAGCCACGCCCGTCTCCTCCGAAATAGCATAAATATCCTCCAGAGTAGCCAGTAACCGGTGCGGCGATTCAAAGCAAATAACGGTGAGGGGCGTGCCAATCAGATCTTCTAAAAGCTTCTTCCGTCTTCCCGACTTCTTTGGCAGAAAACCCAAAAAAACAAATCTGTCCGGCGGGAGACCGGATAGCTGTAGCGCGGGCAGGATGGCGTTGGCCCCCGGCAAAGACTCAACCCGCACTGCAAAATCGGCCGACGCCCGGATAACTTCCTGCACCAACTTAAACCCAGGATCGGAGAGGAGGGGAGTACCGGCATCAGAAATAAGCGCCACAGTCTGCCCCCGAGCCAAGCGAGCCAAAACGGCATCTGTCCTCTTTCCCCGGGTGTAATCAGTGTAGGAAAGAAGCTCCGGACGCGGCTGTTCCGGTAAACACAGCTCCTCCGAGCTACGAAGCCACTCCAGTAGCCGCCCGGACCGTCGGGTATCCTCACAGAGAATCAAATCCACCCCCAGCAGAGTCTTGGCCGCACGTAGAGTAATGTCTTCAAGGTTACCAATGGGAGTCGAGACCAGATATAAAATTCCCATACCTTTATGCTATCATAGAAAAGCGATGCCTGCCCAAGAAATTCTGGAAATTAAATTCATCGCTCGTGCCGGTCAGGGGGCGAAGACTGCTGCGCAAATTTTGGCCGAGGCGGCACTCGCCCAAAATCTCCACTTCCAAGCCTTTCCCCAATTCGGTCCGGAAAGGCGCGGTGCTCCAGTATCCGCCTTTGTCCGTCTTTCACAGGAGCCGATCCTCCTCCACTCCCAAATCGAGGTTCCCGATATCACCGTTGTCCTCGAACCAAGCCTTCTCGCAACTGCCCAAACCGCCAAACCAACTATTCTCGTTGTGAATTCTGATCGAGAAACTCATACCGGCGACAAGATATACCCGCTCGACGCTTCAAAAATTGCCCACTTTTTCCTAGGCAAGAACTTTCCTAACTTAGTTATGGTTGGAGCCCTAATTGCGGTAGTCGAAAAAGAGTATCCCCAGTTTGAAATTAAACTAGATAACGCCGCCGAGATTGTGAGGGTCAAGCTAACCACTAAATGGGGAAAGGATATGACGGAGAAAAACATCGCCGCCATGGAGAGGGGGTATGAGGAGATGAAACAGCAATGAGCATTCTCCCCGGAGGAAAAATAACCACCGCAGGAAATTCAAAAGAGATAGCTACTGGACAGTGGCGTGAGGGAACGCGCCCTGAGTATAGCAAAGAAAAATGCTCCCAATGCCTAATTTGCGCCAACTTCTGCCCGGAAAATGCCATCGTAGTTAAGGACGGCCGGATTGATCATATTGACTACACCAAGTGTAAGGGCTGTGGAATTTGCGCCAATGAGTGTCCCATGAAAGCAATCAAGATGGTTAAAGAATGAAAACAAACAATCCAAGTAAAACCCAGGTTCTAGCCCTCACCGGCGCCCAAGCCACCACGGAAGCAATGCGGCAAGTCAACCCCGCTGTTGTTGCCGCCTATCCAATCACTCCCCAAACACCAATTATAGAGGGTTTTGCCGGAATGGTCGCTGATGGCCTCGTCGCAACGGAGCTCATCCGCGTTGAGTCAGAGCATTCCGCCCTGTCCGCCGTGGTTGGCGCCCAAGCGTCGGGGGTTCGCGCGATGACGGCCTCCTCCTCGGCCGGTCTGGCACTAATGTTCGAAGTTCTCGGCGTCGCTTCCGGCCTTAGACTCCCTATTGTTATGTCAATCGCCAATCGAGCCCTCTCCAGTCCCATTAATATCCACTGCGATCATTCGGATACGATGGGGGTTCGCGAGCAGGGTTGGCTACAAATCTACTCGGAAAATCCCCAAGAGGTTTACGATCACACCCTGCTAGCCCTAAAACTTGCCGAGCACCCCGAGGTCCAGCTACCAATTATGGTTTGCCAAGATGGTTTCATCACCAGTCACGCTACTGAGCGTGTCGCCACTCTCGCCGACGAAACTGTTCAACAATTTATTGGTCCTTACCAACCGCAAACCAACCTTCTAGACAACAAAAAACCAGAAACGCTCGGGCCTCTAGCCCTACCAAACTCCCAAATGGAAATTAAGGAACTACAAATGGGCGCAGCGAACCGAGCGCTTGGGGTCTACCCCCAAGTCGCTAAGGAGCTTGAAACTATCACCAAAAGAGGCTACCCCGCCATCGAAGCATTTAATCTTGATAAAGCCGGTGTGGCCATTGTTACGCTCGGCTCTACCGCCGGAACCGTAAAACACACGATCGGCAAATCAAAGGTCGGCCTGTTGAAAATCCGACTCTTCCGACCTTTCCCGTACAAAAAAGTAAAAGAGGCCTTGGGTCACTGCCAGAAGGTAATCGTTCTCGACCGCACCCCGACTTACGGCGCGGGGGCACCGCTCTACCTCGATGTCAAAAGCGCTCTGTATGGCCTAGAAAATCCGCCAGTGGTAGAAAGTATCATCTTTGGGCTCGGGGGGCGCGATTTTGGTCCCGAGGATATAGAAAGTCTTCTCCAAAACCGATGAACATAAAAGAACTAGCTGAGAAATCCAGCCGACTCTCTCCAGGACACTTGACCTGCTCCGGCTGCGGCATTCCCCTTGCCGTGCGAACGGTGCTGCGCAGTATTGCCGGACCGGTGGTCGTCGTTGGAGCTACGGGATGTCTTGAAGTAACCACCACCATCTTCCCGTATACCAGCTGGGAGTGTCCGTTCATCCACTCCGCTTTTGAAAATGCGGCCGCAACCGCCTCGGGAATCTGCGCCGCAGTTGAGTTTTTGAAGAAAAATACCAGCAAAAAATCCCCCGAACCGACCATCGTTGTCTTTGGTGGCGATGGGGGAACCTACGACATTGGCCTACAGAGCCTCTCCGGAGCTCTCGAACGGGGGCACAACCTGCTCTACATCTGCTACGACAATGAGGCCTATATGAATACTGGTGTCCAACGCTCTTCGGCCACGCCCCTCGGTGCCTGGACCACCACTTCCGAAGTAGGGAAGAGGGCGCTAGGAAAACCCACCCAGCGAAAAAACTTAACCAGAATTATCGCTGCCCACGGTATTACCTATACTGCTCAGGCGTCCATCTCTCATCTGACGGACCTCTCAGCCAAAGTTGAGAAAGCCCTGACTTTCCCCGGTCCGAAGTTTATTAATATCCTACAACCCTGCACCACCGGCTGGAAATTTGCCCCCTCACAAACCGTCACCGTAGCCCGTTTGGCCGTAGAAACCAGATTCTGGCCGCTCTACGAGGTTGTTGGAGATAAAACGCAGGTCACCGTAGCTGTTCCCGAACCAAGACCGGTGGAGGATTTTCTGAAAGCGCAGGGCCGCTTCAAGCATCTCTTCGAGCCCCAACGACAAGGAGAGGTGTTAACCCAAATCCAAGCTGGGGTTGACCAGGAGTGGCAAAGATTAGCTAAAAACGCTACAATTTAGCCCCATGCCGGAAATTATTGGACCACTAGTAGAATTTAGTTTAGGACTCATATCCTCCGCCGGCTATCCCGGTATTGCCGCCGTTATGGCGCTGGAAAATATTTTCCCTCCGATTCCTTCCGAGGCGGTTATGCCTTTTGCGGGATTCCTAGTTGCTCAGGGCCAGTTCTCCCTACTACCCACCATCGGTGCTGGGGTGTTGGGAACTGTACTGGGAGCGGTCGCCCTCTACGCCATCGGCGCCGTCCTCAGCGGGGACAGGTTTCGCCAACTAATTGGAAGGTACGGAAAATATATCCTTGTCTCCGAGAAAGACTTGGCAAGGGCCGAAGAATTCTTCGCTCGCCGTGGTGAGTGGGCCGTCTTGATCGCCCGCGTAATCCCCATTATCCGCAGCATTATTTCCGTCCCAGCCGGCTTTGTAAAAATGGGCATGGGGAAGTTCCTGGTACTAACCACCCTCGGCACTGCCGCTTGGACAACATTACTCACCTATGCGGGGATTGTTCTGGGAGACAACTGGGCGCAGGTGGAGCCAGCGATTAAGCAATACGAGCACCTCGTCCTCGGAGCCCTGCTCATCCTCGGTGTTCTATACCTCTACCACAAACTCCGCCCCCGCCCCCTTGAATAATAACTGAGAGGGACTAATACCTACGGATTACCCCAACCACCCGACCCTGGATCCGCACATTGCGCGCATAGATCGGCTCCATCCGCGCATTGGCCGGTTCCAGACGAATCCGATCCCTTTCCTTGAAAAAGCGTTTTAAGGTCGCAAATCCGTTTTCCAAAAGAGCAACAACGATGTCCCCATTGTTCGCCGTTTCCTGCTGCTCAACCACCACGTAGTCGTGATCGAGAATGCCATCCTCAATCATTGATTCGCCCTTGACCTGCAAGACAAAAGCGCGCTTTTTACCGGAAATCAGCTGCGGCGAAATAGTGATTGTCTCGGTGGGGTCCTCAACCGCCTCAATCGGTTTCCCGGCCGCAATGTAACCCACCAGGGGAACCTCAATCCCTTCCAGCACCCCAACCAAATCTTCGGCCAAGACCTCAATTCCCCGCACCGCGCCCTTAAATCTCGTAATTACCTCTTTCTTCTCTAGCGCCTCCAGGTGCTCATGAACTGTAGCCAGAGAAGAAAGCCCCATCGCCTCAGCAATCTCCACCAGGGTGGGGGAAGAGCCGTATTTTTGAATATACTGAGAAATAAAATCGAGGATCTGCTTCTGACGCCGATAGAGGGTAACGGGCATAGTAACTGAACACTACCCAAACCTTTCCCGAATGTCAAGCACCTTCCAAACCCCAAACCCTAGAAAGACCAAACCTAGCGGTAGCAGTAGCCACCAGGAAAAAAGGTACTGCCAAAAAGGCACAAACTGGACCTCTCGGCGCAATACCTCACCCGTCTCATTCCCCCCAGAATCGGAGTAGCCCAAACCCACCTCTATCTGTCCTAGAGACTCGCTAAACCACCCCCCGGAAAGCCTAAAAGTTAACTCTTTCGTGGACCAAGGGGGGAGCGTGCCCAGGTTAGTTTCCTCCGCACCCGCCAGCCGCGCTCCCTGAGCAACGATCTTTGCCACAACCGCAAAAGCACTCTGCGCTCCCACATTTTTAATCACCAATCGCCCCTCGGTAGGCCAACCGGAAACCGCTCTGTCAGGGACCAACAGCTCCGCCTCCAAACGAACATCGTCCTCCCCACCAAAATCCCCCGCGAAAAAGGAGACCGTTATCGCCCCCGTCTGATCTTCTTTCCACCGATAGGTCCCCGCAGGATACGGTGTCTCGGAATCGCTCCCCTTTACCGCAAAGGCCAAGTGCTCAAGATCAAAATCAGAAAAATAATCCGCCCCTCCGGTGGTCGAGCCCCAAGTTGGGTCTACCGGCCACCAACCCACTCCCGGGAGGTACACCTCCGCCCACGAGTGGAGGACATCTTCCAAAACAGGGGAGATCTCCGGATCGTCGTTATAGGCAAACCCATCTATGACCCGAGCCGGGATTCCCGCCGCCCGACAGAGGGTAACAAATAAGTCCGCATACTCAATACACAACGCCTGGTCCCTATTCTCCAAAGCGGCAGCTGCTCCCAAACGCTCAAAGTCACCACCCACCCGCCCCGCATTGTAGGCCAAGTGGGCCACGACGTACTCGTAAATCGAGCGGGCATTCTCCGCCACCGTTCTTTCCGGACGCGTCAGCGCTTGAACCTTTTCCTTAATTTGCCCACTCTCAACCTCCCAATACTTCTGGCCCTTCGTGTACTTCTCCACTAAATCCGGCGGGAGGTCTCCCCGCATTCCTGCCGGAAAGTTCTCCTTTTCTGGGTAAGATAGAACCGCTTTTCCCGAGAAGCTAACCGTTAGCTCCTCCGCCGGAGGGAGCAAGTATCTAGCCAAATAGTTGCCATCTTCGTCAACTCGAATCTCCTCGGGTGGCGGGACAAGCTTCTCAAAAATAATCTTCTGGCGACCGCTGATATCGGGCAGGAGTGCTATTTCCGCATAGGCTTTTTGCGCATGCTGATTCTTAAGATAATACGCCAGATCAAAAACCAAGACTTGTTCCTCCCCAAACCCCACCCGGACACCACCTTGCTCCAGCTGCTCCCGATCAAATTCAAAAATTTGGTAAGTACCGTCCTGCCAACTCCTACGGGGGGTGGGGGAGACATATGCCAAACCTCCAAAAGACTTGGGAACGCGAAGCTTCAAAGAGTAAGAGGAAACCCCTATTTGCCGCTTAATTCCCGGTAGATCCACCCGAACAAGACGACCGCGCCTCTCGGCGACACTGGTTTTATAACCCAAATCCCAAGTAAGCACCTTGCCCGCACCAGCTACCGGCCGGCTAAAAACCGTCCGTATCACTTGCTCACCGTCGTGCACCTCGACTAGCGGACTAAGTAGCCCGCCAGCATCTCTGGCCCAAACATCGGTAATCTCTGCTTCACCCACACTTAAGCTGTGCTCCGAAGCGTAATACTCGCGGGTCGTGTTCGTGAGAGAAATCCGTTGAAGTACCTCGCAAGTAGTATCTTCGCTGACAGTGTAGGTTACATCATACACCGCGGTGAACTCCCCCGCCGCCCAGACAGGCGGTACCGGAAGAAGTAGTAACCCCAGAAGGATATAGAAGAGCAGGCAGAGTTTCCCCCTCACAACACCCCAATGCTAACACACTTCAACCGACACCCCTAAGTTGAAACTCTCGCTGCCGTATGCTACATTTCCGGTACCGATGAAGTCCCTTCCACGCAGTCTTATTGTCAACGGGGTCGTGTTCTGGCTCCTAGCTAAGTTTACTCCAGCACTCGTTGTCGAAAACACCAGAAGCTTGGTACTAGTTGTCCTCGCACTAACACTAGTCAATCTGACAATTAAACCGGTACTAAAACTGATCACCCTCCCGCTGAACATCCTAACTCTGGGGCTATTCTCCTGGGCCTACACCCTCGTAGCCCTCTACCTGGCCATCTTGGCCATTCCGGGAGTCTACATAACTGGTTTTGTACTCCCCGGCTTCTCCGGGATGGGCTTTACCATCCCAACGGTCAGCTTCTCACGGCTGGCAACCTTGGCCGCTCTATCCATTGTTCTTTCTTTGGCAGAGCGTGTCGTTAAACATACCCTATGACGCAAGCCCTGCAGATAATCCAAATAGTCGTCATCCTCGTCCTAATTGGATTGATTCTCATTCAATCCCAAAATTCGGGACTCTCTCCAACATTTGGGGGCGGGAATTATCGCACTAAACGGGGAGTGGAGAGGGTACTACTTATTACCACCATCGTCTTCGCTACCGTCTTTCTCCTTCTCTCCCTTCTGGGAACAGTCGTCTGATTTGCTATGCCGAACCTGGCTACCATCCTCGCCACAATTTTGGCACTCCTCCTCGGACCCACTACCCATATTGAGGGGATGGTTGGTCAGCCCCAAAATATTCACCCGTTCCTCTCCCAAGAAAACCCAGTCGACCGGGACCTTTCCCAGCTTATCTTCTGCGGGCTAACCCAGATAGACCATGAGGGTCAGATCCAACCGGGAATTGCCAAATCCTGGGAGGTGTCTGAGGACAGAAAGGTTTACACCTTCCATCTCGACAGCACCGCTACCTGGCACGACGGGGCGCCGGTAACCGCCACGGACGTCACTTACACCGCCGCCCAAAGCCCGGCGTTTAAAAATGTCCAAGTAGAAGAGGTCGATCGGCACACCGTCCGGGTCACGCTCAAGGACCCCTTCGCCCCCCTTCTCCACCTAGTGTCTATTGGGCTGCTTCCCAAACACCTAGCGGGGAGAGTGCTACCCCTTGTCCCGGTTGGCTCCGGTCCCTACAAAATTACCAACCTAGAAAGAAGTACGAGGAAAATCGAAACGCTGACGCTCAGCAAAGTCCAAACAGACAGAGCGGGACCGGAAAGGATCACCTTCAGATTCTATGAAACAGCGGCGGATATTGCAGTCGCAGCCAGACTGGGGGAACTTGATGGCCTGGAAGCCCGCAACTTCTCCTGGGCAAACTTCTCCTCCCATAAGGTGCCTCTGGGCGGGCGCTACTTTTCCCTGCTTTTCAATTTACGAGAAAAGGAGCTTCTCAAAGATCAGAAAGTCAGAAAGGCGCTAGCCCAACTCACCCACCGAGAGGAAATCATTGAGCAGGTCGGCGGGGAAGGGGTACCAATCTACGGGGCGCTAGCCGGAAATTGGGCGCAAATTGATGTAGCCACCCCCAAGTACGCTGAAACAACCGAGGCCGCTTTTACCGGCGAGATTGGCCTCACTTTTCCAGACACCGAAAACCACCAGAAGACCGCCGATATTCTCAAAAAAGAATGGGAGAAAACCGGCCTCGAGATAACGCTCGTCCCGCGAAAACTCGATCAGTTAAAGGGTGAGGATCTGCCCCAGCGTGCTTTTGATATTCTCCTCATGGGCCAGGAGGTCGCCGCCGACCCCGATCGTTACACTCTATGGCATTCAACCCAAACGGAGTTTCCCGGATTAAATCTCACGGGCTATAAAAATATGAGAGCGGACAGGGCTCTAGAGGAGGGGAGGAAAGTCAGCGACCCCGAGGAGAGAAAAGAGCACTACGCCAATTTTCAGGAGGTTCTTGCCGAGGACATACCCTGTATCTTCCTCTATCAACCAACTTACCACTACCACCTCAAGAAAAACGCCGGGCAACTCGATCTTTCGGGAATAGTTACTCCTGAAGAGCGCTGGCCGAGAATCCTTGCGCTATATCCCTAAACTCGCGCGCGGGATCGTCCGCCAGAACAATAGCGGAGGAAACCAGCACCCCCACCGCCCCCAGACTTAAGGCCACCCGAACATCTTCGCCAGAATGAATACCGGCACCTACGAGTAGGGGAGTTTCACCAGCAGCAGAAACGGCCTCGGCAATAATCTCCGGCTGGGCTGAAGTCACCGATATTTCTCCCCCGATAAGTTCTGGCGGCTCATAAGCCAAAAAATCGGGGGCCGTCTCCAGACTTCCCCGCAACTCTTCCACCGAGCTGACACAAACTACCGTCACCAGCCCCACCTCGCGGCACTGCGAGACAGTCTGCACCATCGCACCGGGCTCCAGCGGGTGGTCCGAGTGATTAACCAACGTTCCCAAAGCTCCGGCCGCCCGAGCGGACTCCGGAGCAATGTGGCCAGTCGTTTGACCCACCCCGGCGGGATCAACATGTTGGGAATAAACGGGAAGGCTCGCCGCCTCAGCAACCTGGTGAATATCAAGTGGGGAAATCGCCAAAACAACCCTCAGCCGGGGAAACTCCCGTGCCACTAGCTCCAACTCTTTAGCCAGCGCCGCATCTTTGTCACCTAGAACTTGGGGGTAGTTTTTAAAATTAACGATGAGCATAGTCCGTGGCGCTCCCGGGAGGATTCGAACCCCCAACCTTGACGTTAGAACCGTCCTGCTCTATCCATTGAGCTACGGGAGCTTGGAGCGGGTGAGGGGAATCGAACCCCTATTGCTTGCTTGGAAAGCAAGGGCTCTACCACTGAGCTACACCCGCATAGTTTCCCAAAACGAGAAAACAAGCGCGCTCTGTTTATTCCTTCTTGTACTCTTCAAAACGGGCAGCGGCCTCGGAATCTTTTTCGCGCAAGAGCTCCAGCACCTTATTCCGCACCTCCAGCGTCGAGACCACAGTACCTTCGGCGGACCCGCCAATCCAGGCCTCAACCGCCAGCGCTAGGGGGGGGTGGCATCTTCCTCAGCCAAGCCCGCCGCCAGCGCGCCGCGAAAAATTTTTTCCCGGTCAAATTCTTCCAACGACCCGTCGCGTTTTTTTATTTGCAAAAAAATCACCCCCTCCCCATATATCGGTAATCCTTGCCCACGCCGTTCGTAGCCATTTTAGCACAACTTCAAAAGGAACGCCCCCGATGTCTGCTAACACAAGGGGCGCGCTGCTGCCGTTACTGCTCTACTAGCTACTCCACAGTGACAAGCCCTCCCAGGTCACCGTCAGCGTAGGTAATGGTGTGGGTTTCCCAGATATAAAGCTCTGCGCCAAAGTACGGACACCTGCACCCAAAAATTTCGCAGAGGCCGTCCCCCTGGTAATGCTCTGCAGGTGTGTGCCCGCAAGGACAAAGCCGGGTCAGCTGCTCGTCCTCAATCTCTTCCCACCGTTCTCGCTCCCGCTCCGCCCAGACAACCGCCTCTTCAACTTCGGTAATAACGTGACGGAGAAGCTGACGGGTAGCGCCGAACGACTTGCGGGGGTGGGGACCATAGCCGCTGCCCCAAATAACCCGAAGCGCATAGGGGGCAAGGTAAATAGTATATCTGGCCTCGGCACCACCACTGATACCCGAAACTGTAACCGATACACCAACCCCCCTCCAAAACTCTGCGTGAAGCCGATACATCCCCCTAGCTTTTTCAAGCCGGCGGAGTTTTCGGACCAACTCTTCCCACCACCCCAACTCATTGGACTGGTTGTTCGACAGTCTAGCCATTGCCCGTCTCCTTTCCGATCTACCTTGTCTCAGAGCAAGCTCCGAGACTCTCCATTTACAATCCGCCCACGGCGGAAGGGGTAATCGGCAGCGGCGAAGCTAGCAAGAATTGCCAAACTCCCCAATGCCGACTACCTCAGGTAGTTTTAAAAGAGCGTGGCTGGTTTAGCCCGTCGTTACAGGGGTAGTATACCATAAAACCCCGCCAAATTCAACTTATGGGATATATTATATAAGCAGGGTGGGGGAATACTTGTGCTGAGCCTGTCGAAGCATGGTCGAGTATCGTAAACGATGTCAGGAACTGGTTCGTCACCCGCGAGGAATTTTGCAGAGCGCGCTGAAGAGCTCGACGGGAGGGCTCTATCCCTAGCGTTCGTTTTTGAAAAAAAAGAAGGGCGGGACGTTTAGCGTCACCACCCCCTCTCAAGAATTAAGTCCGAGATGCCTCTCAGTCCCAATTAGACCAGGCAGCCGGCCTGCTCGATAGTGAGCACGGTTTGCTGCCCATCTCGGTTAAGGATCTCTCTCAAGAAGTTTAATGCGCGACTAAGGTCTTCCCCTTTCCCGTTTACTCCTGTAATTGCCTGGTTGGTGTCTGCCTGGTCGAACGCATTGACCACGGCAACAGCGTTCGCCACCGTCACGGACGCACGCAGGGCTTCTACCGCATCGCGGAAGATGCCCCATCGTGACACCGAATTTACTGCCGCATCAAACACATTCACCACCGCAGCTAGATCGAGCACATCCTGACATTGCGCCCCGAAGTCCATTTTCTCCCTCCTCGTCTATCTAATGCCAGTCCAAACGCAGATACCCGCAGCGTAACACAAAACCTATAAGGTCTCAAGTTAGGGTGGTTGGGAGCTGTGGACGAGATTGGAACCTATTTTTAGTAGGGAGTGGGGGAGTGGTGGTGGGACAAAAAAAGAGGATTTGAAAATGTTCCCTGTGTCTCTTATGAACTTTCGAAGTCCGGACATGCCTGAGTAAAGTCTCATAAAAAACAGACTAGGGCTTGCTAGTCTACTTGTACCTTGAATAGGCCTGAGCCCGCTTATGCTATAATAGTGTCTAAAGTTTGCACACTCAATCAGAACTATAAAAAGGGGAGGTGAGGATGTTAACACTAATGGAAAGTGTTTTTCCGGATTGGCTGTTGTCCTTTTGGCGATTAACGCTTCTTAATCGAGAATACCTGCCACTGTGGGCGACAAAGGCGATTTACACTCTGCATGGTTGTACCTTTTTGCCGGTCTTTTTGTTCGGGCTCTTGGGAACAATTTTTACCAAGAAGAAACCGTTCAAAGACTATTTGGCTTGGGTTTTCTTCGGCGCCTTCTTGCCAACGGTTACCACTTTTTTCTTTGGTGGCTACATCTGGCAATTTATTGCCCTCATGATAGGGGGAGTAGTTGGTGCCGTTGCCTTCGTGGCTTTGTCAGGTTTTGGAGCTGCCCTGCTTTCGCTCTTACTGCTATCTGTTGGTTGGCTGTTCGCAAGTGCAATGAGTTTTGGGGAGAAGTTGATAAAACCCCAACAGCGCGTCTAGAGGTCCCGGGAGAAGTGTTGTTCCCCAATCTTGGGGAAAATATCTTCTCCCGTTTCTTACCCCAGTAACTTTCACGTTTTACTTCTTTGCTGCGAGCTGTGGACGAGATTGGAACCTTTTTCCGAGAGATAAGAGTAACCGCTATATGTACTCTGCCAACTTACTGATATCGTGTCCCTCTCCTTCAAGCTCGTCGAGCCGCTTGCGAAGGCGAGCTAGCATCGCATCGTCAACCCTCATCAATGTCTTTACAAGAACGCTTGTAACTTCTGTCGAAACCTTACTGAAATCCTCAAAGTTCTCTGGGTTCGAGTCACGGAAGGGGCTGCCAATCTTCAAGTGGGCTTGGGCCTTACGGTAATCGTTAACTTTGCGTACCTTCTTTAGAAACTTTCCGTCTAAAACAGCAGATTTTAGCAAAATATCTAGCTTCTTACTGAAGGGCATATCCATCAGAACAGCGTATCTAAACTCGTCTGCCCTATCAGAAAACACTGTCCCAAAAAATCGGGCGACTATAAGCAAATCTAGAAGATGCTCAATTATAGCGTGCTTGTCCAGCACAAAGCCGCGAAACTTAATGGACTCCTCCGTCGACCTCAACCAGTCTGGATAAATAACGTCGAATATCCAATTGTAGAAATCTTCAAACTGTTCGACGCGCTCTTGAGCGAACATACCAACCAATAGTAACATGTGAGAGTGCTAACCTTAATCACTTTGCAAGGGGGGTTGGACGGCTGCGTCGGCTCACGTAATAATATATTTATATGGCGGCTTCGGGCGTTTAGGGTACAGGGAAATGCAAAGATGGGTGAAGAGAATCAGGAGGTTGTTGGGGAAGAGTTGTTTAGGCTCGAACCGGATGAAAACGCCTACGTCACAGCGCAAAACAGACCAACTGGGGCTTTAATTGAAAGGTGGTCGGGGTGGCCGGACTCGAACCGGCGGTCTCCACGTCCCAAACGTGGCGCCTTGGCCGCTAGGCTACACCCCGTCCCGTCCTGAGCCTGTCGAAGGATGGTGCCGAGGGCGGGACTTGAACCCGCATAGGCTAAAGCCCACAGCCACCTCAAGGCTGCGCGTCTACCAATTCCGCCACCTCGGCTAGCGACCTTAATTATACCTAAAATGCAGGTTTTCTTCAAACCCTTTACCCCGGTAGAGGTGCCCACCTCTAACGGGGCTTTACACCTCCAAAGGCTTTGCTAGAATGTCCTCATGCCTATCCGAGAAAAACCCGC
>CAZUPF010000002.1:0-34611 GCA_964622035.1 uncultured Candidatus Saccharibacteria bacterium | reverse complement strand
GCGATGGGAGAAAGAGAGATGAGGGGGGCCTTCTGGGCCCAGGCACATAATATGATGGCTAGTGTACCGAAGGCGCCACCCCAAGCTGTGGTAACCAGAGCGGGCGCGGAGCTGGAGCTCTTCCTGTTCCACCCCGATGGTAGCTTGGCAACAAAGGGGGAGAAGCGGCAGATCATGGACGAGATTGGTGCAGGGTACGAGTTGGGAGCCAGCATCATCGAGCTCCATCCGAAGCCGGTGAACCTGGCAGAAGTGGGTTTCTCGGGGTGGTTCGCCCAGCTCTGGCAACGCGAAGCACTGCTGCGGAAGACAGTGGCTCAGCATGGATTGCGTGTTGGGCGGTGTGGAACCATACCATGGGCTGACACCCGCGGTGTGGAGAGAACAGATGCGCCTAAATACCGAGCCGTTCCAGACTTCCATGACCAGTGTCGGCCCCAAGGTTGCCCAACGCATATCGGCGGCGTCTTTGTTGGAGAGGCCGGGGTGGTTGGCCTGATCAACGCCTTCCAGTTCTCGCTACAGACCGCTTCTGGGCCTGATGCGGTCGATAAACTAAACCGTCTCCTGGCCATCAGCCCGGCTGCGGTGGCCCTTTCAGCTAACGCCAGCGTGTTAGATTGCCAAAACACTGGCTGGGCGGACGTGCGCTACGAGGTCTGGCGGCTCTCGCACGAAACCAGGAACAATACCGAACTGGAAAGCGGCCGGCTACTACGCATTGGCTTACCACGAGATTACTACAAAGATCTAGGATGTTACCTTGAAGATGTGGCCAGTTACCCCTTCATCCTAGACAACAGGCCCGAAGCGGCTCTGGCGATTGGAATTGGGCTCTTCTGGCGGGATGCGCGCATCAAGTGTCTTGGCGGAAAACTTGTCGTAGAGTTTCGTCCTCTGTCCACCCAGCCAACTCTGATAGAAGACCTAGCTCTGGCTGTCTTCACAATCGGGCGGTTACTCTGGTCCCAGCTCGAAGAAGAAGAGCTTCTTCCAATGGAAGTGGTACGGGAGAATAAGCACCGCGCGGAAAAGTACGGGATCGACGCCACCTTTCTCTGCACTGAAGGTGAGGAGCCAGCCCAAAGCACTCTCCGCAAAGAGCTTGCACGCGCACAGAGCGGCCTCGAGGACGCCGGACTCCTCGATAATATAGTCCGACAAGCGATCACCCTTCTCGAGCTACGAATCGAAACGGGATGGACGCCCTCAAAGACGCACACGCACGAGTTATCTACCGAGGCGCTTATGGAGCTTGTCTGCAGCTAGGACCAAAGGCTCTCACAGAATTTCTAATTTCTGTGGGAGCCTTTTCTACTCCCCCGTCCCCACCAAATAAACCGCCTGCCAGGGCCGGTAGTTGGAAAAGAAACTATCATCCTGCAGCACCTCGCCCCCCCGGGTAACCTTCCGCCGCACAGTTACCTTCGCTCCCCACGCCGCCCAGTCAACCTGCTTAGTCGTCCCCTTGGGCAGGTCGGCGTCCTCAATATAGGCCGGGTCGGGGGGAGGGGTCTGCGAGTGAATAATGGGGCCAGTCACTTGGACCTTCCGACCATCATCCGTCCCGTAAATCTCAAATTTTAGGGTGTTGGTCGGGGAATAAAAATAACGCTTGATCAAAATATGCGCGGGGGTGTCGTTTTTGAACTGTAAATCCGGCGAGGGCTCGTAGACAGTCGCATCCAGCCCGGGACCGATAGGGTGCTCGTAATAATGAACTCGATAAGCGTGGGCTGTACGAGCTAAAATAGGCAATCCGGCGTAAAGGGCCGCTCGGAACACGGTTGTCGAAACCTGACATACACCCCCACCAACCCCCAAACGCGTCCGACCCTCCTTAATAATATAGGAAGTCTGGTAGCCAGTTTCCGAGCTAACATCCCCCAAACTCTGATTGAAAGAAAATACCTCCCCTGGTGGAACGAGAATCCCATCCAGACGCGAAGAGGCCAAACCGACGTTGTGCACCCTCCCAGCAATGGAGCCCTTAAAATTAGAAGTTCCCACACCCAAAAGCGTTTTAATCCCGTACTCGTTTCCAGCCTGCGCTGGCGGCTGCTGAACCGCCACTAGCAGCTCGGCTTGTGTTGTTTCCGCGTCCAAAATAACTGCGGCCAGCGCCTCCTTCGCCCCCGCCTCATCCAGCTTATAACCGGCGTGCGGCAGAGCAAAATCAATCACCCGCCCACTCTCGAGAGCAAAGGTCCCTCCACGAGCGGGACGGTTTATTTCCGCCGCCAGCTGATCAACAAAGGACGCCACCACCACTTCATCCAGCAACACCGCGACTGGTGAGGTATCCGACGAAAAATCTAGAAAGGCCAGGATCTCCTCTGGCGAAAGGGACCAGCGGCGGGAGCCAAAGGTGAGCTGGGGCGAGGAAAAAACCATTTGGCTAACCCGTTCCTGCTGGGGAGAGAGGTTCTCCACAAAAAGGCGCGGCTGGACAACCCGCAACGGCACCTCCCGCACGGAAAAATCGTTGGTCAAAATTACCTGCTTAAAAAGGTGTTTTAATTCGGCCTCCCCCACCTCCCGGCCTTCGGAAGAGGGAGTAATCTCTAACGCCCCATCCTTAATAGTAAAACCAGCGTCTTTGGCTGGCCTATTCAGAGACTGGGAAAGTTCCCGAGAGCTTCCCTCCCACAGCTCCCCCGTAGTCCGAAAGGCAGGATCAATGGTGCTTCCTTGGAACCAGGCCGTGAATTTTTCCCCTGTGGTCGCGACGACCGAGCCCCCCCGACCAAGGAGATAGGCCCTGCGGGCCGATTCTGTGGCCTCGAAAGTTACCCCCCACTCCGAGAGGTTCTTGGAAAAGCGCCCCTCCCCAGAAACCAGAACGAATTCCCGATCCCCCACCCCAGAGAACTTAGCCTGGAGAGTCTCCACCGCCTCCTCCCGAGTCTTATTGCCCAAAGCCACCCCCCAAAGCTCTACCCCGGGGATAATCTTACGTGCGTAAGCTAAGTGGTACGCGAAAAAAAGGATGGAAAAAATAAGAATTACCGTTCCCAGAAAATATAGCAGGAGGGGCCGCACTCGTGTCTCTACCATTAGCGCTATGTTAGCACAACCCTAAGGAACCGAATAAGTACCCCACATTGACAAAGCCGATAACATAGCAGACAATGTTACCAATTAATGACCGCTACCCCCGGTGACCTAGAAAAAGAGCTCCTCGGTAACCTTTCCCAAAACTCCCAACGGCCTGATCGCGCCATCATAAAAAAGGCAAGTGCCTTCGCCAAAAAGGCCCACCACGGCCAAGAAAGGAGCTCTGGCGAACCTTATGTCATTCACCCCCTCCAAACCGCCCTTATTCTAAATAGCTGGAACCAGGATGAGGCCTCCCTCATCGCCGGACTCCTCCACGACACTATCGAGGACGCCGGTACAAGCCTAGAAGAAATTGAGCAGGCCTTCGGCAAGGAGGTCCGCTACCTGGTTGATGCCGTCACCAAAGTTAGCCGGGTTGACCTAAAGAAAGATCGAAGCAAAGAGAAGAGCCTCAAAAAAATGTTTCTGGCCATGTCTACCGACCTACGAGTGATCGTCGTAAAAATGGCCGACCGCCTACACAATATTCAGACAGTCGCCTTCCTCCCCGAAAAGAGGCGGCGACGCTTCTGCGAAGAAACCCGACAAATATACGCCCCGCTAGCCTACAAACTAGGAATGAACAAAATCAAGGGCGATCTGCTGGACTACTGTTTTGCCGCCGAGGAACCCAAAAAGTACGCCTGGGTCAAAAACCACAGTTGTGAGGAGGCTGAACGAAGGACAGAAACCCTCACCACTCTAGCAGCACAGATTGTCAAAGCCCTGTCCGCAGCAAATGTGCCCTTCGTTGATTACGATATCCTGAAAAAACACTGGTACAGCCTCCACAAAAAGCTGCACCGCAAAGAAATCGATAAGGACCTAAG
This sequence comes from uncultured Candidatus Saccharibacteria bacterium, assembly GCA_964622035.1. GTDB lineage: Bacteria > Patescibacteriota > WWE3 > JAUXAW01 > JAYEID01 > CAZUPF01. Next base: position 30,682 of record CAZUPF010000002.1, on the reverse strand, counting down.
AAATATCTACGATCTCGTCACCCTAAGATTGGTCGTCGGCTCCGAAAAAGACTGCTACACCGCCCTCGGAGTTGTCCATAGCACCTTTAAACCGACACCCAATATCGGTATTAGCGATTTCATCGCCCAGCCCAGACCCAATGGCTATAGAGCTCTCCACACCCGGGTAGCTGGTCCCAATGGTCTAGTTTTTGAAATCCAAATCCGTAGCCAAGAGATGCACCAACAATCAGACTTCGGAATAATTACCGATCTATCCAAGCCTAAAACGCAGCAAGAGAGCGCCCCCGCTTTGGAGAGCCGGCTTTTCTGGACAGGGCGGCTAATCGAGTGGCAAGAGAGCTTCCCCGAAAAACCGCCGCAAGAGAAGTTCATCAAAAGTCTGGGAAAAGAGATGCTCCGACCGAGCATCTATGTCCTTAGTGGGCGGGGAGAGGTTGTTGAGTTGCCACAGGGAAGTACTGTCCGAAGCTACCTAAAAACCGCTGGGGTTTCGCCAAGAGTGTCAGTTAGAGTTGATGGTAAGAAGGCGAAGCTGCAAAAAGTCCTCAAGGGTGGGGAGCTGATTACCCTAGGAAATAGCAACTAACCGGCGCCGCCACCGCCGCCACCGCCACCGCCACCGCCACCGCCACCACCCCCTCCTCCGCCCGAGAAACCACCCCCACTCCCAGTAGAGATAGAGGAGGACGCGGCGGCTACAAAAGAGGAGTTAAAATTAGACAGGCTCCGCGACATGGCCGAAAAGGAGGCCGGAGTTCTTCCCGCAGAACCACCGTAGTACCAAGCCGCCGGAACCGCCCGGTGGTCCTCCAAAATTATCGGCAGAGACTTGAGAATTCCCTCCGCGTTACCAAAAAGAACTCCGAAGACCAGGTAGTGCTCCCAAAGCTTATACGCCTCGGGCGGAATCTCCTCGAAACGAGAGAAATCGCCCAAGAACTGGCGCAGGGCTTTCCACTCCGCCGCCTCCCGCGCCCACCGCTTCTTCCAACGCTTGAGCTTGGGAATCAGAAATACCCCAAGGAGAAGCACCGGTGAGCCAAGAAGCACCAGCGCCCCCGAAACAATCCAAAACTTACGGGTTAGGGCAACCCCCTCCTGCTCCAAAAACCCCAGAGCCTTGGCCTCTTGCTGGACCAGCTTCTGCCAGCGCCCGAACCACGGGCGGAAAGTGGTCGGGTGGCTTCTGATATAATCCTTCAACTCATCCAGCCGTATCCCCTCACCCATTTTCCCCACCTGCAGAAAGATGTAATCAAAAACCGCCCGCTGGTGCTCAGACAGCCCACCCCGATCCTTCTCGTAGTCCGCCCGCAGCGTGGTGGTTATCTCCTTACGAGTCCGCAACAGGCCAGATTTGAAATCAATTTTGTCATCAATCTGAATAAACCCCTGCCGAGCTAAATCAAAAATTGTCGCCACAAAAGACCGAGTATCCGGCATCCCGCCCTGCCTCAGGAGAGAGGCAACTATTGCCGGTGGGAGGTCGGAGGGCAGCTCGCGAACATACTTAGGAATATCAGTAAAGGCATACTCCTTACCCTTAGCCTTCCAAGCTTTGTAGTACCAAATTGCCCAACCGAGAACAGTTAGGGGGATGAAACCCACCAGGTAAATCAACAGCGCCACAACAATAGTTTGGTTGCGCTGCTGCTTGGCCAGAGTTTCCTGCCGGAAACTCTCCTCCTCCGCCAAAATCGCCTCCAACGAGGCATCACTAGCGGCGGGACCCGTAAGGAGCCGCGGCGGAAACAAAGTACGCACTTCAACAAAGGTTTCGGGGGGGAGCTCGGGAACCGTAAAGCGAGTCGTCTGCCCGTCAACGATCTCCGCCTGACCAGACAAAGGTCCGTGGCCAAAAACCTTAACTTCCTCTTTCGTAGCACCGGGGGGAAGATTAACCGTAACTGTCACCGGGCCGCAGGATTTCTTCCACTCATCACCGATTACTTGCCAGTAGAACTCGCCAGTGTCCTCATACTTCTTAACCCCTTCCCCAATTACGCGATAAGACCAGGTAAAAACCTTCGTCTCGTCTTGGGCCGAGTGAAACCACTTGGCGTAAAACCGACCCCCGGACTGCGAGGCGTCCACCCGTAACAATGTTCCGTCCTCGTCACGAACGGAAAAATCGGCAATCGTAATATTGTAGCTATACCCATCCCGCACAATCTGGGTCGGGATCCACAGATCGGCCCAAGAAAAGGCGCCCGTAAACTCATAAAGGCGCGACTCGGTCACCGCAAACGAGCGGTCCGGATCAATAGTAACATCAACAGTTACCTCGCCAAGAGAATAGTCTTTGGCGTAGGCCGGAGCGGCAAACGCTAGAGCAGCGGCGAAAGCCAAAAAAGTAGCACGGAAAAGTTTATGCATGGTACACCCCCTACTCCCGCCTCACTTAATCAGAAACTTCCGCAAGTCGCTATCCAAATCAAAGAAATCATCAGCCTCTTCGACTAGTTTCCCCGAACAGGTTCGCCGAAAAGCGATAACCTCCACCCGACAGCCCTTGTTGTTCTGTAAATAGTCAACCAGGGATACGAAATCGCCATCCCCAGTAACCAAAACAATAGTGTCCAGCTTGTCAGCCATCCTAATAGCGTCAACGCTTATACCTACATCCCAATCGCCCTTCTTCGCTCCCCCCGGAAAAACCTGCAAATCCTTCGCCCGCACCTCATACCCTTGCTTTTCCAGAGCCTCGTAGAAAGCTTGCTCCTCACCCACCTCAGCGCGAATCACGTAAGCCATCGCCCGCACCAGCTGCCTTTCCGAAACAGCCCGAGCCAAAACTTGGCCGAAGTTCACCTTCGCCCCATCGTGCAGATTCTTGGCCGAATAATACATATTGGCCACATCAACAAAAACGGCCACCCGTTGCGATTCATGTTTTCGAAAATCCTTTTTCTCCATTAATTATCACCCCCCCACACACCAAAACCGGTCAATGGAAGAGTACCATAGATTGCTGCTTTAAACCAAAGGGGGGAAGTCACCCAGCGAGTAGCGTCAGCAACGCCCGCGCTAACTTGTCCGGATCATGGCGAATCAAGCTTCGCCGCGCTTTATCACTCTCCAAATTTCGATGAATCCTCGCCGAAAGAAAATCCCCGCGAACTATCCGCGAGCCCGTCAGGTCGTCTTCCACCGGAAACTCCCCCTTAGACTCATAATGTTCCCAAACTTCATCGGGAATCGGCGCACGGTTTACAAGCACAAAATCAAACTCTCTCCCGAGGTATTTCTCAACCAACTCCAGATGGTCCCTGGCGGAAAAGCCGTCAGTCTGCCCCCGCTTAGTTACTAAATTAACGACGTACACCAAACGAGCTGGTGTACGGGAAAGGGCCCCACATACTCCCTCAACTAGCAGATTGGGAAGGAGGCTGGTGAAAACATCTCCCGGACCAATGACAATTAGGTCCGAATCTAAGAGGGCCTTCTTGGCCCCCACAAAAAGGCGCGCCCGAGGCACTAGGGAAAGGTTTTTGATTCCTCCGTTGCTACTATCCTTTCGATCGTCGATCGCCCCTTCCCCCAAAACCTGCTCCCCGTCCTTATATTCGGCCATCAGTTGAATATTGTCTAAAGTAACCGGGAAAACATGACCCCGCACACCTAAAATCCTTCCAGCCTCCTCAATAGCCCGATCTTCTCCTCCCAAAATATCAGAAAGGGCCGTCAGGAAAAGGTTACCAAAATTATGACCATAAAGACTCCCCAGCCGGGAGAAGCGGTAAGAAAAAAGCCTCCGCAGTGTTGGCGCTTTATCTTCCGACGACAGCGCCACCAAAGCTTGACGAACATCCCCCGGCGGCAGAATACCAAACTCGTCCCGAAGCCGACCAGTGCTTCCCCCACTATCCGCCATTGAGACCACCGCCGAGGGACGGCAATACTTTTTAAGACCAGAAAGGACCACAAAAGTCCCCGTTCCCCCACCGACACAAGTAATCTTGGGCTCACTATGTATTACACTTACCACACTGCGGTAAACGGAAAGGGGGGCAGCTCGTCACTAGAAGCAAATCGAATTATCTCCCTGGTCAAACGAAAGAAATTAGCTGGGGAAAATCGGGGTGGTTGCGGGACTTGGATTCGAACCAAGATTGACGGCTTCAAAGGCCGCTGTCCTACCGTTAGACGATCCCGCACCGTGACAACAACTATAGACAACAATTATACCACTCAACCCACTCAGCAACCCCCACCCCACTCCCCCTAGTATATTACACTAGTGTAATATACTAGTGTGATATCACTAAACCCTAAAGGGCATCATTTCTTACTAGACCGAACTAGCACCGAACGAAAGACCCTACTCGCGCGGTGAAGGATATTACTCATCTTGGCCACCGTGGCATTCGTCACCTTGAGGTCCATTCGTATTTGGGAGTAGGACTGACCCACCTCGAGCCTCTTCAGAATTGCCAAACGCTTGGAAAACATGATAATCTCCGTCGGGGTTAAAAACTCTCCAAAGAATTCCTCCACGTCCTTCCCCTTAGCCGCCCCCAAAAACTGCCAAAACTCCTTCTTTAGCCTACGCCCCAGCTTTTTATCAACTTTGTATCGCGAAATCTTGGTCATAAAGCCCCCACTACCCTAGTATAATACACTAGTGTAATGAGGTAAAGCGGTGAGAGGGTAGTAGCGGCAGTAGTGGTCAGAGGAGATTGGAGGCGGTTTCTAGCCGAGAAAGGGACTCCCCAGTTCCCAAAATCGCTAGGCTCTCAAAAAGTGGGGGCGAGGTGGTCTTGCCAGTGATGGCCACCCGAACGGTCATGCATAGCTCCCCCATCTTCCAATCGTTTTCGGCCGCTACGGCGCGGAATTGCTCCTCCAGCCAATCACGATCGAGGTTTTCCTCACCGAGAATATTTCCGGCTGCCGCGAGCATCTCCTTGGCCTCTTCTTTAGTTCGGCCCTTCTGAACCAGAAGTTCGGGATCAATCTCGGGCGCTTCGAAAAAATAGCGAGCCATTTCCGTGGTCTCATCCGCCCGACCAATACGCTCGCCAATCAGCCTAGTTATGTCTGAACCCTTTACCCAATCCTCAGGCTTGCTAAGGTCCACCCAACCCTCCTTCTCCATGTAGGGCAGCGTTGTCGTGGTGGCCCCTGAGATCATGGCCGAACGTGTAGAAGATGATGTTGACTCGGTTCTAGTTAGTCTTTCTGGAAGGGGTATATTCTCCAACAATCTCCTTCTAATATGTTGTGCATTAACCCAAGTAAGCTTTACAGGATCAAAAATTGGCGCTGTGGTATTGAGATCCTTCAGCGCAAACTTCTCGATCATTTCCTCCAAGGTAAAAACCTCCTTCTCCTCCGGGTGGGTCCAACCAAGCCGGGCGATGTAATTTAATATTGCTTCCGGCAAAAAGCCCTGCTTACGAAACTCCGAGATCGGTAGTGCCCCGTGCCGCTTACCCAACTTAGATTTGTCCTTGCCGCGCAGCAGCGGTGTGTGAGCGTAAATTGGTGGCTCCCAGCCAAAGGCGTTATATAAAAGGATATGCTTGGGAGTAGAGGAAAGCCACTCCTCGCCACGGATAATATGGGTAATCTTCATCAAGTAATCGTCAACGACTACCGCCAGGTGGTAAGTGGGAAAGCCGTCAGATTTCAAAAGCACTTGATCGTCAATGACGCGGTTGGCGACGCTAATTTCCCCACGCGCCAAATCGGTAAATTTGGTCTCCCCCTCTCGCGGCACTTTAAGCCGGATGACAAAAGATTCATCGGCCTTAAGCCGCGACACCGCTTCCCGCGAATCCAGCTCGCGGCAGCAGCCATCATACATCGGCGGCTGGCCGCTTGCCGCGCATTGGGACCGCACTTTTTCCAAACGCTCTTTGGTGCAAAAACAGTAGTAAGCTGCGCCCGCGGCAACCAACTCGCGCGCGTATTTCTGGTAAATCTCCAGCCGCTCTGATTGGCGGTAGGGGCCGAAATCACCACCGACCTCGGGGGACTCATCCGGATCTAAACCAAGCCAGTGAAAAGATTCCAAAATCTCTTTCTCTCCCTCAGGATCGTAACGCGCCCGATCGGTATCCTCAATCCGCACCAGCCACTTCCCCCCGTACTTCTTAGCAAAAACATAGTTGAAAAGGGCATTATAAGCGGTGCCAATATGTGGCCGCCCGGTCGGGCTTGGCGCACTGCGCACGCGAATTTTCGTTTTCGTTAAAGATTTGGAAATCATTGGCTTAAGTATAGCAAATTGCCGCCGCCGACCGAAGATTAAGACTAGGACTTGATTTTTAGCCCATTTTGTGTTATAGTTAAGGAGTTCCAAGAAGGAATCGGAGGGACCTTAACAACCATCTCTGCGGGCTCGGGCGGGTTTCGGGTTGACCGCCAGCGGCAAGCAGGGTTTTTTGTTTTAAGTGGAAACGGAGACAGTCAAGCAGTCATAGTTCATAAGGAGGCAACCATGTCCCGAAAGTTCTATATCTCGTTACTGGTGATCGCCATCCTGGCGATCGCCCTTATCGGCCCCGTATGGTACAGCACCAAAAACACCGGCGGGATATTCCTGCCGACTATCCTCGCCGATGGTGGCAAACCCACCCCCGACCAGCAGGACCAGGCGCAGGATGCCTGGACCTTCCTTGACCCCCTCTGCGACAACGAGATGGTCATCTTCGTCCCGCACGACCGGGAAAGATTGATCATCCACGAAGAGTTTGAGGGGCAGGGGTGGCTGACAGAGGAGTTCGAGCTCGACCGACCAGCGGTCGGGCTGCTCCAGCCCGCCACCATCCTGGGACCGGGAGGCGAAAGCCTCTTGCTCATCAGCATCGTCTACAAGGACGAAGCCGGCAGGCTGGAGGTGGTCGAATCCACAACGGATCCGGCCAATCTCTTCGGTCGCGGCGACTGAGAAACAGCCGCTGAGGCCAAGAGCAACCCGAACTAGGTGGTTTGTGCACCCGCACAAGCCACCTCTTTTTTTGCCCAAAAGAGAGGCGGGTGCCTCGTATAAATGAGACCCCGCCCAAGAGCATTAGCCTTCGCAAACTGTTTCCTCCACACAGTCTGGGTAAGTTCGCTTCCAAATCCACCCCGCCACACCAGATAGGGCCCAGAGAACAAATACTGCCACTCCCCCAAGAAAGGCCCCCACGGGAAGAATTAGGTGAGGTCCGTACTTCCAGGGCAGGCGCAGGCGACCATCCGTACCAAGTCGCGGCGAGTGCTCGCCCGAGTCGGACAGCGGAAAATAGGAGCCCCAAGTCGGCCTCGGAAGTTCCCCCCCTTCAACGCTCGCCCGATAGGTGTGACAACCACTGGCCCCATTAGTAATGTAAACCAGTCTCCAGGACAGACTGCGCTTCTCGACTATGAGGACGGTGTCACTCTTAGGCTCTTCAGCAAACGCCTGAAAGTCCGCAAAGTACTCCTCAACACAGGCCCCCAGCGAGGCTTTCGCCAACCGGAGATCCGGCGGGGAGTATATCTCGTGCACCGACCAGACCACCTTACCAAAGGACGGGTCGCGCCCCTCAAGCCAACCCTGCCACGCTATGTAAGCAAGGCCTATCACGAGGAGGGCAAAGATTACCCCCCTGAAAACCAGCACCGCCCGATCAACACGACGCGTCCCCGCCCACTCATCCCGCATCTCTTGCAACATTCCTCTCCTCCTCTCCGCTACAAATCCTGTCTCTCGCCCGAATGTCTTATATATTACCAAACTATAGGAGAAAAGAAAAGACCCCAACCGCTGCCTGCTAGCGCAAGCGACTGGGGTCTCTGGATAACCAAGGCAGGAATCCCGCCCTACCCACCATCAGTATCACTGTCAGCTTCAGGCAGAGGAAACCGCGCCGCCAGCATCGCCTTACTAATAGCTAGCAGAACAACAGCGACCGCTCCAGCCATCCCGGACAAAATCAGGGGTAGGAGAAGAATATCAAATGCTCCCGACTTTCCCGGATCGTACGCCCAGAAAATGACCAGCTTACCGTCTTCAAAACGCGGGAGATGCCCCGCCACCAGCCACCCGCGAGATATCACAGCCCACATCTCGTGCCGAAAAAGCGCGGGCTCCTCCGTTCGGTAGTAGCACACCCGCCCCGCAAGTTCGGTCTGATAAAGCAGACCACCTCGGGCAATACGCAGGGTATTCCTCACCCCCACCTCTGCTGCTACCGAAGCCAATTCCGTAAGCGACTCCGCCTCGGTGAAGCGGGTTGGGCCCTGCTCGGTAACTACCCACCCCGGCAGACTAGCCTCGCTGAACTCGACGGCTACTTGTGGAGGTAAATACACCTCCAAGACCATCCGCTCGGGCGGTCTCTGCACCATCCGCCAGGTTCGGTAAACCACAATAACGCAAGATACAAACGCCGCTACCACCAGCACCAGATAGGCCCCGGTGGAGTGCTTCTGCAAGAACCATGCCAGCTTCTTCACATCCGACTCCTCTCTAAACTAAGTGTTCAAGCCTTCCTAACATACCTATAGAGATATTATACCTACAACACAGGTTGTTGGCAACTGGCCAGGACCGCGTTTCTTGTGCTAAGATGAATTGCGTTGTCATGAGTCTCACCCAAACTGCCCGCAACACCCGCAAAGCGGTCACCCTCTCCATCATTCTCCTGATTGTGCTAGCTACTGGAAAGGTGGCGTGGGGTGTCGCGGTTACCGTCTACCAAAACTACTTCCCCCCCGAAGAAGCACTCCCAGAAACAGGCTTTGGCAAAATCCCCCCCCAAAACATCCCGGGTCTGGAAATCGAGGGGGAGAATGTGGCCTACACCCTGGAAACCCCAACCGGGAGACTGCCTGACCTTCCCAGCCAACTGCCCGTCTTCCCTATAAAGAGGGTGTCCACCACACCACTAAAGAGCCAAAGGGCCCAAGAGTTGGCAGCGCAGCTAGGGTTCTCTTCCCCACCGAAGATTCTATCCTCCAGCAGCCAGCGCTTCATTGCCGAAGCCAAGAGTATGGAGATAAATATTGTCAGTCTAAACTTCTCTCTTGACACCGATCTCAGCATTCTGGGGAAAAGCCTCTCACCAGGATCCGCGCCCCCAGAAGAACGCGCCAAAACCGAGGCCACGGGCTTCCTTGACCGCCTAAACCTGCCCTCCCCCACAGCGAACAGGAGCCAGAAAACAACAAGCTATCTAAAAATCGAAAATGGCCAACTACGGGAGGCCGGTAGCCTCTCAGACGCCCACCTCACCCGAGTAGACATCATCAAACAGCTAGACGTGAGCGGCCAAAGCTACCCCATCTTAGGACCAAACCCCAAAGAAGGATCGATCTGGGTGGCTATCTCCCAACAACAGGGAGAGTGGCTCGGGCGTTTCCCGCTGGCCAAATACCAAAATTGGGAAGCCGAGGAGGACCGGGGGTCCACCTACCCCCTCGAAACCCCAGAGCAAATTTGGAGGAGACTCTTGGCCGGAGAGGGGCGGGTGACATACCTAAAAAAGCAGGGAGCTGATCCCCACGAGAGTTTCTCCCTGCCCCAACCAGAGAGTGTCCACATCTACAAGGCCTACCTCGCCTATTTCGAAAGCCCCCAGCCGCAAAAATACCTCGCGCCGATATTCGTCTTCGAGGGCCTTATTGGGACGGGGAACAGAGAACGCTGGGACTGTGTAGTCTATCTTCCCGCGGTTACCGAGGAGTGGTTTGAGAACGGGGCGCGTCCGGGGGAGTAGCTCTTCTCAGAGGGACATTGAGAATACCTGCCGAACCCAAGATAAGACCTCCGTCATTTCAGCAAAGCGGTCCTCACTACCCAAAACTGCACTAAAGATCTCTCGATCCTGCCAAATCCAAGAAGCGATAAGGCACTCTCCCGCAGCTACTGTCTTTCCCGTCTTTACCCCCGTTACCCCTGAAAGTGTTGGGTCGCTCAGCAAAGCATTGGTGCTTTTCAAACTGTGCCACTGCTTTTTGGAAGAAACAAAACCAACCCGAGTAGCCTCCGCCGTACCAGCAATCTTCCTAAAAACGGGGCTGCCCATCGCTTCCTGCGCCAAAACTACTAGGTCCCACGCCGAGGAGTAATTACCAGCACCATCGAGACCCACCGGGTTGTCGAAACTGGTCTCGGAGAGTCCCAACTTCTGGGCCCGCTGGTTCATCAAACCCACAAACTCCACCTCGCTCTGAGCCCCGCGAGCCAAAACGCAAGCCGCATCAGAAGCCGAATTCAAGAGAAGGCCGTAGAGGAGCGTCTCTACACTCACCCTCTCCCCACTGAGCAGACCCATCTGAGCCCGACCCTCCAAACCCAAAAGACAGTTCGCCGGCACCAGCAACTCCTCATCCAAAGAATATCTTTCCAAGGAAACCAGGGCCGTCATAATCTTCGTCAGCGAGGCGGGAGAGAGCGGCTCATGAATATTCTTTTTGTAAAGGATTTTCCCATTCTCCCCATCCAAAACTAAAATTGCGCGAGCGGTGAGGGGTGGCAGGTCATCACTGTTGGGAATACGACGCGGGTAGGTTGGAGAGTACTCCTCTTCCTGAAGAACGGCCTCGAACGGCGAGGGTGCCTCAGCTCCGGCAACCTCGCCCCCAGCAGAAGGGGACCCGACTGACGCCTCTCCTGAAAGAGGTGCTCTGGAGAAGATAGAGAGAAAAAAGATGAAGAAAAACCCTAAATATCTAAGGGTGTGTTGGGGGCGAAGCCCCACCCGGCGGCGAAGGAGACGAACACCAGTCCGCAAGCGGCGTTTAGTGCGCACAAAAAAGAAGGAAAACATAATAAAAACAGTTAACGGTCGGTGGGCGGGGTTGTTTAACTATTAGCTGTCGGTCTTAATACCCAATTCCTTAAGCTGCCCCTCGTCTGCCGTACTCGGAGCGCTCATAACTGAGGTTGTTCCCAAAGAAGTAACTGGGAAGGCCATCACTTCGCGAATACTCTCCTCTCCCAAGAGAAGGGCCACAATTCGGTCAATGCCCGGAGCAATTCCCCCGTGCGGCGGGACTCCGTACGCAAACGCCTCCAAAAGATGGCCAAACTTGGCCTGGGTCTCCTCTCGGGAGTGACCTAGTATTTCAAAAACCCTGGCCAGGACCTCCGGATTAGTTATCCGAATACTACCCCCCGCAATCTCGTGACCGTTGAGAACCAGGTCGTGCTGCCAGGAACGAACCTTTGACGGGTCTGTTTCCAAAAGGGGCAGGTCTTCATCTTTGGGCGCCGTAAACGGGTGGTGCGAGGGCGCTAAATTACCCTCAGCGTCCTTCTCAAACAGGGGAAAATCCACCACCCAGCAGAAAGCCAGCTCGTCCTTATCCTCTTTGTTCTTCCGCAAATCGGGAGCATCCGTCCCAAATTTATCCATCGCCTCCTGATAATCTAATCGAGGAAACGGTTTCTGGGAAATTTTCTTATCCGTCAGCGTCTCAACCAGCTCGGTAAACAGCTCCTCGGTCAAGCTCAAAACCTCCTCCTGATCAGTGAACGACATCTCCAAGTCTAGCTGGGTGAACTCAAGCTGGCGGTCGGCGCGCAAGTCTTCATCCCGGAAACAGCGAGCGATTTGGAAGTAGCGTTCCAAGCCAGCGACCATTAGAAGCTGCTTGTACTGCTGGGGGCTCTGGGGTAAGGCGTAGAACTTTCCCGGCTGGAGCCGCGAGGGCACCAAGAAGTCCCGCGCGCCCTCCGGAGTAGATTTAGAAAGAATAGGCGTCTCAACTTCCACAAAATCTCGCGCGGTGAGAAAATCGCGAATAAACTTAACCGCTTGGGCCCGAAAACGGATATTGCGCGCCAGCCGTGGCCGGCGCAAATCCAAATAGCGGTATTTCAGCCGAGTCTTCTCATTCACCGCGTAACCATCATCATGAACATCAAAAGGCGGTGTTTGCGCCTCCGCTAAAACCACGACCTCCCGCGCCTTTACCTCCACCGTACCCGTAACCAGCTTGGGGTTGACCATAGTCTCCGGCCGCGCTTGCACTTCACCCTCAATACGTAGCACCCACTCGTCCCGAATCTCCTTCGCCTGCTCCGGAGAACAGACAACCTGGACCACCCCACTGCGGTCGCGAAGATCCAGAAAAACCACCCCGCCATGGTCGCGGCGGGAATTGACCCAGCCAAAAATATTTACCGCCTCGCCAATTTTTTCTGGCAAACCCTTAGCCAGGGAGCGCTCAAACATAAACCTAAGATAGCACAGGATAAAGCTTCCCGTCCACACTTTGCGGTGTGTTGCAGAGCCAAAGAAAGAGGCCCAAGAATCGAGCTCGCACGAAGCGAAGCACAACTCCTGGGCCCGAGGCTCACATAAACACGGAGCCAGACCTCCCAAGCCGCTCTCTGATGGTCCCCAGCGAGATCTGTCCTAGAGACCACAGCTTTCTGAGCTCGGGAGGCGTTCCTTCTGGAAACCCACCTGGTGGCGCGGGTTCGGCCCCCTCTGAACCTACGTCATTCCCCTCCGCAACTTCGCCGACGTCCCCCCACTGGAGGACATACTCTGCTGCTACCTCGTTGTTACAGTCAACCACCGTAATCCTCTCCTTTTTCCCAAAAATAGCCAATCCGCTCGTACTGCCTGCCCCACATCGTCACTCTCCTCTTAATTAGCCAACACCCGACTCAGACCCAAACCAAGACTAAGTAGATAACCAAAGAAAAAGTCCCGGGTTTCCGGGACGTGGTCGGGGTTCGGCAAGCTAGTAAAAAACAGGCTAGCCGCCAGGCCCGCGACCCTTAGTAATAAGGCTAAAAAGCAACACTGTGAAATTTGCTGGCAACCGCAAAGATTCCATCGCAATCAATAATAGGCAAAAGCTGAGAGTTTTGTCAAGAGGGAGGTTGGCCGCGTGATCCCGATCAGTCGGGAAACGCGGCTCAGGCTTTTCTAAGCTCCTTAGTCGCTAAGAAAATCACTGGTCGGGGTGGCCGGGCTCGAACCGGCGACCTTGCGCACCCCATGCGCACGCGCTGCCAACTGCGCCACACCCCGGTGACCGAATTATAGCAGATCCCAAATGAGAAAGATTAACGCTTGGAGAATTGCGGCGCCCGCCGAGCACTACGGCAGTAAACCTTTTTGCGCTCTTTCATCCGCGAGTCGCGCGTCAGCAAACCTTGCTTGGCCAAAGTGGGCCGCAGACTTTCATCATAAGCCAGCAGCGCCCGCGCCACCCCCAAAACCACCGCCCCCAACTGTCCTTGTTTTCCCCCTCCGGAAGTCCGGATCTCCCCCCGGAACTTGTCGAGCATACCAACCGCCTGCAGCGGGGCCAGATAGACTTCCTGAGCCCCCTCTCCGGGAAAATACTCCTCAATCGGTTTCTTATTTACCAAGAGAGCCCCACGCTCATCAAAAAGGCGGACCGTCGCTGTTGCCGTCCTTCTTCGGCCTACCCCCTGGAAAAATTGCTGTGTTTTACTTCCTTTTGTCGGCATAGTTTTTAAGAATCACTAAGCTGTCCTTGGTGCGGATGTTCTGATCCCGTATAGATATGAAACCGCTCCATCCGCGAATCGCGAAGACGGTTAGCCGGGAGCATCCCCCGCACCGCCAACCGTAGCGCCTCCCCGGGCCGCCGCTCTCTAAGTTCCCCCAAAGTTTCCTCCTTCAGGTGCCCCAACATCTGGGAAGCACGGTAGTACATCTTCTGCGTCTCCTTCCGCCCCGTTACCCGGAAGCCCTCGGCGTTGACCACTACTACATGATCACCCAAATCGAGGTACGGTGCGTAGTTTGGCTTGTTTTTCCCCATAAGCAGCGGAGCAATCTTTGCCGCCACGCGACCCAGAATTTGCTCATCAACATCAATAAGATGCCACTGGCGATCAATATCCCTAGCTTTTGTGGTATAGGTCTTGGTCATCATTCCACCCACTCAATTATCGCGATCTCAGCCCCATCCCCCTCCCGAAAACCCAGCTTCACAATCCGCGTGTAGCCTCCAGGGCGATCCTTAAATCGCGGACCGATCTCCGAAAGAAGTTTCTCCGCCACTTCGGCAGAGTAGAAAAACTTCATAATCTTACGCTTTTTCCCCGGAGTGCCCTCCCGAGCAGCCGTCACCAGCCGCTCAACCTTCGGCCGTAGCGCCTTGGCCTTTGCCAAAGTCGTCTTTATTCGCCCGTGCCGCACCAGATCCGAAGCCAGATTCCTAAGCAGGGCCTCGCGATGCGATTTCTTTCGGCCTAGCTTAAGCCTCCTCATCAAACCACCCCCGAGCGGTTACTTTCTCGCGAATCTCCTCCAGCGATTTATCCCCCACATTTTGAATTCCCGTCAGGCCAGAAAGGCCGCCCGTCCAAATAATGCTCATCAACTCCCCGCAAGTATTGACCCCGCCCTTCTTCAAACTGTTGTTAACCCGAGTCGGCAGCTCTAAATCCTCCAAGGGAAGCTTCTCCTCCTCCGCAGTCATCTGGGGCTTCTCCTCCACCGGGGCAACCTCTTCTTCCAGTTCCCCCTGGGCTAGTCGGTAGAAGTGCTGCATTAGAATCTCTGCCGCCCTAAGCATTGCATCCTTCGGAGTAACAGTACCGTCGGTCGTAATGTCCAAAAGTAGTCGGTCCAAGTTGGTGATTTGTCCCACTCGAACTGCTTCTACCTGGTAGGCCACATTCAAAACTGGAGTGAAAATGGCATCAAGGACAATCACCCCAACCTTCCGCGTTTCCCGATCCCCAGCAGGAACATAGCCGTAACCGGATTCTACTAGCAGATCAGCTTCTAGCTTGGCCTTTTTACCGGTCAGATGAGCAATAACCAGATCGGGGTTAACCACCTCCACCCCAGCGGACACCTCGATATCCCCCGCCGTGACCTCCCCCGCACCCGTAGCCGAAAGTCGTAACCCGACAGGCTCCTCATCGGCTAAATTAAAACGAATCTTCTTCAAATTAAGAGTTAGCTGAACAATATCCTCTTTCACCCCTTCTATAGTGGTAAATTGGTGAGGCACACCGGAGAAACGCACCTCGACTACCGCCGCCCCCGGAAGGGAAGAGAGCAGAACCCTCCGAAGCGAATTCCCCAAAGTGTGGCCGTACCCGCGACCCAACGGTCCAATAGCGAAACGGCCGATATCCCCCCCCTCCTCTAAGATTTCGAGTCTGATGTCGTTTGAACCGATCATAAATACCTCCTTTTTATCCCACCCCAGTGTAAACGAGGCGGGCTACCGTGAATAAAACTCAACAATTAAGTGTTCGTTAATGTCTAACCCTAAATCGTCCCTCTCTGGAAGCCTAGCCAGGGAAATCTCCTTCTTCTTCTCATCACGAACCAGCCACGGGGGGACAGCGTCCATCCGCAAAATCTCCCACTTCTCCTCCTCACCCCCCGAGGTAAGGCCTATTGTATCATCAACACCAACCAAAAATGAAGCGCGATCGACTATCTTACCACCTACAGTTACCTTCCGATGTCCCACCATCTGCCGCGCATGGGAGCGGGAGTGCGCCAAACCAGCCCGGTAGACCACATTATCCAGCCGCCGCTCCAAAGTTTGCAACAGGACATCCCCCACATCTTCTCTGCTCTTGGAGGCCGCCGCAAAGTAATTCTTAAACTGGGCCTCCCGCACTCCGTAAGTTCTTTTCACTTTCTGCTTCTCCCGAAGCTGAAGCGAGTACTCGCTCGGACGGCGGCGGCGGCGGTTGGTACCGTGCTGCCCAGGCACCTGCTGCTTTCTAAATAAAGCGCATTTTGGCGAATCGCATCGTGCCCCCTTGAGAAATAGTTTTACACCCTCGCGGCGACACAATTTACATTTTGATCCCAGATATCTAGCCATAATAGAAACTAAAAGCCCTTACACCCGCCGCCTCTTTTTAGGTCGGCATCCGTTATGGGGCATAGCCGTTATATCCTTTATCGATAGGACATTTAGCCCCCCGGTCTTTAAAGATTTAATCGCGATATTCCTTCCCATCCCTGGCCCTTTAACCAAGACATGTACCCGCCGAACGCCTTTCTTTGCCGCCTCAACAGCCACTTGCGCGGAGGCCTGCGAAGCAGCGAAAGGGGTAGATTTTCTCGTCCCCTTGAAACCGACTGTCCCGGCACTCCCCCCACAAACCTTATTCCCCATCAAATCGGTAACCGTAATAAGGGTATTATTAAAAGTTGCGGTAATCCGCACTTGTCCCTCCTCGGAAACTACCTGGCGAGCCTTCTTCTTCTTCGTCACTTTTTTAGCAGCCGTTTTCTTTGCCATTGACTAGTGCCCTCCCCTCACTATCCCCGTCCCGCCAATAGCTCGCTTTTTCCCCTTGCGAGTCCGGGCGTTAGTCTTTGTCCGCTGGCCACGAACTGGAAGATTGCGCTCATGGCGTAACCCGCGATAACACCTAATGTCCTTAAGCCTTTTCAAACTCATCCGCTCCTTGCGCGCCAGCGCCCCCTCCACCTCGCAGGTACCCTCCACAATTTTTTGTATTCGCGCTATATCTTCTGGTGAAACATCCTTAGCCCGAGTACTTACATCCACCCCGGCCTCGCTCAAAACTCGGGCGGCGGCGGACCTCCCCACCCCCCGCACGTGGGTGAGAGCGATCGCGATTTGTTTGTCATCGGGTATGGTTACTCCTGCAATTCTGGCCATGATTACGCTTTCCTAACCCTGCCGCTGCTTATGCTTCGGATTCTCGCAAATTACCCTCACAACACCTTTACGGCGGACAACTTTACATTTACTACAAATTTTCTTAACGCTAGCGCGAACTTTCATAACAAGGCACCCACTACTTATACCGGTAGACAATCCTCCCCCGCGTCAAATCGTGCTTACTCATCTCTACATCCACCCTGTCCCCCGGCAGAATGTGAATCCGAAACCGGCGCATCTTTCCCGAAGTCCGCGCCAAGACGGTGCTACCATCCACCATTGCCACCTCAAAAGTGGCATTGGGAAGGGCTTTTTCAACCTTTCCGGAGGCCTTAACTAGCTCTTGCTTCGCCATAAAAAACAGGCACCAGGCTTTCGTACTTAAACCTGAGCCCCAAGTATTCTACCATACGGCCCCTATAGGGTCAATGTTTTGGTCACTACCCGGGTCCCAGTTTCCGTAATCGCTACCGTTTTTTCGAAAATCGCTGCCAGGGATCGGTCCTTAGTTACCACTGTCCAGCCGTCATCGGCCGCATCTATCCCCGAGTTTCCCCAAGTGTAAAGCACCTCGATGGCTAAAACCATCCCCACAACGAGCTGCGCCCCTTCTCCCCCCACCCCAAAACAAGGAATTTGCGGGTCCTCATGCAGCTCCCTACCAACCCCGTGGCCCACCAAATCACGAACTACACTGAACCCGGCCCCCTCAACCACCGACTGAATCGCCTCCGAAATATCCCCAACAAAATTACCCACCCGGCACTGCGCAATCGCCCGCTCTAAAGCCCGTATTCCCACATCCAGAAAACCCTCCCGCTCCTCATAACTTTTAGCTTTTAACCCTGCCTCGCCCGCCTCGCTGCGAAGCGGGCCGGCCGGCGGGTTTTCACCTTTAACTAGTTTAGTCCACGCCGAGTCAGTATGAAACCCCCCATAGAAAGCGCCAGCATCGACGCTGACAATATCACCCTCCTTGACAATCAAATCCCGAGTGGGAATACCGTGAACTAGCCCCTCATTAATATTGATGCAGGTGGCAAAGTCGTAACCGGCCACCTTCTTAAACCCCGGCTCCCCACCTAGCTCACGGATCCTTTTCTCCGCGAACTGATCCAGATCCCAAGTATTCACCCCCGGCTCCGCCCGCGCCAAAACCTCCCCGATAACTTGCGCCGTAATCTTCCCCGCCCTCTCCATAACCGCCAGCTCCTCCGCCGATTTCAAAACAATCATTTCTGCCCTTCCAATCGGGACAGAATATCCTCAAAAATATCCGCCACGGATCGCTCCCCATCAACTTCCTCCAAAATTCCCTGCCGACGGTAGTAATCCAACACCGGCTCCGTCTCCCCATGATAAATTTCCAACCGATCGGCGATCACCTCAGGAGTATCATCCGCCCGCCCCGCCTTCTCCGCCCGCCCCAGCAACCGCTTAAGCCCCTCCTCATCAGAAACAGCGAGGTAGATCACCCGATCAAACGCCCGGGGAGCATTTTCGACCTGCCAAAGATTACGCGGATACCCATCCAAGATAAATCCTCCCTGATAAGCCGGCTTGGCCAGCGCCCAATTAAGAAGCTGGAGCATCTCCTGATCACTTACCAACTCCCCCTTATCATAAACCGCTCGAACTCGTCGCCCCAGCTCCGAGTCCTCCCGGCGTAGCTGGCGGCAAACACCTCCCGTAGAAAGTCGCTGTAGGCCTAGCTCCTCCGCCAGAAGCTCTGCTTGGGTAGATTTTCCCGAGCCCGGTGAGCCCATGATCACAATATTCATAACCCTACATCCCCGGCAAACTAAAGTCAGAAAAGTCTCCCCGCATTTTCTTCGCCACCTCTTTCTGTGATTTCTTAACCGCCTTATTGAGCGCCTTCCTCAGATCCGCCTGGACCTGCCCATCGAGAAGCACCTCATCCACCGTCTGATCCCCCCGCATGGTAACCTTAGCCCCCCGCACCTCCACCTCAACCACCACCTGGGCCATTTTCTTTTTCAGCAGATCCGCTCGTTGTTTTAACTTGTACAAATCCTTGGCTTTATCGAACATTACTTCAAAAAACCAGCGTAGTCACTCATTACCAACCGCGCCTCGATGCGTTTCAAAATCTCCAAAACCACCGAGACAACAATTAACAGACCTGTCCCACCCAAAGACAACGCCGCCATCCCCGAGAATTGAGAAACCAGCGAGGGCAGAACAGCCACCACTCCCAGAAAAACGGCTCCGGCTAAGGTGATCCGGGTTAGCACCCAATTCAAATGTCCGGCCGTCGCCCGCCCCGGGCGGATCCCCGGAACAAAGCCGCCGTGCTTCTTGATATCCTCAGCGATCTGTTCGGGATTGAAAGTGACTGCCGTGTAAAAATAGGTAAAGCCGACCACCAAAAGAAAATAGATGAAATTATAAGTAACCGTTCCCGGGCTGAGCACCCGGACCACGCCACCCAAAAACGAGCTCAAACCAGAGGGTACTGCTCCCCCTAGGTACCCCGAGACCATCGAAGGAATGAGGACCAAAGAACCGGCAAAGATGATCGGCATCACTCCGGCCTGGTTTACCCGCAGAGGAAGATAGGTTTCGTGCGCCCCCCGTTGCCCTCTAATCCGCCGAGCATACTTTATCTCAATCCGCCGAGTACCCTCCTCCACTAGTACGATAGCCGCTATCAGCCCCAAGAAGAACACTAAGTAAGCTAAAAACCCGGGCGTACTCTCCGGAGTTAAAACCGAGATAACGCGCCCAAAGTCGAGCGGGACGCGGCTAAGAATCCCCACCGAAATTATAACCGAACTCCCGTTGCCCAAACCGTACTCCGAGATCAAACCCCCCAGCCAAACCAGAAACACCACCCCTCCAACTAAAGTGAGCACAAACAGCACCAGAGACAGAGCGGGGAGGGGAGCTACCGCCCCTTGCCGCTTGAGCAGAACATGCATACCGACTCCCTGGAGTATGGCCAGAGGCACTGTCAAAAATCTCGTGTACTGTGAGTTTTTCTCTCGCCCATACTCTCCCTCCTTAAAAAGCTCCTCCAAACGCGGGAAGACCATAGTCAAGAGCTGCAAAATGATCGAGGCGTTAATGTACGGATTCAAGCCCAAACTAACAACCGAGAATTGCTGCATTGCCCCCCCGGAAAGCATATCCAGAAGACCTAAAAAACGATTAGACTGAAAGAGCTGCTGCAAAGCGGCCACATCTACGCCCGGGATAGGAATGCTGGCCGCGAACCGGTAGGCCGCAATGGCCCCCAAAGTGAAGAGGATCTTCCGCCGCAGGTCCTTGATTCTAAAAATAGCTAAAAGCTTCGCTATCATTCAATGCTTCCGCCGGCTCCCTCAATTTTCACTCTCGCCCCCGCTGAAACCGCCACATCCTTAATCATGAGCTTCTTCTCAAGCTCACCCCGACCCAAAAGTTTCACCCCATCCCGAGTAATTTTTCTAACGAAACCCTTCTCCACCAACACCTGCGGGCTGACAACGCTCCCGTCCGCAAAAGCATTCAGCCGCGAAACATCCAGAATTTCCGGCTCTTTTCTCTTGGGGGGCGAAAAGGTTTTGGGCTTACCATACATTCGTTCCTTTTTAGGTCCCCCGCCCGAGCGGGACTTCTGGCCCTTCTGCCCCCGACCGACGGTGTGACCGCCCTTGCCACTCCCATAACCACGGCCCACCCGCTTCTTTTTTCTTTTTCCAATCTTTGGCAAACTAGAAAGATTCATATTTCTCCACCAGCTCCTGTAACTGCTGAAAAGCCTTGAGGATGGCCCGTACATTGGCCGCCTTACTCCGACTCCCCAAAATCTTGCTCGAGACATCCCTAACCCCTGCCAACTCCATTATCGCCCGCACCGGACCACCGGCAACGATTCCGAAACCGGAGGGGGCCGGCCGCAGGAGAAGGTGGGCCGCACCGCACCTAACCTCCATCGGAAAAGGGATTGTTCCCCCGGAACGCGGCACCTTAGACAGCTTCTTCTTGGCTATTCTAGTACCTTTCTCAATAGCGGCGCGCACATTCGGCGCCTTACCCAAACCAACCCCCACAGTACCCGCCCGATCACCAACGGCCATCAAAGCCGTGAAGCTGAAACGGTTACCCCCCTCAGTCTTCTTAGAAACCCGCTTAATTTCAATTACCTTCTCCGCCAAGTTTTTTGCTTCGTTAGTTTCAACCATTTAAAACTCCAACCCCCCTTCCCGCGCGCCCTCGGCCAACGCCTTAACTCGACCGTGGTAACGGTAGCCCCGACGATCAAAGACAATTTTAGTTACCCCCGCACCCCGCGCCCGATCAGCTAGGGTCTTTCCCACCGCCCGCGCGTTCTCCATCCGATCACTCCGTTTCTTAAGATCAAAATCCGAGGCAGAAACCAGGGTCTGACCCTGTCGGTCATCAATAAGCTGGCTGTAGATGTGAAAGTTGGAGCGAAAGACCGCCAAACGCGGCCGCCCCGCCGTCCCCCGCACCTTCTTTCTCATCCGCAAAGCCCGCCGTATTCGATTGTTTTTGTACTGCCGCACCTTAATCATGATTAGATTGTGTCCCCTAAACCTCCCGCTGCGCCCGCCGTTTTCCCCGCCTTCCGACGCACGACCTCATCCACATAGCGAATACCTTTCCCTTTGTAAGGTTCGGGGGGACGGACCGCCCTAAGTTCCGCAGCTACTCTACCAACCAACTCCTTATTTACCCCAGAGACGGTGATCTCTTGGTTACCCTCTACCCGAAACTCAATACCCTCCGGCGCCTTATAAATATTCGGGTGGGAAAAGCCCACCTCTAAAATAATGCCCCCACCTTCCACCCGCGCTCGGTACCCCAACCCCTCCATAATCAGGTGCCGCTCATAACCCGATTCAACCCCAACAACCGCGTTAGCCAAAATGGCTCTCGTCGTTCCGTGGAGAGCGCGTGCCAACTGCGAATTAGACTTCCTGGTTACCCGCAGCTCGCCACCCTCGGCCACCACTTCCACCTCTGGGCGAACCAGACAGGAAAGCTCTCCCTTGGGACCAGAGAAGGTGACCTTTCCCTCCGCAATATCCACCCCCACTGCCTCGGGAATCTTAATCGGTTGTTTACCTATTCTAGACATAATTAGTTACCTCACCAAACTTGGCAAATAACCTCACCACCCAAATTTCGCTTCCGAGCCTCAGCGCTAGTCATAAGACCCCGAGAAGTAGAAACGATAACTATACCCACTCCCCCCCGCAGAGCCTGAGGAAGCTTATCCCGACTAGCATAGACGCGTTTACCAGGCTTCGAAACCAGTTCTATGTGCCCCACCGCCGGCCGCCCAGCGATATACCTAAGCGTTAAGCTCAGCCGCTTGTAAACCTTACCAGACACCTTAAAAACTCGCACATCACTGAGGTACCCGTTATCCTTAAGGAGCCGAGATAAGACCTCTTTGGCCGTGGAGTGAGGAAGCTCTACTTTTTCTTTCCCCACCGCCTGAGCATTTCTAATTATTGTCAGCAAATCAGCAATTGGATCCATAGCTACCAACTCGCTTTCTTTACTCCCGGTAACTCCCCCTCTAAAGCCATCTCCCGAAAGCATACCCGGCACACCCCAAACTTGCGCATATAAGCCCGAGACCGACCACAGAGGGCGCACCGCGTGTAGTTTCGGCTGGCGAACTTATTAGCTCTTTTTTGTTTTACAATCAAAGACGTCTTAGCCACAATATAACCTCCTTAGGAATTCTCTTCTCTAAATGGTACCCCCAACGCCTTAAGCAGCTGGTAGCCACCCTCGTCCTCCCGAGCATTAGTAACAATAGTTATCTCCAACCCTCGCAAAACGCTTACTTCGTTGGGATCGATCTCTGGAAAGCAGGTGTGCTCATCAAAACCAATACTGTAGTTGCCGTGCCCGTCAAAGGACGCCCGCCCCAACCCGTGGAAATCCCGAACCCTTGGAAGCACCGCCCTTACCAGCTTTTCCAGAAAATCCCACATCCTCCGCCCCCGCAGAGTCACCGCTAAACCGATTGGTTCCCCCTTTCGGAGATTCCAACCAGACTCATCCCTCCGCGCCCGCCGAATATTAGGCTGCTGCCCGGTAATCCTCGCCAAATCTGCCTGCGACTCGTCCAAAAGGCCCTTGGTTTCTTTCGCTCGTCCCAAGCCCATATTAACCACAATCTTGGTGGGTCGGGGAACGGCCAGCAGGTTGGAGACCCCCAATGTTTTGGCTAACTCCGAAACCAATTCTTTTTTAAAACGCTCCTCTAATATCATGATTGGTCAAATACTACTCAACTACCGCCCCGCACTTCTTACAAAACCGCTGTTTCTTCTCACCAGCAAATTTATACCCCACCCGGGCCGCCTCCCCACACTGAGGACACAAAAGCATAACATTGGAAATCGCGATCGGCAGAGACTTCTCAACAATCCCCCCCTCACTACCCCGACGGGGCTTGACGTGCTTCTTCACCATGTTCACCCCCGAAACAAGCACCCGACCACTCGCAGGAAAAGTCTTCTCCACCTTCCCGGTCTTGTCCCGATCTTTACCAGATATTACTTTTACGGTGTCCCCACTTCGTATTTTCATAGCTCACTCAGCGAGTATCTCCACCACCTGAAACCGCTTCCCTTTACTTAGAGGTCGGCACTCCTCAATTCTCACCCGGTCTCCGACTTTCGCCCCCAACAAATTCGCCACCTTATACCCCTTGCCCCGGGTCAGTTTCTTCTGGTAACGAGGATGGTGAAAGTCTCTTTCCACCTCCACCACCACTGTCTTTTCCATTTTGTCCGAAACCACAGTTCCGATAAGATTTTTTTTAGACATAATAGTAGTTACCCTCAAACAATCTCTTGGGCCATGGCGGCCACCTCAGTAAAACCGGCCTCCCTAACCTCCCTCGCTACCGGACCAAAGACCCTAGTCCCAATCGGGAGCTGCTTCTTATCCACAATCACGCAAGCGTTATCGTCAAACCGTATGTAAGAACCATCATCCCGCCGATTCTCTTTACGCGCCCGAACCACAACCGCGTGGACAACAGAGTGATCAGCAACCGTGGCCCGACCCGAAACTCCCCGAACCGAACCAGAAACAACGTCACCCAGCTTCGCAAACCGCTTCCGGCCAAAGACGGTAATCACCTTCAGCGCGTTGGCCCCAGTATTATCACAAACTTTTAAAACGGACTCTGGTTGGACCATAATTAAACAGCAATAATCTCCTTCTCCCGCAACACCGTCATTACTTGCGCAACATCCTTCTTCTTTTTCTGTAAGCTACTCACATCACTCAAACCCCCCACCCGATGCGTCAACCGCATAGTTTGCAACTCGCTTCTAAGCTCTCGAAGAGTTTCCTCAAGCTCCGCCCGGCTTTTTCCTCGTAGCTCACTAGTATTCATTGGCCTCCAGTAATAATTTTAGTAGCCACCGGAAGCTTGTGCGCTGCCCGATCTAAAGCCTCGTTGGCCGTCTGCTCCGCAACACCGCCCAACTCAAAAATAACCCTCCCGGCCTTCACTACCGCCACATAGTGGTCCACAGGGCCCTTTCCCCGACCCATTCGCATCCCCGAAGTTTTGGCACTGACCGGCTTGTCGGGGAAAACCCTTATCCACAGTTTACCGCCACGCTTGGTGTGGTGAGTGATCGCCCGCCGGGCCGCCTCAATCTGGCGCCCGGTCAGCCAGCAATTACCCAAGGACTTAAGACCATATTCGCCAAAAGAAAGCTTCGACCCCCTCTGGGACTTGCCCTTCATTTTACCACGAAACTCCCGACGATACTTGCGCTTCTTCGGCAATAACATCCTACTATATCTCCTCTTCTCCTAAATAAATCCACACCTTTATCCCTATCGTGCCGCACTTGGTCAGCGCCACCCGCAGCGCGTAATCAATTTTCGCTCTGATCGTCTGCAAAGGAACCGAACCGTGGTTAATGTGCCCCTTTCGAGCATACGCGGATCCTCCCAACCTCCCCGACGCCTCAATTTTTACCCCTTTTGCCCCCCGGGCCATCACCTTCTCCGCCTCCAGGGCCATCACCCGAATAGGGTAACGGCGGCGCTCGATTTGGCGGACAATCTCCTCAGCGACCAACCCAGCGGAGAGCGCTGGATGCTTAACCTCCTCCACCACCAGCTCCGGCTTCGCCCCACAGATCTTCTCCAAACCGCCACGCAAAAGCTCGATCCGAGACCCTCCCCGCCCAATAACCATCCCGGGACGGGCAACATGCACAACCACCCGCATCCGGTTTAGAAACCGCTCAATCCGAACACTCTTTACCCCCGCCCGACCGACATACTCCCTGATAAACTCCCTAATCTTCTTATCCTCAAGCACATTCGCCACATAGCTCCGAGTATCCTTCGCAAACCACTGAGATTTCCACTCAGCCGTCTCTCCTAATCTAAATCCAATGGGATGCGTTTTTTGGCTCATAATTACTTCAAAGCTACCCCGACCGTTAAATGAGTTCGCCGCTTGATAATCCGGTCACCACGGCCTCGTGCCCGCGCTCGCCAACGCTTAAAAACCGGCGCCTTATCGGCACGAACATCAACAACCCGCAAGTTTTCCACCGAATCGCCGCCAGCAGCCGCATTAGCCACCGCTGAAGCCAAAACCTTAGTGAGGATCCTCGCCCCCTTCTTGGGAGAGTTGCTGAGAGCTTGCTGGGCCTCTTCCACTGTCTTCCCCCGAACCAAATCGAGAACCAGACCCATCTTCTGCGGCGAAAGCGGTAAATTTTTTGCTCGCGCATAGACAACCATTACACCCGACCCTCCGAGAGGGTACCCCGCACTCCCTTCCTTCCGTGCGACCTAAAAGTCCTGGTGGGGGCGAATTCTCCCAACTTGTGACCGACCATCGCCTCCGTTATAAAAACCGAAATATGCTTGTTTCCGTTATGAACCGCCATCGTCAGCCCGACCATCTCCGGGCTGATCGCGCTAGTACGCGACCAGGTCTTTATCGGTTCGCGGGAACCCGACTCCTTGGCCTTAGCGACCTTTTTAGCAAGTTTTGGACTGATGAATGGACCCTTCTTTAAAGATCTTGACATAATAAACGCCTACTTCTTCCTCCGATCCTTCACAATATACTTAGTCGTATGCTTGCGTCTTCGTGTTTTAACACCGCGAGTTTTCTTCCCCCAAGGGGTCTTCGGCGACGGCATACCGATCGATGTCTTACCCTCGCCCCCACCGTGAGGGTGGGCATTGGGAGCCATGACCGTTCCCCGTACGGAGGGACGGATACCTAAGTGGCGACTGCGCCCCGCCTTCCCTAATTTTCGGCTCTTAAGCTCTGGATTCGAAACACCGCCAACCGTCGCGTAGCAAACACCAAGAATCTTCCGAACCTCCCCCGAAGGGAGTTTTACATGAACATATTTCCCCGGCTTAGCTACTACTTCCGCCTTGGCCCCCGCCGCCCGCACAATTTGCCCACCCCGCCCCGGCTGTAATTCGATATTGTGAATAGACACCCCCAAAGGAATTTTCTCTATCGGCATGGCGTTTCCCGTCTCCGCCCGCACATCCTCACCGGCCAGCACCTCACCATCCACCGCTAGCCCCTCCGGGGCCAAAATGTAGCGCTTCTCCCCATCCTTATAGTAGAGGAGAGCGATATCCGCGCCGCGATTGGGGTCGTACTCTAGAGACGCTACCCGCGCCGGAATGCCCAACTTATCTCGTTTAAAATCAATAGTGCGATACTTCCTCTTCACCCGCCCGCCCTGGTGCCGCATCGAGATTTTCCCTTTACTCCTCCCCGCCTTCTCCGTCAACCCCCGAACCAAGGATCTCTCCGGTTTCCCGCGGCTCACATTTCTTTCAATGTCTACCCGGTGCCGTCGCCCGGGCGATGTTGGTTTATAGCGCTTCATTCTTGTTCCCCCCCGGAAAAACCATCAATACTGTCACCCGCAGCCAAAGTAACCACCGCTTTCTTCAACCCCCCACCTAAGGTAAACTTTCCCCGACCCAAGACCCGCTGCTTCCGCGGGGGGATGCGAATTATCCGCACCGCCTCCACCGTCACCTGATAAATCTTTTCTATCTCGTTCTTCACGCTTCCTTTGGTAGCCCCCAGGCTCACCTCAAAAATATACTTATTCTCGCCCGCGGCAAGCCGCAAACTCTTTTCGGTAATAATCGGGCGTTTGATCACCTCACGAAACTTTTTCATGCTCCTCCGCCGAACACATCCTCAACAACCTTTAAGCTTTCTTTTATAAAAACAACACTCTCCGCGGCCAGGATATCGTAAGCATTTAGATTGGAAGCCACAACCACCGTCACTTGCCCTAGGTTACGGGCTGACAGCACTACCGACTTATCCGCCTCAGGAAGAACCACCAAAACCTTCCCGGAAAGCCCCAGTTTGGCGAGGGTTTCCCCCATCAGCTTAGTCTTAATCTCCGGCAAAGCCAGCTTATTAACAACTAGAATCTTACCCGCTTGGGCCTTCTGCGAGAGGGCCACAAAAAGCGCTCGGCGACGCATCTTCCGCGGCAACTTAAGACGCCACTCGCGAGGCGTGGGGCCAAAAGCAACACCCCCACCAACCCAAATAGGCGAACGGATTGAACCGTGCCGCGCCCGCCCGGTGCCCTTCTGCGCCCACGGTTTTCGGCCGCCACCCGAGACCTCGGCCCGTGTTTTTACCTTGGCCGTTCCCTGGCGCTGGTTGGCCTGATACACCCGAACATATTGACTAAGCAGCTGCTTGTTCGGCTCAATCCCAAAAATACTAGGGTTAAGCGTGGCTTTAGTTTTTAGCTTTTCACCTTGCTGATTATAAAGATCAACCTTCATGATTCACTCCCTGTATTTCCACCTCCGCCCGCCGCGGTCCCGGTACCGACCCGATCACTTTGATCACCCCCGAACCCTCATCAATTTCCGCGATTTTCAGACCCTGAATGGTCACCCGTTTTCCCCCCATTCGCCCAGGCATATGCTTACCGGGGATAACCCGCCCCGGGTCCGTGCCGCCCCCAATCGAACCAGGAGCTCGTTGCCGATCGGACTGACCGTGTGTCCGCGGACCGCCGTGAAAACCCCAGCGCTTCATCACTCCCGCAAAGCCCTTGCCCTTGGACTTGGCCGAAACCGTAATCTTATCCCCCACCGAGAATGTCGAGACATCCTCAGGCACAAGGATAGTAACGGGAACAGCGCTCCCGCTCTCAGTGAACAACCGCGACATTCCGATTTTTTTACCGCGAATAATACTCATCGCTAAGCAACCATCAAAAAGAGCGCCGATTTGGCGCTCTAGAAGAGCTACGAACCGAAACACCAAATCTTTCTTATAAATCAAATATTTCCATAACCGTTGGTTTTCTTAACCGCCAATCTCAATCCCCACCCCAGCGGGTAAATTCAGATTGGCCAGATCTTCCAGGGTCTTCGCCGTTGGTTCCAAAATATCAACCAACCGCGTGTGTGTCCGTCGCTCGAATTGCTCCATCGAGCGCTTATCCACATGGGGACTACTATTGACCGACCAGCGTTCGATTCGCGTCGGCAGAGGAACAGGCCCGGAGATTTTGGCTCCGGTCCTGATCGCCGTATCCACAATCTTCTCGGCCGACTGGTCAATTACCCGATGGTCGTACGACTGCAAACGTACTCTAATCTTTGTCTGGGCCATAATTCACTAGCTTACTTAATCAGCTTGCTCAAAACCCCCGCACCAACAGTCTTCCCACCCTCACGAATAGCAAACCGCAGCCCAGGTTCTAGAGCCACTGGAGTGATAAGTTTGGCCGTCATTTTCACATTGTCCCCGGGCATAACCATCTCCACATCGCCCGCCAGGGTAACCTCCCCGGTCACATCAGTAGTCCGCAGATAAAACTGGGGTCGGTATCCCGAAAAGAATGGGGTATGACGCCCGCCCTCTTCTTTGGTCAGAATATACACTTCCGCCTCAAATTCGGTGTGGGGAGTAATCGTTCCTGGAGCCGCCAAGACTTGGCCGCGCTCAATGTCGCCCTTGCCAATTCCCCGCAGCAGAACCCCAACATTATCCCCGGCCTGGGCATCATCCATCGACTTGCGGAACATCTCCAAACCGGTGACGACTGTCTTCTTAGTATCCTTAATACCGACAATCTCCACATCGTCCTTGATAGCCACCTTGCCCCGATCAATCCGCCCGGTCGCCACCGTACCCCGACCCTCAATCGAGAAAATATCCTCGACCGGCATCAGGAAGGGTTTGTCCAAATCCCGCTCTGGGGTTGGAATATAACTATCAACCGCATCCATCAGCTCGCCAATCTGCTTCAGCGCCTCGGCATCCCCATCGGCGGCCTTAAGCGCCGAACCCCTAATCACTGGAATCTCGTCCCCGGGAAACTCGTACTTCTTGAGCAGCTCCCGAACCTCTTCCTCCACATAATCCAACAGCTCAGGATCCTCCACCAGATCAACCTTATTCAAGAAAACCACCAGTGAGGGAACATTAACCTGACGCGCTAGAAGAACGTGTTCCCGTGTCTGTGGCATCGGCCCATCATCAGCA
The DNA here is from genome assembly GCA_964622035.1 of uncultured Candidatus Saccharibacteria bacterium. Classification (GTDB taxonomy): domain Bacteria; phylum Patescibacteriota; class WWE3; order JAUXAW01; family JAYEID01; genus CAZUPF01. The sequence goes on along the minus strand of CAZUPF010000002.1, from coordinate 1,560 downwards.
GCGACAACCAAAATACCCCCATCCATCTGCGCCGCACCGGTGATCATGTTCTTAATATAGTCGGCGTGTCCAGGACAGTCGATGTGGGCGTAGTGCCGCTTCTCCGTTTCGTACTCCACGTGGGAGATCGAAATCGTAATTCCCCGCTCCTTCTCCTCCGGAGCGTTATCAATGGCCTCGAAGGCCATAAACTCAGCCATCTCCTTTTCCGCAAGGTACTTGGTTATTGCGGAGAGAAGGGTCGTCTTTCCGTGGTCAACGTGACCAATCGCGCCCACGTTTACGTGAGGCTTGGTCCTCTCGAATTTCTCTTTGGCCATAATGGCCTCCTTTCTGCCACAAAACTAGCCCATCCGCGCGTCGGAGGATACGCCAGCTTTTTGGCGAACTAAAACAATAAAAAAAACCGCCACTCGCAACTATCAGCCATCAACTGCCCGAACTAGTGACCTCTTCGGCAATATTCTTCGGCACTTCCTCGTAATGGCTGGGTTCCATTGTAAATGTCGCCCGCCCCTTTGTCAAGGATCGTATCGCCGTTGCATACCCAAACATCTCGGCCAGGGGAACCTGTGCCGAAATAACCCGCGCGTTGCCCCGCGGCAGTGTTTCCGTAATTTGACCTCTTTTCGCCGACAGGCCGCCGACAACCGCTCCCAAGTGCTCCTCAGGAGTCACCGCCTCTACCGACATTATAGGCTCGAGAAGCACCGGGTCAGCCAGACGAGCCGCCCGCTGAAAAGCATCGGAAGCGGCGATCTTGAACGCTATTTCCGAAGAATCCACCTCATGGAAACTGCCATCAAAAACAGTCACCTTCAAATCCACCAGCGGGTACCCGGCCACGATTCCCTTGTCGCGGGCCTCAATAACCCCCTTCTTCACCGCCGAGATAAATTCGCGGGGGATCGCCCCACCCTTGATCGCGTTAACAAACTCAAACTCTCCCCCGGTAGCTACCGGCTCGAGACGCAGATAGCAGTGTCCGTACTGCCCCCGACCGCCCGACTGCCGAATGTACTTCCCCTCGGCCTCCGCCGTTTTCCTGATCGTTTCCCGGTAGGCCACCTGCGGCCGGCCAACCCGCGCCGCAACTCGAAACTCCCGCTTCATCCTCTCCACCAAAACCTCCAAGTGTAGCTCGCCCATTCCGTAGATTAGGGTCTCGCCCGTTTCCTGATTGGCCCGCACCTCAAAGGTGGGGTCCTCTTCGGAAAGTCGCCGCAGAGCCACGCCCAATTTCTCCTGGTCCTCCCGCGTCTTGGGCTCAATGGCCACGGAAATAACCGGCTCGGGAAAGGTGATTTCCTCCAAAAGAAGGGGACGCTCCGTATCACAGAGGGTATCTCCCGTGAAAGTATCCTTCAGCCCAATCGTCGCACCAATCTCTCCAGCGGAAATTCGGGAAAGTTCCTCCCGAGTATTGGCGTGCATGAGCAGAATTCGCCCCATCCGCTCCTTCTGCCTCTTCGTGGCATTGATCACGGTCTCCCCCGCATCCAGCGCCCCCGAGTAAACCCGGAAGTAAACCAACCGACCGACATAAGGATCAGTTTGCAC
>CAZUPF010000001.1:0-49622 GCA_964622035.1 uncultured Candidatus Saccharibacteria bacterium | reverse complement strand
TGTTTTGGCGGGTTGGGAGATGCTCGTGCAGAACCGTGTAGAGTGCTTCTCGGGCAATGGCCGTCTCATGACTGCCCACGAGGGCGATGATTTGTGGTTGGTGCTTGCTGAGCACCGCGTGGGTAAGGTATTTGAGGATGACTCTTAAACCGCGTCGTAAGAGAGCCTTCATTACTCATAGTATAACAGAGTGGTCAAGGGGTTATCACATCGGAAAAATACCTTTGTACCCGTCGGGTGAAATTGGGGGTAAAAAGACGGCAGGCGCCGCGAATGGTTTATTCGCAGAACCTGCCATAAGTAATGTCAGCCTCAGGCGATCCTGGTGGGCGGCCATATCGCCGGCCGCTTGTTGGGAGTTACCCCCTTCCACCAACTGTTGTCCAACGCTGCTGGCGGCGTGACCGCCTCCCCCTTTGGTGGCGGGGGTGCCTGGCACTTTTCGCGGAGGCTCGGGATCTGTTGTGGAGCCGGAGGGCCTTCTGGATATGGCGTGGTACCCGCCCTACTCTCAATTTAATGCCCATGCATCCAAATGTCACGGCTCACCTCCCCTCCCTACCGGTGTAAAATACTCGGCCGGTAAGGGCATCGCTAATCCTGCGCAGCACCCGTAACCAGCGTAGCTCCTCGGCTATCTGGTTGCTGGTACTCGTTCTCCGCCCAAGCTCGGACATACTTGCTCTCCCTTCCTTCCTTCTTAGTACCTCTGCTTTATTGGCAAACTTCGTGCCTAGTCTACCGCCTTTTAAGCTATGAGTCAACTGGCTAAACGGTATTTAGGTGTGCCTCTTCCGCCACTCCCGTGCTATACTGACTCAGGGCGTGGCACCTTTTTGTCTTGGGGGGCTTCTTCTTTCAAGTATGTTACGACCGGTCTCCAAAAAACCTGACCCAATTCTCCTCTTCACCGCCGTCGGGCTGATTGTTTTTGGTGTTTTGATGGTCTACGATGCCTCGGTTGTCTACGCCCACGATGTTTTTGGTGGTAAGTACCATTTCCTGTTAAAGCAGCTTTCCTGGGTCGTTTTGGGGGGAGTGGGCGGTTTTCTGGTTTTCCTTATTGATTACCAACGCTTGCGCCAAGTAGCCCTTCCCATCTTCGTGATAACCCTTGGTCTGCTAATTTTTTTGGTGATTCCCCGGTTTGTTAGTTTCCCTCTGCTGGATAAATTTGTACCGGAGGTTAATGGCGCGCGGCGCTGGATAGTGCTTAACCCTCCGGGGGTTCTACCCAGTTTACCGCTGTTGGGTTACCTAAGCTTTCAACCATCCGAGCTGGCGAAGCTGGCTTTGGTTTTGTATCTGTCCGCCTGGCTCGCGCCCCAAGGGCGGCGGGGAGTCAAGACTCCTCTACCGGATGTTATATCGGTGTATGTTCTGCTTTCAGCGATGGGGGGGTTGATTCTTCTGGAGCCGGATTTTGCCACTGCCGCTCTGGCCTGTTTTGTTGGCGTTTGGCTCTATTTTGTGGCCGGGGCCAAGATTTTACCACTATTGATAAGCTCGGTGGTTTTTTTGCTGGCTGGGGTGGGATTCGTTTGGACATCGCCCTACCGCCGGGCGCGGCTGCTGACCTTTTTGGATCCCGCGGCGGCGGACCCCCTTTCTACTGGTTACCATTTGCGGCAGATTCTTATCGCCCTGGGTTCCGGGGGGCTGTTCGGCTTGGGATTGGGGGAGTCGCGTCAAAAATATGAGTATCTGCCCGAAACGGTGGGGGACTCCATTTTTGCTATTATTGGTGAGGAGTTTGGGTTTTTGGGCACAACCGCCCTTGTTCTGGTATTCTTACTTTTCCTCTGGCGTGGGTTTTTGGTCGCTAGGGATGCTCCCGATAACTACGCGCGCTTATTGGCTGCTGGAATCATTGGTTGGATGAGTTTGCAGGTTTTAGTTAATCTCTGTGCGATGACGGCGCTGATACCGCTGACGGGGGTTACCCTGCCTTTTATTTCTTACGGGGGCTCGTCCATGGTTTTTACCCTTTTTGGTTTAGGCATTCTGCTGAATATTTCGGCGGTGGGTGGCTTGGGGAGTAGAAGATGAATGTTGAAGCTTCCGTGAACGAGACAACAAGATTGGTCTTTACCGGTGGTCATCACAACTCGGCCCTGGCAGTTATTGACGCGCTCGACCACTACCAACCATTCTTTATTGGGCACAAATACGCGCTACACGGCGTAAGGATTGAAAGTGCCGAGTACCGAGAGGTGATCGCTCGCGGTATCCCTTTTTATGATCTTAAGGCGGGGAAGGTTTACCGCACCATTAACCTAATCGAGTGGCTACGGGTGGTTGGCGGGTTCTTTCAGTCTTTGTGGTGGCTATTTACTATTCGTCCTAGTTTGATTGTCTCCTTCGGTGGCTACTTGGCGGCGCCAGTGGTGGCTGCGGGGTGGCTGCTGGGAATTCCGGCAGTGACTCACGAGCAAACGGTGGTATCTGGCTGGTCGAACCGCTTCATCTCTAGGTTTGCCAGAAAGATTTTTATCTCCTGGCCCCAATCGGCGAAATTTTTCCCTGAGAAAAAGATTGTCTTGACCGGGTTACCTCTAAGAAAGGAAATAGTATCTCTGGCTAAAGAGCCGGTACGGACCGGCCGGCAACCACCGACAATCTACATTACTGGTGGTAAACAGGGTTCCCAAACTATTAACCAGGCGGTGGCGGGTTGTTTGGAAAAGCTTCTAGCCGAGTTTCTTATAATTCACCAGTGCGGTTCTTTGGATTCTGAAGAGTTGTTACAGGCACGGGCTTCCCTTCCCACCGAGCTCCGGACCCGATATCTTGTTAAGGACTACTTTTCTCAAGGGGAGATTGCGGATGTTTACCGTCAGGCCGATTTTGTTATTGGTCGGGGGGGAGCCCACACGGTTTACGAGCTGGCTGCGTTAGGGAAGCCGGCCATTCTCGTGCCTATCCCTTGGGTATCACACAACGAGCAGCAGAGAAATGCGGAGATGCTGGAGGGTATTGGTTTGGCGGCAATCCTCCCCCAGAAAGATCTGACCTCCGAATCGTTGCTGGGACGCGTGACATCTTTTAGGAGGGGGTTGGCGGAGAGGCGGGGGGCGGGAGAGCGGGCGCAGAATCTAATTCGGTTAGATGGGGCGCAGAATATTGCAGGGGAGATAGCGGCGATGTTATCTGGGGGTGGCTCCTAGGGGAATGTGGTGGCGTAAGCTAGGCAGACAGATTCGCCGCCGACAGCAATATGTTCGACGCCGGGTTGACACCCGGCTGGTATCTGTCTTTCTTGTCCTAGTTCCGCTCCTCTTTCTGAGCTACGCCGCTTTCGTCTCTCCGTTGTTTTCTTTGGTAGATATCACTGTCGAGTTCACATCTTCTGAGGGGCACGATTTGGAGAGGGAGGGAATAGAGCAGGGGGTGAAGAAAAGAGTGCTGGGGAAGAATATCTTGCTTCTCAGCACCAAGGAGCTATCTTTTCTTGAGGAGGAGCTTTCTTACCGGGAGGTCAAAATTGCTAAGAAGTTGCCGCACTCCCTTGTTGTTGCGGTGAGCAGGAGAGTCCCTTTGGCTGTAGTTTCTGACCAGCGGGGCCGGCTGTTTTTGGTGGATGAGACGGGTACTATTTTTTCTTCCCAGCGGCAGGAGGGCTTGCCGGTTATTAACCTTCCGGAACAGTCCCTTTCCTTGGGTCAAGAGATTTCCTCAGAAGGGGTGGCGTTCGTATTATCCCTCCTTTCGGCGCTCTCTGACGATGGTTTTTTGGTGGGGTGGGTTGAGCTTACCGGCGGCCTGCGGTTAAAGGTGACTGCTGGTCCAGAAGTGCTGCTAGGAGCTGAGGCGGATACCGGCCCGGCGCTTTTGGCCATTCTCAAAAACTACCGTGCGCAGGGAGTTCTGCTAAAGAAGGTAGACCTGCGTGCCAAAAATCCTGTGCTAGAATATGAGTAGTGTCCCTGGTTGTTGACCAAGACTTGCTGGCGGTGTTACATTAGATGGGCAACTAGGTGACTCCACCGTGTTGCCTGCCTGGCTAGTTAGTTGGTTACTATGCCCAAAGATCGTGTCGTTACTGGAATTGACATAGGTTCCTCGAAGGTTAGTAGTATTATTGCCTCCATTTCTCCCGAAGGGAAGGTTTCGGTGATTGGTGTTTCCACAATACCCTCGAGAGGTATCAAGAAGGGGGTGGTAGTGGATATTGATGAGGCCGTCGAAACCATTGCTCAGTCTTTGGAGGGGTCAGAAAGGATGGCGGGGTATGCGGTCTCCTCGGCTTTCGTAGCGGTTAACGGTAAACATATCTCTTCTTTGAACTCTCATGGGGTAGTGGCGGTCGCTAACCAGGAGGGGGAGATTACCGCGGGGGATGTCGATCGGGTTACTGAAGCGGCTCAGGCTATTTCTATCCCCTCGTCTCGGGAAATTGTCCATGTTATTCCTCGGGGGTTTATTGTTGATAACCAAGATGAAATTAAGGACCCCGTAGGAATGAGTGGTATTCGTTTAGAGGTCGAGACTAATATTATCTCCGGTGGGGCGACCGTGATGCGCAATTTGGTTAAGTGTGTTCAGCAGGTGGGGGTTGAAGTGAGCTCTCTAGTTTTCGAGGGGGTGGCTTCGGCCGAGGCGGTGCTGACTGATACGGAAAAGGAGTTGGGAACGGTTCTGGTTGATATCGGCGGCGGGACGACAAGTATTTTAGTTTTCTCTGCTGGCAGTCCGGCGTATGCGGCCGTTCTCCCTATCGGCGGTCAGAACATAACTAACGACCTGGCAGTTGGTTTGCGAATGAGCTTGGAAGAGGCCGAGCAGGTCAAGATTCGCCTGTCCACCGAGGAGATTCTGCCACTTCGTCCTGGAGGTGAGCGGGAGCCGAGGAAGCATCGTGATGAGATTGATGTTTCTGATTTGGGCTTCGAGCAGACAACGGTATCGAGGAAACTGGTGGAGACTATTGTGGAGGCCCGAATGACGGAGATTTTCCGAATGGTCGGTCGGGAGGTGAAGAGAAGTGATCTGGGGGAGCGGTTGCCCGCGGGTGCGGTTTTTACAGGAGGGGCTGCCGGAACGCTTGGGGTTCGGAAGGTGGCAAAAAAGGTGCTGGGGCTACCTCTGAGAATTGGGCAGCCTCGGGGAGTAACCGGATTGATTGACGAGCTAGGGAGCCCGGCCCAAGCGGCCGCGGTTGGTTTGGTTCTTTATGGGGCCTATTTTACGCAAGAGGGGGGTCTTTCGCGACTTGTTTCGCGGGGTAAACTTGGTGGAATCTTCGCTAGGGTGGTAGAATGGGTAAAGTCATTTCTGCCGTAGGGTAGTAAGGCTGGCCGACTGCTATGCAAATTAAACCCGATATTGGGAGAATTGCCAAAATAAAGGTTTTGGGTGTTGGTGGTGGGGGCGGTAATGCTCTGAACTCGATGATCGCCCTCCAGGATATTTCTGGGGTGGAGTTTGTGGCAGTGAACACCGATGCGCAGGCCTTGGAGATTAATCGGGCTCCGGTGAAGATTCAGATTGGGAAGAAGTCAACCGCTGGACTAGGCTCGGGGGCCGACCCAGGTATTGGGAGGAAGGCGGCCGAGGAGAGTTTGGAGGAGATTAAGGAATATCTTAAGGGGTCGGACATGGTTTTTCTGACGGCCGGTTTGGGCGGGGGGACAGGAACGGGGGCTAGCCCGATTATCGCTGGGTTGGCTAAGAGTCTGGGCTCTCTGACGGTGGGGGTAGTAACCAAACCCTTCGATTTCGAGGGGACTAAAAGGATGGCCCAAGCAGACGAGGGGGTGGCCAACCTTAGGGATAAGGTCGATGCGTTAATTACCATTCCCAACCAGAAGCTTTTGGAGGTGGTGGAGCGGAAGGTCAGTATTTTGGAGGCTTTTAAGATTGCCGATGGTGTTTTAGGTCAGGGTGTTCAAGGTATTTCAGATTTGATCGTCACTCCAGGACTTATCAATGTGGACTTTGCTGATGTGCGGACAATCATGACGGAGGCCGGCTCGGCGTTGATGGGGATTGGGCGCGCTAGTGGTGAGGATCGGGCGAAGGTGGCGGCTAAGAACGCGACTAGGTCCCCCTTGCTCGAGGCCTCGATTCAAGGCGCGCGTGGGTTGTTGTTTAACATTGTGGGGGGGAAGGATCTGACTATGCACGAGGTCGATGAGGCGGCGAAGATAATCTCCGGGGAGGCGCACCCTGACGCAGAAATCATCTTTGGAGCGACGATTGATGAGCGGATGACTAATCAAATAAAGATCACAGTTATCGCCACCGGGTTTGAGCCCGGAATGGAGAAACTTTTCGAGGAGCTTGATCAAGAGGGGGGCAGTAGCTCGGAAGACGAGGACCGCGAATACGAAATTCCCGCTTTTTTGAGAAAGAGATAGTAGCAGTGCCTGTCCGACCACCAAAGAAAATTGAAAAGAGAGATGGTCGTATTGTCCCTTTTGACCAAGGGAAGATCGCCAACGCAATTTGGAAAGCCGCCCAGGTGGTGGGGGGGAAGGATAAGGACCGGTCGCGGATTGTTTCTGATCAGGTAGTTGAAAAAATCGCTGAAAAATACGGTCCCGAAGGTATTCCCCAGGTAGAAAACATCCAGGATATTGTCGAAGAGACCCTGATTGAGTATGGCCATGCCAAGACGGCAAGGGCCTATATTCTCTATCGGGATCTCCACAACCGCATTCGGGACATTCGCACCCTCGTTGATGTTAACGAGTTAATTGGCGGCTACCTGGACCAAACCGATTGGCGGGTGCGGGAGAACTCCAACATGGCCTTTTCCCTCCAGGGGCTTAATATCCATGTTTCATCGGCGATGTCTGCTCGGTACTGGCTCAATAAGATCTACCCCAAAGAGGCTCGGGAGGCTCACAGCCGTGGCGATTTACACATTCATGATCTCTATCTTTTGGCCCCCTACTGTTGTGGTTGGGATCTTCAAGATCTTTTGCGACGAGGTTTTGGTGGGGTGCGGGGGAAGATTGAGTCCACACCGGCGAAGCATTTCCGTGTCGCTTTGGGCCAGCTAGTTAATTTCCTTTACACGCTTCAGGGTGAGGGCGCGGGGGCGCAGGCCGTTTCCGGTTTTGACACCTACTTGGCCCCGTTCATTCGGTATGATGGTCTTTCCTACAAGGAGGTTAAGCAAGCGATGCAGGAGTTTGTTTTCAATATGAATGTGCCGACGCGGGTCGGTTTTCAAACACCTTTTACCAATGTTACTTTGGATCTCAAAGTTCCTGGCGATTTGAAGGATCAAGCAATTATTATTGGGGGGCGGCTGCAGAAGGAGACCTACGGCGAGTTTGGTGAAGAAATGGCGTTGTTCAATCGTGCCTTTGCCGAGGTGATGATGGAGGGGGACGCTAAGGGTCGCGTTTTTACCTTCCCAATTCCTACTTACAATATTACCAAAGATTTTGATTGGGAAAACTCTGATCTCGACCCTATTTGGGAGATGACGGCCAAGTACGGCATTCCCTATTTTTCGAACTTTGTTAACTCTGATATGAAGCCGGAGGATGCGCGGAGCATGTGTTGTCGGCTTCGTTTGGATAATCGGGAGCTTCGCCGGCGTGGTGGTGGGCTTTTTGGTGCCAATCCTCTGACGGGGTCGATTGGCGTAGTAACAATTAATCTTCCGCGTATCGCCTACCTCGCTAAGTCGAAAGAGGAGGTTTTCCGGCGGCTAGAAGAGTTGCTAGAGATTGCTCGGGAAAGCTTAAAGATTAAGAGGCGGGTGGTAGAGGACTTTACAGAGAAGGGACTCTATCCCTACTCCAAATACTACCTTTCCGCTGTTAAGGAGCGGTTTGGTGCGTACTGGCGTAACCACTTTAATACGATTGGTCTTTTGGGGGGGAATGAGGCCGCGCTTAACTTCGTCGGTAAGGGGTTTGAAGATGAGAAAGCGCGGGTGTTTCTGAAGGAAGTTTTGGACTTTATGAGCGAGCGGTTGATGGATTTCCAGACGGCCGATGATCAGATGTATAATCTGGAGGCCACCCCGGCCGAGGGAGCTACTTACCGCTTGGCGATGAAGGATAAGGAGCTCTATAAGGATATTATCGTGGCTAATGAGAAAGATTATCAGGAGATGGGGGCGGCCCCCTACTACACGAACTCTACCCAACTGCCGGTTGGTTTTAACGGGGATGTTTTTGACGCGTTAACCATCCAAGACCCCTTCCAGACGAGCTACACCGGCGGTACTGTTTTCCACACCTTCTTGGGTGAACGGATGCCCTCGAAGGAGGCTACTAAATCTTTGGTGCGGAAAATCGCCGAAAACTACCACTTGCCTTACTATACACTGACTCCCACCTTTAGTATTTGTCCAGAGCACGGTTACCTTAGAGGTGAGCATCGGTTCTGTCCGGAGTGCAAAAAAGCCTGTGAGGTTTACTCTCGGGTTGTTGGTTACCTGCGTCCCGTGGCGCAGTGGAATGATGGTAAGCAGGCAGAGTTTAGTGATCGTCGCCCCTTTGATGTCTAGTTAGTTCTTCCCTTACCTCTCTCTTTTTGGTAACCTTCAAGCCGAGTAACTATGGATATTCGTGGTTTGCAGAAGACTACTTTGCTCGACTATCCGCAGAAGGTGGCTTGTACTGTTTTTGTCTCAGGGTGTAATTTTCGCTGCCCTTTTTGTCATAATCGCGATCTTGTTCTCGCGCCGACAAGCTTACCGAGGTTGCCAGAGCGTGATTTTTTTGCGTTTTTGCAGAGTCGGAAAAGCATTCTAGATGCCGTGGTGGTTTGCGGTGGGGAACCGACGATTCACAGGGACTTGGAGGAGTTTATGGGGCGGATTAAGTCTTTAAGGTTTTTAGTGAAGCTAGATACTAATGGCTCCAACCCTACCGTGCTCCGCAGCGCGATGGAGAAGGGGCTAGTTGATTATGTGGCTCTAGATGTTAAAGCTCCCCTCGAGGAAAAGGCATACGCGGCTGCAGTTGGTCTAGTCGATTTTTCCGGACTAAGTTTGATAATTGAGAGTGTCAGAGTATTAGTTAGTGGGGGGGTTGGTTTTGAGCTGCGAACAACAGTTGTTCCCGGTCTTCACGATAAGGAAAGTTTGGTTAGGTTGGCGAAGCAGCTTCGCGACCTAGTTTCTGCTCTCGATACTGTTCCCTGGTATTTACAAGCGTTCGAGCCGCGCGAATGCCTTGATCCCGCTTTTACAAAAGTGTCCGCTTTCAGTAAGGCACAGCTTGGGGAGTTTTTGGCTGCGGTGCAGGAGATTATTCCGTCGGTACAATTGCGATGAGTTTAATTCCTTACTTTCCATTGGCCCAGAGATTTGCAATGGAAATTGCTTGAGTGTTACAATTACTTTGCGATGGCTACTATGAATACTGAGAAACTTATTTATCTCTCTTTGGGAGTGCTGGCGGTGGTTGGGATTATCCTGACGACGATTCTGGTCCAGCGGGCCAGGGGGCTGGATCAGCAGGCCGCGCAGGTGGAGAAGCAGGAATCTTTCGTCAGCCCTGTGGTACGAGAGGGCTCACCTTCGGCGATGCCTGAGGCCACATCTGGGGCTCAAGAGGCCTCACCGAGTGTAACTTTTAGGATTACCGAGTAAGCTGGTAGGATCCGAGCTTCTATGCTTGGCTCTTACCGGTACCTAATCCCGACTCATCGGGATTTCTTGTTTTTAGGGGTTGTGATAGGATGGGGGTGGTGGTCAACTAACAGCAATGTTCAAGTCTGTGGAAGCTAAACCAAACTTTATTGATCTGGAGCACCGGATTTTGGCGTTTTGGGAGAAGAACGATATTCTCGCCAAGTATCTCCGCCGCAACGACTCCTCGGCTAAACGATTTTCTTTCCTCGACGGGCCAATTACGGCCAATAACCCGATGGCGGTACACCATGCCTGGGGGCGGACCCTCAAAGACCTTTACCAGCGTTTTCACAATATGCTTGGGGAAAAACAGCGCTTTCAAAACGGGTTTGATAATCAAGGTTTGTGGGTTGAGGTTGAAGTGGAGAAGAAGCTGGGGTTTAAGTCCAAGAAAGACATTGAGAGTTTCGGTATTGCGGCGTTTGTTGAAAAATGTAAGGAGCACACTTTAGAGTTTGCCCGGATCCAAACTGAGCAATCACAGCGGTTGGGTTATTTTATGGATTGGGGTAATGATTATTACACACTAAGTGATGAAAACAACTACGCTATCTGGCATTTCCTCAAAAAAGTTGTTCGGGACGGCAATCTCTACAAGGGCCGTGACTCGGTGCCGTGGTGTCCGCGCTGTGGGACGGCAATCTCCCAGCACGAAATTCTTAGCGAGGAGTATCAGGAGCTAACCCACGATTCCATCTATTTCGAGTTGCCGATCGTCGGCCGAAGTGGTGAGCGTTTTCTGGTTTGGACGACGACCCCCTGGACAATTCCGGCCAATGTTGCGCTGGCCGTGCATCCGGAGCTGGAGTATTGGCTGGTGACGGGGACCACCGGACTTAATTTTTGGGTAGTCGGCTCCCTGGCCGAGAAGATTTTTGGTTCCGAGGCCGAAGTAGTTAAGAAAGTCTTGGGGAAAGAGCTACTGGGGCTTAAGTATACTGGGCCGTTTGATGCTCTTCCGGCCGTCCAGCTGGCTGAAGGGGAGAGCCCAGAAACTTTCCACTCGGTGGTGGCGGCGGAGGAATTGGTAAATGAGGAGGAGGGGACGGGGATTGTGCACATCGCTACCGGCTGCGGAACCGAGGACTTCCGTTTAGGAGAAGAGGCCGGATTGCCGATTTTGCCGGCCATTGATGAGGCGGCTAATTACCTGGAAGGCTATGGCGATTTGAGTGGAAAGAACGCTAAGAACGAGCCACGGTTGGTACTTGATAACCCGGCATTGGGGGTGGGAGTTGGCGACCCGGCCGAAGACTACATTTTTGAAATTAAACCCCACACCCACCGCTACCCCGTCTGCTGGCGCTGTAAAACTGAGCTCGTCTGGCGCGTTGTTGACGAATGGTACATTGCGATGGACGACACGCGGCACAAGGGGGCTAAGAGTTACCGCGAGAGGCTGAAGCGGGCGATTAAAGATGTGCACTGGATTCCCGAGTTTGGCTACGCGCGGGAGCTGGACTGGTTTAATAATATGGAGGACTGGCTCATTTCCAAGAAGCGCTACTGGGGTTTGGCTCTGCCGATTTGGGAATGTTCCTGCGGCCACTTTGAGGTGATTGGTTCTAAAGAGGAGCTTGAGGAACGGGCCGTTGCTGGTTGGGAAGAATTCTCCGAACACTCCCCGCACCGGCCGTGGATCGATGCGGTGAAAATTAATTGTGCGAGGTGTGGCGAGTCGATGAGTCGGATTACCGATGTGGGTAGTCCCTGGCTCGATGCGGGAATTGTTTCCTATTCGACGCTGAAATATTTTGAAGACCGGGATTACTGGAAGGAGTGGTTCCCGGCTGATCTGGTACTGGAGTGTTTTCCGGGCCAATTTAAGAATTGGTTTTACTCGCTTCTTGCCATGAGTGTGGTATTGGAGGACCGGGCCCCCTTCCAGACTCTTTTGGGGCATGAGTTGGTGAGGAATGAGCGTGGTGAGGAGATGCACAAATCGAAGGGTAACGCGATTTGGTTTGACGATGCGGCGGAGAAAATGGGGGTTGACGCTATGCGCTGGCTCTATGCTCGCCAAGATCCGCGCCACGCACTCCATTTTGGTTATGGGCCAGCAGAGGAAGTGCGGCGGCGATTTTTCCTGATTCTTTGGAACTGCTACAAGTTCTTCGTCACCTATGCGGAGTTGGATGACTTTGATCCCGCTCAGGATCTTAAGCTTAAACCCGGAGAGAACAAATTCACTTTTGCCAGCTTTCCCCACACGGTTTTAGATGTTTGGATTCTTTCAAAGTTGAACGAATTAGTCCGGAACATGACCGAACGCATTGAGGGCTACGAACATGCTCGGGCTGCGGAGCAGGTTGAACGTTTCGTTGTTGATGACCTCTCGACCTGGTATATTCGCCGCATTCGTGGTCGAGTCGGTCCGACGGCGATGGACGAGGAGGACAAAAAAACGGCCCACCGTACTCTTTATAGTGTGCTTTTGATTCTTTCCAAACTTCTCGCACCTTTTGTACCTTTCTTGGCTGAGGAGATTTACCGAAATTTGGTTGCTAATGCTTCCGAGAGGGTCCAACCCCCCAAGAAAGGAGCTGCGTTTCAAGTTGGGGAGTCCGTCCACCTCACTGATTGGCCGGCCTGGCACGATTATTTGATTGATGAGCCGGTGCTTCGGGCGATGGAGGCCGTTCGGGAGATTTGCGAAAAGGGACATGCCGCGCGTCGGGAGGCGCAGATCAAGGTGCGGCAGCCGCTAGGAGAGTTAAAAGTTAAAAGTGCGGAGCCTGCCTCGCCGCTAGGCGGGTTAAAAGTTGCGGAGGAGTTTGTCTCGATTATCAGAGACGAGTTGAATGTAAAGGAGATTGAGTTTGCTGCGGGGGAGGAGCTGGTGGTGGAGTTGGACACGCAGCTGACTCCCGAATTGCGGGCCGAGGGTGGGGCGCGGGAGATGGTGCGGAGTATCCAAGCGGCGCGGCGGCAAGCGGATTGTCGGTTGGATGAGCGGATAATCGCCACCTTTCCCGATACTGAGGAGAATAAAAAGGCGGTTGAGAGTTTTGGGGACTATATTAGGAGGGAAACCTTAGTTGCCGAGCTGACGCCGGGGAAAGATTTTTCCGTTCATGGTTGTGCTTCCTAACCGCCTCTCATCGTTTTTGGCTCGTTTGGATAAGTATCTTCTTCTGGTGACGGCCCTTCTTCTGCTTTTTGGTGTGTTGGTAGTTTGGAGCACAGACCACGCACTGGCTCAAAAGCAAACCCAGTTCGCCGTTGTTGGTGTGGTTTTACTGATTTTGGTGGCGATGGTAGACCACAAGTATCTTCAACTTCTCTCCCCAGTAATTTTTGTTCTATCGTTTGCCCTGTTAGTGGGAGTTGGTTTGTTTGGCTCCTCCGTGCGGGGGTCGAACCGCTGGCTTAGCCTGGGTCCTCTCCTTTTTCAACCGTCAGAGTTTGCGAAGTTGGGATTGATCGTTGGCTTGTCTTGGTTTTTCTGTAAAACAACGTTGATCCCGTTAGCAAGCTTCTTGGGAAGCCTTCTTGCCTTGGGTACCTTCTGCGTCTTAGTTTTCTTCCAGCCGGATTTGGGGACAGGACTAATCTTTGTGGTGCTGTGGGCCGGGGTGGCTTTTATGGCGGAGGTGCCTCTAGCACACCTTTTGGGGTTGGCCTTTTGCGGCATTTCCGCTCTCCCCTTTGTTTGGGGCTTTCTCAAGGACTACCAGCGACAACGGATCTACTCTTTCCTGAATCCCCGCTCCGACCCTTTGGGAAGTGGTTACAATGTTCTGCAGGCGATCATCGCCGTAGGTTCGGGGCAGATTTTTGGCCGCGGGTTTGGTCGGGGGCCCCAATCGCAGTTGCGCTTTTTGCCTGAGCGCAGCACTGATTTTATTTTCGCCTCCTTGGGTGAGGAGTGGGGCCTTTTGGGGGTTACTATCCTTCTTGTGCTTTATTTCGTTCTTCTGTGGCGAATCTTGGTTGTGGCTCGGAGGTCACCCGACCGGTTTGGGATGCTAGTGTGTGTAGGTGTTTTCTGTATGCTCTTAGCGCAAATCTTTATCAATATTGGAATGAATTTGGGGATTACGCCGATTACTGGGCTGCCCCTGCCTTTGGTTTCGGCGGGTGGTAGCTCGTTGATCGTGACCCTCATTTCTTTGGGGGTGGTGGAGTCGGTTGCCGCGCACCAGGAGATGTGAGGCTGTGCAAGTCCCTAGTTGCCGGCAGTCTTGCTTGCTCTTGGCTCCTTCCTGTAGTAGAATACTTGCTACGATGGACTACGCTGTTATTGAATTTTCCGGTAGCCAATTTTTGGTTTCCGAGGGTGATAAATTAAAGGTGGGGCGGTTGGTTGAGGAGGAAGGGAAGAAAATTTCCCTGGTTCCCCTTTTGGTTTCTTTGGGTGGTAAGGTGCAGATTGGCCAACCCGAGGTTGAAAAGGCTGGGGTTGTGCTGAAAGTTTTAGAGCACGGTAAAGATAAAAAGATATCTGTACGCCGCTTTAAGTCGAAATCTCGCTACCGTAAAAATAAAGGACACCGGCAGGGAATCAGCATTGTTGAAGTAGTTTCGATAAAGGCGGGTTCGGCGAAGGGGAAGACAAAGGTAGTGGGGGAGGAGCTGGTGGGGTTGGGGCTTTCAGCGCGGACAGTGAATGCTTTGGAAAGTGCGGGGATTGACTCGGTGGCCAAGCTTAAGAAATTGAGCGAGAAGGAGTTGCTGGCGTTGCCGGGTATTGGCGCCAAGGCAGTAGAGGAGATTACCAATGGCCAAGACTAAACAAGCGGGCTCGAAGGCCCGACAAAAAAAGAGACCGGCGGGGAAGCGTTTGGGCCTCAAGGTAGGTGCGGGGGAGCTGGTGCGTCCGGGGCGGATACTCATTCGCCAGCGGGGGACCACTTTTCATCCCGGAGATGGGGTCGGCGTGGGTAGGGATTATACGCTCTACGCGCTAAATGAGGGTCAGGTGGAGTTTTCTTTTCGCCGGGGGGGAAAGAAAAAAGTTAGTGTCGTTCCTCAACAGTAGTTTTTCTAGCTAATCTTCATACCTAGCAGTGGGAATTAAGGCTAGAGCCCGCGGTGGCCAGTAGCGAACCCACGCTCGGCCGATGACTTCGTCCCTTCTTACCGTTCCCCACTCTCGAGAATCCGAGCTCTTTGTGCGATTGTCCCCTAGAACTACGTAGTGATCTTCAGGAATAGCGAACTTCTTTCCCGTGGGAATAAAGGGTCGCCCAATCGTCTGAGTGCCCGGTTCTAGGTAGGGCTCCTCAAGGAAAAAGCCGCTGGGGTGCTCGCTGTTGAAAATCTTAACCCGCCCGCCTTCTATTAGTACGGTCTCTCCTGGCAGGCCAATAATTCTCTTTATATAGTCGTATTCGTGGGCCTTGGGGTATTTGAAAACAATAACCTCCCCACGGTGCGGGTCGCGGAGTCGGTAGATGACCTTTTCGGTGAGGAGGTGTTCCTGATCGACGAAGTCGGGGAGCATGGAGTCGCCATTGACTTGGTGGGGTTGGAGAACAAAAAGGTACCCGATGGCAAACATAGCTAAGGCAAGAACAATTGTTTCCAGAGTGTCCAAAACAAACCGGCCGACAGACCTTAGCGCCTTTTTCATCATTACCTACTTAATATACTCCGGCCTGGGTTGGGCGGCAAGGACTTTTTTTGGTAGAATAGGTGGGGGGGCTCGTAGCTCAGGGGTGGAGCGCCTCGTTCACATCGAGGAGGCCGAAGGTTCAAATCCTTCCGGGCCCACCACCACGTTTGTTTGGCCACAGGTAACAATGATTAAAGCAATCTGTTTCGACCTAGATGGGGTCTTTTTCACTAAGGAGGGAATGGCCTCTTTTAAGAGGAAAATTGCTGGATTTGGGGTCCCCGACGGAGAGCGGGATTTTGTTCTGTTTGGTGAGCCAATGCTGGCTTTCAAACGGGACGAGCTTACGGAGGGAGAGTATTGGGCTTTGGCAATCGAGCGGTGGGGTATTGATAGGACTCAGGAGGAGTTGATTACGCTGTTGGGTGCCGGTTACGATGTCGATTCGGCGGTTATGGGTGTTGTTGAGACTGCTCGGAAGCGGGGCTATAAGACCTGCATTTGCTCCAACAACTTTCGCTCGCGGATTAGAGTTCTTCAAGAGAGGTTTGGATTTCTCAAATATTTCGATGTTGCTATTTTTTCTTATGAGGTGGGGGTAACCAAGCCGGACAAGCGAATCTTTGAGGAGTTGGTTCACCGGGCGGCCGTTCAACCAGAAGAACTCGTCTACTCAGATGATAGTGAGGAGAAGTTGCGTGGGGCTCTAGAACTAGGAATCAACGCCTTCGTTTACGAAGATTTTGAGCAGTTTAAAGAGAAGTTAATTTCGCTTGGTGTTAATCTCTAGAAGTTTCGGATCCCACGATGGAAATCAATCGTCAGTTCTTCGAGGCTATTCAGCCCATTTTAGCTAAAATTCACTCCCGGATAGCCGGGGATTTTGTGGTTTTCGGTTCGGCCCCGCTTTATCTTTATGGCGTTCGCCCCTTCAACAGTTTAGATGATCTTCACGATTTGGATGTTTTCGTGGTGGGGGAGATTGTGGATGAAGAGGGGGCGCGGGTGGTTCTCTTTGAGAATGATCCGGATAAAAAGCTTTATAAATTTGTGATTGATGGGGTAGAGGTGGATTGTGGTGGTTTGTGGGCGGGCCACGAAACCTGGATTCAGTTGATTCTCGCTGATCCGGTCGAGATTGGGGGGTACAAGTTCGCTTCTCTAGACACAACTTTGGCTTGGAAAAGGCTGATGGTTGAAAAGTTTGATCGCGGCAAGGATCGTCAAGCCGTTTCGGAGATAGAAGACTTTCTCAGCGCGGCCGCGCGGTCTTCAGCCAATCAATTACCTGGCTGAGGCACTCGGCCGGTTGTTGCTCTTGATCGCTCTCGGCTTTAAAGGTGCCCCCAGCGGATAGGTTCACCCCACCACCTATTTCCATTCGTTCAACTATCTCTCGGACGTTGACGCTGTCGGGTAGAGATCTCAGGGATATTTTGCAATCGCTGCCGGAAAGAGGGTAGGTGACAAATCCCCACTGGTAGTCGGTAATACTCCTTAGAAAATAGCTCATGTAGGTGTGGCAAGCGTCGGCGACTTCGTTTTCGGTGTACTGCCTGCCTTCGAGGTAGTTGCGGGTGATATGACTCGTTTGGAAGGGCGGCCAGCCGGGGAGTTTGTGGAATTGGGTGTTTTCTGCGAACGCGGAAACCAGATCGAAGACTTTGGTGGAGATAGTGCTGTAGCGTGCTTTGAACGTTTGGATTTCGACCTGACTAATTGAGAGCAGTTTCTGCGCGGTAATCAGAGTGTCGGTTTGGTGGGGTTTGAGGTAGCTGAAATTATTTGTATCACCAAGAATTCCCAGGAGGAAGAGCTCCGCTAGCGGTTTGTCGATTGACTCGTCCTGGCAGAGACTGAGATAGACGATCTCGGCCGTGGAAGATATGGTGGGAGCTACCAGGCTTAGGCTAAATTGGTCAATTGGTGAGCTGTGGTGGTCGATGCAAATCGTGTCTCCGGCAAACCTTTGCAATTTCTCGGGCTGCTTGGAGAAGCGGTGGTACTGGCTCCCATCAAGAAAAATGAGCAGATCGGCCTTTCCTAGGTGGTTGGCCAAATCTTCCACAAACTCTACCTGATCGCTGTTGGCGAAGCTTTGGTACTTTTTGGTCGGCTGGCCGGTATAGACGATTCGTAGTGTTTTCTTGGGATACTTTAGTTTTAGTATGTAAAACAGGGATAAAACTGAAGCAATTGAGTCGTCATCTGGGGAAACGTGGGCGGTAAGTAGGATTGTCTGTGCTTGGCCAACGAGACTGAGAAACTCTCGCCGAAACTCCGTTGACGGTGCGGTGTAGTTCATCTTGGGTAGAGGAATTATAGCACCTCACTGCGCCGGGCTCTTGTGCTATGTCCCACATCAAGGACCAGGCCCTTGATGTGGGTCTCTAGACACAACTTTGGCTTGGAAAAGGCTGGTGGTTGAAAAGTTTGATCGCAGCAAGGATCGTCAAGCCGTTTCGGAGATAGAAGACTTTCTCAGCGCGGCCGCGCGGTCTTCAGCCAGCCGATTACTCAGTTGAGGCTGTCGGTGGTGGTCCCTTCGCCCTCGTTAGTAACTTGCCTACAGATTTTCCTGTAAGCCATCCAGTAGTATCCTGATGTTAATAATAGAGCCGCGGCCATTACTGCTAGTGCCGGGATTACCCAACCCAGCTCCTTCTTTGCAGCGACTTTGGAAGCGGGCGCGGCTTCGGCCGCTTGGGCTTGGGAGATAACTTCAAACTCGGCAACTTTGATTGGCTCAGTCAGCTCGTCATCACTTTCGATTACTGCTGCGAAGATCTCATGCTTTCCGGCACCAATTCCTCTAGGTAGTGCGTAGGTCCAGTCCCCATTTCCGTCGGCCAGGATCTCAACAATAATCGGGTCGCTGTAGATATACAGCATAAGTTTGGCAAATGGGTCGGCCTTACCACGGATGACGAAGCTCTCGCTCTCTTTAAGTTTTGCAGGTATCGACGGCGCGGAGATTGTCACTTTGTATTCGTTCCCCTTCGCGACCCAGACTGGAACTGGTGCGGCATCTGCAGCTGGGGTTGTTGGTGTGGTCTCGGTTGCCTCTGCCTGCTCAGTCTCCGTTTGCAGAGTTGGTGCGGTGGTGGTGTTGGGGGTGGTCTCTACCACCTCCGTCGCGCTCGTGGTTTCCGTTGTCGCTGATGGGGTATCGGTTTCCGGCTCCGTCACAGGCTCCTCTGGTGGTTCTGGTTCTGCTGATGGGGGCTCGATCCCCTCACCACTTAAATTAATCGCCAAACCCAACCCTATTATTCTGCCAATAATCACTCTCGTGTCGGTGAAGTAGGTCGTGGTTGCTTGGGTTCCCGTTGAAGCTGGTGTAAAAGTAATATTAAGATCTTGGCTGCCGCCGGCGTTAACAGTTCGGGTTTCCCCTGTCTGATCCGAGCCAAAGTCGTGTGAAAATTCGTATATTTTAAAGCGAAAGGTCTCGTTTGATGAGTTGTTGGTGATTGTTAGGGTAAGAGTTTTGGTTTGACCGATTTCAACCTGCCCGAAGTCAAAATTGGTACTGGAGTAGCTGATGCTTGGAAGGGCAAAAACGGCAATTCCTTGAGCGTTGATCTCCAGGCCGTCGTTGACGTGACAGTCAGGAGGTGAGGTGTTGGTGTTGCAGTAGTAGGGTTGGATGTAGATTGTGGAGCTTAACGAGCACTCAGTTTCTCGATTATCGATACAACTTTGGACCGAATCCGCTTCTGGGGAAAACCGGATGAACGTTTGGCCCTCTGAATCCTTTGGTATGTTTGTGTCATAGCGAAAAATTTGGTCTTTCGAGTAGCCGGTTTCGGGGTTATAAACCGCGAAAGCTTTGTTAGCATAGCCAGAGTTGAATACTCCCATCTTGTAAACGGTCTCGTTAATGGTGGAGCTGCTGTAGACATTGGTAAACCTAACCGTTTCCTCTTTCAGTGAGGGGCCGCAGCTCATTGTTTCAAGACTCCATATGCAACTGCCAAAGTTTATATCTTCGCTGTCAAGAGGTTGGAGGTTGGTGACCGCAGAGGCTGCACCGGTGGTGGCGATGGTTAAAACTAGTAGCAGAAGTGGTATTCGAGCGAAAACTACACTCCTCATTGGCGGTATATTAGCGCAGCTAGCGTCTCTGGTCAAGTGTGTTTGTGCTACAATTACCCCATGTCGGCGCGGAAAAAGATTGCTAGAAATACCCTCGTGCAGCTTGTTGGTAAAGCCATCACCGCCTCTTCTACCCTCCTCGTAACGATGCTGATTACTCGGCACTTTGGCCCCGCTGGTTTTGGTGATTTCATGATTATGATCACTTTTCCGACCCTGTTTTGGATTATGGCCGATTTCGGCTTTAACGCGACAGTGATCAGGGAAATCTCCAAAAAAGAAGAGAACACCCAGCGCTATTTCGCCAATCTGCTTCTGATACGCCTCGGCCTGGCCGGGCTTTTTACTGTCGTGGCCCTGGTGGTCTTACGTTTCCTGCCATATTCCCCGTTGGTAAAGCTGGGGGCAGGCCTGAACCTGAGTACCCTTTTCCTAATGGCTGTCTTTTCTTCGACGCAGACTATTTTTCAGGCCAACTCTCAGCAGAAGTTTCAGGTGGCGGCGCAAGTTTTAGGAGCTCTGCTAAACCTGGGTCTGGTAGCTGGGCTGATCCATTTTTCTGGTGATCTTCTCTGGGTGGCGCTGGGTTCCCTCTTGGGAAATTTACTAATGGTCGTAATGGGTATCTTCTGGGCCAGGCGGTTCATTGACTGGCGCCAAATAAAATGGGAGAGAGTCTTGGCTAGTAAACTGCTGCGGCTGACGCTGCCGATTGGTTTGGCCCTGATTTTCGACATTCTTGATTTTAAGATTGACTCCTTTATGCTTTCGGTCTTGCCGCTACCGGGGGGTCGGGTAAATAGCGCGGTGGTGGGTTACTACGGTACGGCCTTCAAGATTTTGGAGGTTACTCTGACGGTGCCTTTCTTTTTCATGAGCGCGGTTTACCCCTTGCTGGTTCGTCGGTTCCAAGAGAGCTGGCCGGCGGCAGAAAAACTCTTTCGGCAGTCATTCCTATCCCTTCTGGTGGTTTCTGTTTTGGGCGTGGTTTTTGGGGAGGCGCTGGCTCCGTGGCTGATTCGTTTTCTGGCCGGGGCGGAGTTTGGCCAGGCCGTTCCCGCACTTAGGCTACTCCTGCTGGCGCTGCCGGTTTTCTTTATCACCTCTCTTTTAATGCATACTCTGCTGGCTTTGGAGCGGCAGCGAGTTCTGCCCTTTGTTTACGGGGGAGCGCTAGTTGTGAATTTGGGTCTAAACTTCTTCTTTATCCCTCGTTACTCTCTGCTGGCGGCGGCGGCGATAACCGGGGTGACCGAGCTGCTCGTTCTCTCTCTCCTTGCCTGGTTTGTGTTTCGGGAGTTTAGCCGTAAGGTACGGCAGGACGCTAGTGTTTGATAAATCTAGGGCCACAAAGGTTTTGTATGTAGATCACGCCCCGTTTTGGGGTGGGGCCGAAATGATTTTGGAGACCCACCTTACCCTTCTCGACCGGGAGCGGTTTTCTCCCATAGTTGCGGTCGCAATGGGGAACGAGCGGGCGGAGATGCGCTTTGCGCAGGCAGGGGCGAAAGTGGTGGCCATCTCTTTCGGTCGGCTGAAGACAGCTAACCCTCTGGTTTTCTGGCGCTGGTTCAAGACTATCTTCGAGCTGCGGGAAATTATTAAGCGGGAAGGAATCGAGCTAGTTGTCGCTTGCACCTCTCGGGCCTACTATACGGCGGCGGTTGCCGCCCAGCTAAGTCGAGTGCCGCTGGTGGTTTGGGTTCACGATTTCCTTTATGTTAAGCCGTTGTTTAAGTTATTTCGACTGCTAACTGCGGGTATTGTCTGGAGCTCGGAGGCGGTGCGGGAGTTTTATGGCGGTAGGGTGTCGGAGAAATCGCAAGTAATCTATAACGAGAACTACTTTGGGCGAGTGTTGGCAGCGGTTAGCTCTGCGGAGGGAGCCAAACTTCGCGAGGTGTGGGGCGTGGGCGCGCGCGATGTGGTCATTGGTTCGGTGGGAAGGCTGGTGACGGCGAAGGGCGTTGCGGTGCTACTTCGCGCGGTCGCTATTCTCAAAGGTAGTGTTGAAGAAATGGGCACTAATTTCAAAGTGGTGGTTGTCGGTAGCGGTGGTGGTCAGCGTGGGGGTAACGAGGACGAGTTGCGGGAGCTGGTCCGTTCTTTGGGTCTAGAGGAGGGGGTGGTTTTTGTGGGATTCCAGGAAGCCCCGGCGGTATTCTACAGGGCTTTTGATATTTTTGTCCTACCCTCTACCGGTTTTGAGTCTTTTCCCACAGCGGTGGTGGAGGCGATGCTCGCTGGCTTACCGGTAGTGGGTACGCGAAAGGGGGGGACGGTAGAGCTGGTTGATGATGAGCGTACTGGGTTTTTGATCCCTCCAGAAGATCCCGAGGCGCTGGCAGCGGCGTTAGTGAAGCTTTGTAAGTCCCCCCCTCTCCGTGAGACAATGGGGGCTGCGGGGCGGGAAAAGGCGCAGGATGAAAGTGCGGGAAGTGGCTCGACGCGAAAAATGGAAGAATTCTTTCTGAAAATTTTGGGCCATGATAAAGCTAACTAAGCTACTACTTTATATTCTAATTCTCTCCTTCTGCTTGGGGCAGTTCGGAAGACTTCCCGGGCTGGGGGGTGGGGTGCGGCTCTATCTTTGGGATATTGTGGCGGCGTTGTTGGTTTTTCTCTGGTTGTTTTGGCGCTTGGGCGTGGAAAAAAGTCTCGAGCTGCCACCACTATGGTTCCCCATTGCGGCCTTTTCGTTGTGGTCCCTCATCTGCCTACTTAACGGTAAACGGTGGATTGGGATGGGGGAGTGGGCGGTAGCTGCGGCTTATTGGGGGCGATGGGTAATTTATGCGGGAGTCTATTTTGTGGTAAGTGATCTTGTTAGGATAGTTTCCGGTCTCAGATCGCAAATCGCTAATGTTTTAGTTTTTAGCGGGATTGTTCTGGCACTATTGGGTTTTGCGCAGTTGCTAGTTTTTCCTAATCTTTCCGATCTTGATCCCGCACTGGGTTGGGATCCTCATCAGGGGCGGCTGGTTTCTACTTGGTTGGACCCCAACTTTTTAGGGGCCTATTTTGTTCTTTGTCTCAGCTTGCTGACCGGTAGATTTCTTGATAGCCGGAGGAATTCCACCACGCCTAGGGTTTTACTCGCTATTAGTTATTTGTTACTGGGCGCGGCGCTTATCCTCACCTTCTCTCGCAGTGCTTGGGGGATGCTGGCCGTCGTTATTGGCGTTTTTGGCTTGTTCAAATCCCGAAAGCTTCTCTTGCTGATGGTGGGTCTTTTCTTTGGGGCCTATTTTCTTGTTCCTCGCGTTCAGACGAGATTAGCTGGGGTCACTGACCCGGCAGACTCGGCCAGTCTGCGGCTTGTTTCCTGGCAGCAGACCTTCAAGATTATTAAGGAATACCCGCTGCTGGGAGTGGGGTTTAACGCCTTTCGCTATGCTCAAGAGCGTCAGGGGTTTTTCCGCAGTGAGCGGGGGGTTCCCCTGGGGAGAGAGCATTCGGGGGCGGGTTCCGACTCCAGCCTACTTTTAGTTTGGGCAACAACGGGGGTAGTTGGTTTGCTGATCTACCTTTGGCTTTATGGTCGCGTTGCCTGGGGGGCCTGGCAGGAACATAATCGTAATGCGCTCTTGGCATTACCTCTCTTGGCCGGTCTGGTAGGGCTTTTTCTCGAGGCGAGCTTTGTTAATTCCCTTTTCTACTCGCCGATTGTTTTGTGGTTATGGATCGTGGTTGGTTTGGTGGTGGGGGTTGAATAAAATGAGGACCTACGGTCGTACAGTATGGCTACTTGGTTTAACTTTGGCTTCGGCACCGCTTTATGTGCTGCGGTTTCGGCTGGCCCCGATTCCGCTGGTGGGGGAGTACCCCACGACTTTGTTAGAGATCCTAATTTTCCTGACCGCCGCTTCTTGGCTTTGGGAAAAGATTACTACGGGGGGCGGTACAAGTTTGGTAACCGCATTGCGGCGTGTGGTCCGACGGGAGTGGCCGGTCACCCTCTTTGTTTTGGCAGGGCTGCTTTCCGTTGGTGTTTCCCCAGACAAACGCGGCGCTTGGGGTATTTTCAAGGCTTACATTGCTGAGCCAGTCCTGATCTATTTTATTATTAAGGATGTGGTGCGGACTAAAGAGACGCTGTTCCTGCTTCTACATTCATTATTCTTCTCTGGTCTTTGGCTCTCCATTTTGGCAATATCTCAAGGTCTTTTTGGGTGGTTTGTGGTTACTGGGCACGAGATGGCTGAGGGCCGGGCTCATGGGGTCTATAACACAGCCAATGCTTTGGGTTTATACCTTGGACCCCTAGTGGTGTTGGCGGTTGGCCTGCTGAGGGGTGGTCACCAAGATAAGCGCCGGTGCGGGTGGTTGGTGGGGGCGCTGCTTTTGGCGATTTTTCTTTCCCAATCAGTGGGGGCAGTGGTTGGTCTAGCCGCAGGACTACTCTTTCTGTTTTTGGCCGATCGGTTTTTCAGCGTCGGTGGTGGGGGAGGGGAGGGGATACTTGGCGCCGGCCGGCCGACGCGGCCAGTAGGAAAAATTTGGGCTAAAATACCGCTACTTCCCTACTTGTTGGCCTTTTTTTGCCTATTTTTTATCTTCTTGGCGGTGCCGCGCTTAGCACCCCCAGGAACTTCTCCGCCAATCCGGGTTTCGGAGAATACAGCTGTAATTCGTCTTTGTCTGTGGGAAGGGACGCAGGACCTGCTTCGGGGGCGCCCCCTTTTAGGGGCCGGCCTTTC
Organism: uncultured Candidatus Saccharibacteria bacterium; assembly: GCA_964622035.1. GTDB lineage: Bacteria > Patescibacteriota > WWE3 > JAUXAW01 > JAYEID01 > CAZUPF01. The sequence goes on along the minus strand of CAZUPF010000001.1, from coordinate 25,663 downwards.
GGGGTTTAAAGAGGCTTACAAGGGTTTTCGGACTTGCGACGATGAGCTGTTGGAGTATCCCCACAATATCTTCCTTAATTTTTGGGCGGAGATGGGGCTTTTCGGGCTAGTGGTGTTTTTAATGCTTACTGTCCGGTGGCTAAAAACAGTGTTGCGGTTGGGTGGTTATCGTGCCTTGGGATTTGGGGCCGCGCTGATCTACATCCTGGCCCACGGTTTAGTAGATGTCCCCTACTTCAAAAACGATTTAGCGTTGGAATTTTGGGCCCTTTTGGCCTTGTTAGAGAGGCTAACGGTAGTACCTTAATTCTCTTCTTGGGGTTCGTAGGTGACCAGTAGCTCTAATTTTGTTTCGTTACCGGCCTTGTCTTTAGTGAGAATCTCCAATTTGTTCTCACCCTCCTCCAGGCGGTAGGCGTGACTAAACGCCCCATCACGATCAACCATTACCCAGTGTTCATTAACGGTTACCTGGCAACCTGGCTCAGTTTTTCCCCGCACCGCGACATTACGCCCCTCTTCTTGCTCAATTTTTGTGCCGGTGGTGGGGGACTCTATTTCCAGGTCAGGCGGCTCCTTATCGTAGATGACGGTTTGCCCCTCTGAGGGCTTACTTTCGTTTCTGGCTTTATCCTCGGCTTGGACATAAATTACGTTCTCGCCTTCTAGAAGGCCTACTTCGGTAAAGCCGAAGGTTCCTTCTTTGTCCACTAGGGTCTCGGCCTGGAAGCTGCCGTTTAATGACAATTTGACTTTGGCGCCGGGTTCGGAGAAGCCTTCTATAGTGATAACTTCTTCACTAGTTGCTGGTGGTAGAGTTTTCACGAAGGGTGGGGAGGGGGGGATAGCATCACTGCTTGAGGGGGCGGTGTTTGCCCCGGGGCGGAGAAAGCTCCAAAAGGTGTTGATATTGGAGAGCAGGGGAACGGCGAGGAAGTAAAAAACGGTAAGGACAATTACGATACCCAGTAAGGCGGTGAAGAGCCGCCGGAGAACTTTCCAGTCGGGACCCCCCGCTGACCGGGGTTTGTACTGATACGACTGCTGTTTCTGGTTGCGTTTTTGCGCCATGGTTTTAGTGATTGGAGCCGGGAAGCGGGCTTGAACCGCTAACCTACGCTTTACGAAAGCGTTGCTCTACCATTGAGCTATCCCGGCCCGGTCTCCGCCATTATTGTAGCAGAAGCACTTTTTGCTTTCCACTGGGCAAAAGTAGGGCCCGCACACTCGGAGAGTGGGTGGGCCTGGGGATCGGGTTTCGCCCTGCTATTTCGTGAGCCAGGCACTGCTGCCTGGGAGATCTAATCGGGTACGAACGGTTAGCCACTTCAGGTTCTGTGGTAGATTTCCGAACTGGAAGGAGCTGTGCGCTTGCACCCGTCCTCGGATGATCTCCGCAAGCATGTGAGGATTTGGGTCTTCCCCTGCGGCCTCAGCCAGCTCAGTTCCCACTCCGGCGGTGGCAGCGAGAAACTCCCTTTTGAACCAAGAATCCACCCCCGGACTGCCCATGTCGAGAAGATCTCTGGGGCTGAATCCCCCGTCGAGTTCTGCGATTAGCGAGTAGTGGACCGTTGCCAGCACGCTCTGGCCTCCCACTTCCAAGTGGGCTATTCCCGTTTGCTCGCCCGTGTCAATCCTGTTGTTGTTGGGGAGAGCCACTACGTACAGGACCGCTTTGGTATCCTTGCGCCAGTAAAATTCGCCGCGGGCTACCCCTGTACTAGTTAGAATCATACCATCCGTGCGGCGGACCTCGATGTACACTAAGCGCTTTCCGAGATTGTTGTAGGACACATACTCGTCTCGGATTCTTTGCAGAATGAAAGCGGAAAGCAGTAGTAGTGCCCCCCAAGTTCCCGCGGCTAGACGCAGCAACCACGGTGGAAAACCGACTTGTTGTCCGCCTTGCGCCTCGTAGTAGGCGACTGTGGCGAGGAGCATGAGCATTACCACCACCGTAGCTAATATAGTGGCTATACCCCAGACATTCCGCGCTGCCTGGGCGACCGCCTCTCGCACCTTTTTATTTTCGAACATGCTTTCACCTCTCCTTTCTTAGGTTAAGGGTGAAAAATCTTCCCACGAATAGAATCTCTTAGCTTATATTATGGTATATTCCGCCTGCGGTCAAGTTGTACTCCTGCTGCCTTGGCCTCTTAAGGGCTTGCAATTGGTGGGGGGGTGGTGTACGGTGGTGGCTGATGGGTGTTCGCTTGCATTGTTTACGCTTTTGTGTTACAATCTCAGCCGTTATTGATTAGTTAGTGAGGTTTTTCTTTTAGCCCCCTACTCTTCGGAAGGCTTTCAAAGAAATTTCCTACATGGTGAAGGAGGTGATAACAAGTGAATAAGAAACTATACGTCGGTAATTTGGACTACGGCGTAACTAGCGAACAGCTTGGTGAGCTTTTTGCCCAGGCTGGTGAGGTAGTTAGCGCCGATGTTATCACCGACCGCTATTCGGGTCGTTCCAAGGGTTTTGGTTTCGTCGAGATGAACACAGACGATGAGGCCAAGGCGGCTATTGAGATGTTTGATGGTAAAGATACGGATGGCCGTGCCCTAACGGTTAACGAAGCCCGACCCAAGCAGCCTCGCAGTGATGCGGGCGGTTTTGGTGGTGGTGGTGGTTATCGGTGAACTAGCTGATTTTTAATCTGCTAAAAGTGGCTCCCCCGCAAGGGGGAGTTGCTTTTTTGGGAGTAAACCCATTTTAGAGAAAGAAAAAACCAGGTAACCGTATTGGCTACCTGGCGTGATTGCTACCCGATCTGTTGCTGCTTGCGCTATCTGCGCGGTATCGCTACTGTGGCGCACAGCTCCTTGGGCTGGATGCGCACCTTAAAGCCGCCCAGGTTGGAGGGCAGGCTGTTGCGGAAACTATCCTGTGCGATGATCTCCAGGACCCGGTCAAGCTGTTCTTGCTGGGTTCCCATCTCACTTGCTGAGGGGAGGGTGGTGAGGTGTGGCTGAAGGGCGAGCCAGACCATCGTTTCCAGATCAGCACCAACCCCGCGGGGCGGCAAGTGCTCATAGAGCCACCGCAGGTCCTCCCTGCTTATGAAGGGGGTGAACCGGATGGTTAGTGTCAGTGCCCGCTCCTTGAAGCAAATGTGCACCTTGGGGCTGCTTGTACTGTAGAATCCGAAGCCACACCATCTCACGTTCTTCCCCTTGCCCCAGATGGTCTCTCCATGGTCGATAACCACCCCTTCGGAGTCTACCCGGATGAAGATGCCCTCTCTCCCTCCGGCATAGCTCATGAACAGCCGGCGAACTAGCCGTAGGAGAGCAGTCACTATCGTGCCTATCGCTAGGCAGTACAGCGCTTTGTCACACCTTTGCTGGGGCGTGTGGTACATGACTAATGTGCCGATAAAGCACAGCAGACCGATCAGGGTCCCGCTCCAGCTAGGTACCGCACACCACGCTATAATCCATCTTTTCAAGGTTCTCACTCCCTCGCTCCTTTCTTGTTATATCCTCTTTTTAACTTTCCAAGTAGGTGTAAGGCTACTCTATAGTAAGACCACCCCCCTCGTCAATGCTATATACAGTATGCGGCACTGTTTTCGGGATTACTGGTAGCCTCTGGCTCTAAATGTGGGTCAAACGGAGATTGGGGAATTGCGGTGCTTGCAGCGGGGTTGGTATCTGGTTTATAACTCTAGCCAGTAGTTAATTTTGGCCCCTTCATGGAGCTCACCAAGCCAGTTTTGCACTGCCATACTTAGCTTCTGCTGTTCGATCTGGACTCGTGCGGTTTCTTTTAATTCGTCCGGATCAGTGTCTTCGGGTAGAAATTCGCTGTTGGTGGTCAGATACTCGCTGATATCTTCTTCGGTGGCTCCCACATCCTGTCCAACCATTTTCTCGACTAGGGTTTGGAGCCGGACCTGCTCGCGCATCTCGTCCCGAGTGACTCCCTGAGCCTCGAGAAGCTGGTCGAGTTCTTGGCCTTGGGCGCCAAGGCTGATCTCCAGTTGGGCAATCTCCTCCGCAAGCTCTTCATCGGTGACCTTAACACCCTGCCGGGCGGCTTCCTGATACACTAGGGCCTCGGTAATTAGGCCGTCCAGAGCTGGTGCTCCCGCCTGCTGCTCGAGTCGTCTGAGTAGCGTCCAGCGAGTGATTGGCCGACTGTTGACGGTGGCTACAAAGACTTGGCCACGGAAATAGTAGCCCGTTGCGGCCAGCGCGGCGATGACCAGAACGGTTACTAGTGTTTTCTTGTCAATTTTGGGAAGTCTGCTGAGAAGAAGGCGAAGCTGCCTTACCTTAGAAACGCCCGGGACTGGTTCGGGGGTACTGGTTTGCGGAATTGAGTTGATTTCCATTGGCTCACTGTAGCAGTATAGGGGGAGGTTGTAAAGGGGTGCATAGTTAGCTAAGACCAGTCTAGTCGAAGGCCCAAAATTAGTCCAATTCCAAACTCTCGCCCCAAAGCAAGGGTTTTATTTCAATCCCCTGTAAATCTTTGGCGTGTTCGGCGTACTGGGCCAGAGCATTCTCGTAACGACCGCCGTTGGGATCCTTTTATATTGAAAAACCCCCCACCAGCCCAACACTAAAACGAAAACTAGTTTGAAGATTGTGGTAAGAGGAATCTTCATCTAGCTAGACTTTAGCAAATCGGTGGGGGAGGGGAAAGGGGCCGTTTGGTTTCTGCCATAGAGTGCTGTAGAATGGGGGCGAGATGGTGCGAGGAAGGCGAGCCACAATTACCGTATTCTGCGCTCTGACAGCGCTTTTTGCCGTGCTCGTGGGCATAATGGTCTTTGTGGGGTTTAGAAAAGTTGGTGGGCTGCCTTTCATGATTGCTTCGGGGGCCTCCCTCCTTCTCTTGGGGGTGGCGTTAATAGTTCTGACTCGGCGCCACATTGTTGCCGGGCCATTAAGAAAGTTTTTGCTTTTGACCGGTGCTTCCGTGGCCATTTTTCTCCCCAGTATTTTGCTGCACAACCTTGTTTATGGTCTGCTTATCCACTTTTTTGGTCCTGATTTCTGGGGTCCGGCCGGTTCCGGTGACGAGGCGGTGTTTTTTATTATCGCTATTTTTGTCTGTCCAATCGGCTTTCTGGTCGGTGTAGTGGGGAGTGTGGTGCTCCTGGTGAAAGAGAAAAGGCGTCAGGGGAGTATAGACTCCACCCAACGCCTCTAGTACGGTAAGACCTCGCCCCCTATCCTATTCCTCCCAGTTGAGGATTTGTTCGGGCCGCACGCCCCTTTTGATTAGCTCCTGGGCGACGAACTGGATGTTACCCAGATGTTCTAGCTGATCGGGGGTGTGGATATCGGTGCCCAGGTAGAGATCCACCCCGGTGTTGATCAGGATTCTCAGGCATTGTGCTTCCACAATCCATGGCCACTGGATCGGGCCGTGCGAGCGGAGAACCCCCTTGATCGCAACCTCCAGAGCCACATGTTTCCGTTTCGCCGCTTGGGCGAGGGTGTGCAGCTGTGCTAACGTGGCCGGCGCGGATACGTGCTTGAATGGGTGCCCGATGACGTCAATCTTTAGGGGCGGCCGCGTTGCCAGAATTGCTAGATAGGCGCCGAGCATCCGGGCGGGGGCTTGCTGTGCACACGTGTCTGAGTTCTCCAGTTTTGGATATCCCAGTTCTCTGGTGAAGTGGAGGCTAGCCACCACCAAGCCGCCCAAGAACTTCCATTCTGCTTGCGGAATGTATTCCAGGTCGGTGCGGAATCCTGCGATGCTGCCTCTTATCCAGACTGGGAGGATATTGGTCTCCACTCCCAGGGAGACCAGATCCTCCGCGTTGAGGGCGGCGATCTGCGCTGCAAGATCTTCCAGGTTTACTACAGTATCCGGGTGGCATGGGTCTCTGGTGTGGGGCGTTAGGCCAATCAGCAAGTCCTCCAGCTGTGCTGCGGCCACGACCTCCTCGAGGGTAACCGAGACATGCTCCCGGTTTACTCCGTTCCAGACCACGTGTACGTGGTCTACTACCACCACTCTTCCCACGGTCTCTTCTCCTTCCTCTAGGTTTTATGGGTGCGCTTAGTTAGTTTGGTCTCTCTTCGTGCGCCGTAAATGATACCACAAACCCCCTAGTATTTCGAATACCCCTTATTCTGCCTATCGTTTGGCCCCATAGAGTTGAAATATTCTGCTATCTTTTTATTTGGTAGAATAGGGAAGCAATGCGCAAGAGATACTACCACCGTAAGCTCATCAGAGACAAAATTCCCAAAATTATGGAGGCCAATAAGGATGGGTATGATATGCGGACTCTTGGCGAGGCTGAGTTCGAAAAAGAGTTAAAGAGAAAGCTGATTGAGGAAGCGGCCGAGCTGGCGGATGTTTTGGAGCTGGTGAAATATATTGCCGCTTATTACAAAATAAGCTTTCGAGAGGTAGAGAGGCAGCAGAAGCAAAAAAGAGAGAAGTGTGGCGGGTTCAAAAAGAGATTGTTTTTGATTTGGTCCACGGGCAAGCCCGGTGGGTAGTAATTATTCGGTGCGGATGACCGCGGAACCGTAGCTTGACAGCCCAGCACGCATCTGATAGTCTGGGGCCTCACTTTCTCGGGTGACGAGAAAAAGCCCGAGTTAGTAGGAAGAAACAGCTTATTGATTATGTTTTATTTGCGCTTGATTACAGCAGTAAAAACTGACCCGCGTTTCGCGGCCGGTATCTCTATGGATGAGAACCTTTTGGCCGTGGCGTTTGGACGTAAGAGGTGGCGGTTTAGATAACAAGAACCCCGGCTCCTTGCGGCTAGACGCTGCGGTGAAAACCGCGGCGTCTTTTTTGTTAGGGGAGACAAAAACTAAAGCACCATTAAAACTTAATGTAGGGAGGGGAGATGATTAAGAAACTTTGGCAACTCCTTAAGCCTTTTCACCGGGTTTTTGGAGGGTATTTAGGGTTGATTGTGGTTTACGAGGCTCTGCAGATTGTTGAGGGCTATGTAATCAGTGGAGCCATTCGCCTCTTTGGTGAGCGGACGGAGATGCTTGTTTGGGCCGGTCTTCTGGGCGGCTTACTGCTCTATGACGAGCTGTTTATGCGGCTGGATAATGCTGTAGATTGGCATATCATCGTCCGCCACGAGTATCCCATCTATCGCTTTTTGAAGACCAAAGCGATCCGTAAGTTTCTGGAGATGGAGATGGCTTGGCACCAGAAGCACAACTCGGGGGCGTTGGTTGGCAAGGTTAATCGTGGGGTTAGCAAAGTGGTGGAGATTTTGGAGGCGCTAAGTTGGGAGTTCGTCCCGACGCTAATCCAGGCTATTCTGACGATCATCCCACTTCTGATCTTCAGTCCTTGGGTGGTTGGGGTGGCCGCCGCGGCGCTAGCCGTCTTTATGTGGGTATCGATCGTTGATTACCGACGACGACAACCACTGAAGAAGCGTCGCCACGATCGCTATGAAGAAGAGTGGGCTAAGAGTACCGAGATGGTCCAATCGGTGGAGACGGCGCGGATGTTTAGCCAAGAGGCGAGATTCTTGCACATGTACCATGATTTGCATGATGATATCGTGGCCGATGGCACTACTGAAGCGAGAATCGGTATCTACTTCAGCAACCGCTGGCGCCTGCGCCTCCTTTCGGTGGCTCGAAGATCCATCCTCGCCATCTGGATTTGGCAACTTTATCAGGGTACGCTAGATATCGCTGGCTTGGTTTACGTCAGTATCCTGACCGAGAAGCTGTTCCACTCTTTCTGGCGATTCGCGCGCCTGTTCACGCGCGCCGCCGAAGCTAGTGAAAGCGCTGCTCGACTCGTTGATCTTCTGGAGCAGCAACCGCAGGTGGGTAGTCAGTTGTCAGAACACCAAACCGTTCCGCCGGTCGGAATTACTATGGAAGGGGTGTGCTTCTCCTACAGTGGGAAGTACGATGGGAGTAACGGGGCGCTTCGCGGTCTCAGCCTGGATATCGCGCCCGGGCAAATAGTTGCCCTCGTCGGCCCGTCCGGTGCGGGAAAGACTACTGTCCGTAAACTCATCACCGGTCTCTGGCAAATCCAGCGTGGTCGGATCCTGGTTGGGGGGATCGATATCACCGAATGGTCCCTGCCCGCGCTACTCCAACTCTTTGCCTATGTGCCGCAGGGGGACGATGTTTTCATTTTTGATGCCACAATTTGCGAAAACATCGCCTTTGCCCGACCAGAAGCGAGTTTGGAGGAAATCGCTCGGGCGGCGGAGTTGGCGGGGATCTGGCAGTTTATCGAATCCTTGCCCGAAAAGTACCAGACGAGAGTAGGTGAGCGGGGGATTCGTCTCTCCGGCGGACAAAAGCAGCGGGTGGCTCTGGCCCGAGCGATTCTGGCCGATAGCCCGATTCTGATTCTGGACGAAGCCACCAATGCCGTAGATGCCATCACCGAACGGGAAATTCAAACCCAGATGGAGGCAATTCTAGCAGGCAAGACGGCGGTTATCATCGCCCACAACCTTTCCACGATACGTCGTGCCGATAAGATTGTTGTCCTCGCTGGCGGGGAGAAGGTGGCCGAGGGAACCCACGAGGAGTTGATCTACAGCTGTCCGCTCTATGCTGAAATGGTTCGGCTGCAGACGGAAAGCTAGGGTCATTTCGGCACATCACAATAGGGTCAAAACCGATATGGTTTTGGCCCTTTTCTTTTTTCCACGGCGTGGTGGGGGATTTGGTGGGGAGTGTGGTAATCCTAGAGTCTAGAGCAATATGTTAACATATTGCACTGTTGGTCCATGGCGGGGGTAGTTTGGGCATTTTTCGGACATGGTGCCACTACCGGCTCTGAGAGTAGCGGTTTTGGGGGGGAAGTCAAGCCCCGGTCCCTTGCAAACCTCCCCCAGTAGGTGTATAGTCTGGCGGAGTATAGGAGATGAACCTAGTTTCTATAGTTTAAGGAAGAAGGAGGTAAGAGATGTACCGTCAAAGAAGGGTAGTAGTGGCTTTTCTGGTGCTGATGCTGTTGGTTTCGGCCTGTAAGGACGGGCCTTTAGAGGTGCCGCCCGAGGCAACCGCGGCACCACTCCCGACGTACACACCGTTGCCGACGTATACGCCACTGCCGACATATACTCCAGTGCCGGCGGCAACGAATACACCACTGCCGACGAGCACCACAGTGCCGACGAATACGCCAAGGCCGACAGCGACGAACACGCCGCTGCCAACGGCGACCCCGATCGTGGTGCCGGGACTCAGTGCTCCTTTGGATGTGCAGGGGGTTGAGCTGGTGGTGACGGAGGTGGAGCTGCAGAAGGAGTACCCCCTTGGGGACAACAAGTACTACAGTCCAAAAGACCCAGATAAGGACACGGTGCTTGCGGTGAAAACCAAAAGCGAATCGACCGCGGCGGCGGTGAAGGAGGCGCACAAATTCTACAGGGACATCTATGTGGTCACCAACGGCGGAGACCACAAGAGTGCTAGTGTCCTTCACACCCGGTCCGTTAAGAACTCAAAGGGAGAGCGGCTCTTTCGGGAACTTATTTGGGTGTTTATCGTCCCGAAGACTGACGACTTCAGTCGGTACGAGATACACTTCTCTGATGAGGACGCGGTCAGTTTAGACCCTTTTTTCTTGAGGAGTGGAAACCTAACGACAACACGGAGTCTGTGCCGACAGCACCTATGCACAGCGCGCATAGTTATCGAGGGTCAAAGCCTATATGGTTTTGGCCCTTCTCTTTTTCCCTATCTGCTGGAGCTAATTTGCCCCGATTGCGGAGAAAAATAACCAGCGCGATTAAAACTACGCTAGTTTCTAGATAAAAAAGGAGCGGTCGGGAAACCAGATACCAGTTGAGAAATGTTTGCCATGTTGGCCTTTGTTGTAAGTAAACTTCCCACGCGTAGCGCAATTCCGGTAGGTGGCGCGGATCAAGAGGAAACAGCCAGAAGATCTGTGGTTGGGTGACCGGGTGCTCCAGACCACATAGGGAGAACCAGTAACTCAAGTCGTCACAAATTAGGTGTCCCAGCATTGCCAGCCCAGCCCAAAAGAAAACCCGCCGGGGAAAAGATCGGCGTAGCACAATGTAGAGAAAACCCAGCCAAACCAGTCCCAGTAGGGGAGTGTGCCCGGGGTAGTAGTGGTGGAGAGCTCCCGGGATTCCCAAAAGAGCTAGTGCCAAGAGATCCAGATCAAAAATACTCCCACAAAAAAGAACCAGAAGGGTTTCCGCTCGATTCAAGGCTCGCCCCCGCCAACGAGGAATTTGGGCAATTAGGTAAGCAACGGCCGTGTGGCCAAAGGGAAGCATTGGCCAAGATTAGCACACCCTCCGGTGGGTTTCGGAATCAAATAAAAAAGCGGGCAAGAAACTGAAGTTTCTGCCCGCCGAAGGCGCACCGCGCTACGTTTCTGCACAGAAAGCACAGGCGGTCCCCTTGCGCACGTAGAAATCGCAGATTGGGCATTGGAAGGCCTCGTAGCCTCCCCGCGCGATCAGCTCAGGCACCGAATAGCCGAGGGCCTCAGCAATTCGGTTGGCTACCGCCCGCCCGATGTTGTAAAGCAGCTCGGGGTCCAACAGTGCTTGCAGTTCGCTGAGACGAACCTTAGCCACCTCGGCAACCACTTCTAGCGAGAGCTTCCGTTCGCGACGAGCGGCCTCGGCGCCTCGTCCGAAGGCCTCGAAGATGAGTAACCGCTCGGGAATTCTGACTCCCAGCTTCCCTCCAACCGCAACCACCGTCTCCCCCTCTCCCACCGATTCGGCAAGGAGCTCTGGGGACAGAGTGATTAACACTCTTGCCCCCTTCTTACAAGAGTCTGCCCGCATTTCAGAAGTACATGGTTCCATAGCTCACTCTCCTTATTGGCTCTCTTACTTCTCTTGGGTAAATTCTGTCAGTAATAGTAGCAATAAAACTACCGCAAAGCAACTTATAGAAAGAAAATATTCTGGGGAGCAGGGTACTCACTACAGCAGCCCCCGCTTCGTGTTAAAGTAGTCTTCATAGATGGACATAATTCAGGAAGTTAAAAATTTCGTCGAGAGCGAATGTAAAAAACCGAGTAGCAAGTACGGCTACGAGCCTTTCCCATTCCACTTTGCTCCCGTGGCAAGTTACGCTGGAAAATTAGCTGATGAGCTGGGAGGGGACAAGGAGGTTATTCTGCTTGCTGCTTGGTTGCACGATATCGGTTCAATAACTCACGGTCGGGATGACCACCACATTACCGGGGCGAAAATTGCGGGAGAGAAATTAAAAGAGCTCCAGTATCCCGCCGAAAAAATTGAGCTGGTGAAAAAGTGTATTTTAAATCACCGCGGTTCTCAGCAGAATAATCGGGAGACTATCGAGGAGAAAATAATTGCCGAGGCCGATGCTTTGAGCGCTTTTGATGGTATTGCGGGGATATTCAAGGCGGCCTTTGTGTACGAAAATAAAGATCAGGGAGAGGCCAAGGATTCGGTTCGGAAGAAACTAGAAAACAAGTGGGACCAGCTCCATTTTGAAGAATCAAAAGAGATTATCCGTCCGAAATTTGAAGCGGCTATGTTGCTCCTTAGCTCTCGATAAAATCCCCCGCGGGCTTGCAACCCGCTAAAAACCCGGTATAATCATCTCCTTAACTATGAACTTAAGAAATGTGGCCATTATTGCCCATGTCGATCATGGCAAGACGACCTTGGTGGATGGCCTACTCAAACAATCGAAAACCTTTCGCACCAACGAAGCGGAGATTAATCAGGAGCGGATTTTGGATTCTAATGATCAGGAAAAAGAGCGGGGGATTACCATTTTGGCGAAAAACACTGCTATCGAGTATCAGGGGACGAAGATAAACATCATTGATACTCCCGGACACGCTGATTTTGGTGGTGAGGTCGAACGAACCCTAAATATGGCCGATGGGGCTCTCCTCCTAGTTGATGCTCAAGAGGGCCCAATGCCGCAAACAAAGTTTGTACTGAAAAAAGCCCTTGAAGCAAACCTAAAAGTTATTGTCGTCATCAATAAAATAGACAGGAAAACTGCTCGCGTTGAGAAAACTTTGAGCAAAATCGGCGATCTGTTTTTGGAGCTAGCGAGTAGTGACGAGCAGCTTGAGTTTCCGGTTCTCTATGCTATTGGTCGGGAGGGAAAGGCCTGGAATCAGCAACCGATAGATGTTACCGCGCCGTCCGACTTGGCACCAATTTTTGCGGCTATTCTCGAGAATATTCCGGCGCCGGCCCAAGATGCAGAAGGCCCGCTACAATTTTTAGTCTCGGCCCTAGATTGGGATGATTTCCAGGGGAAATACGCTATTGGACGAATAACCAGGGGCCGAGTTACCCCCAAACAACAGGTGCTGTTGCTGAAACCCAACGGTAGTAAGGAGGCGGTCCAAGTGGATAAGGTTTATGTAAATAAGGGATTACACCGTGTGGAGACCCCTCAAGCACTGGCGGGGGAAATTGTCGCTCTTACCGGGATTACCGGTGCCGATATCAGCGATACGGTTACGGCTATCGATAAGCCCGAGGCCCTACCGGTAATAGAACTTACTGAACCGACGCTCAGTATTTCTATTGGGCCAAACACTTCTCCTTTTAAGGGTCGGGAAGGAAAGTTTCTCACCAGCCGACAAATTTTAAAGCGGATTGAAAAAGAGTTACAGACCAACATCGCGATGCGGCTGGAAATCACCTCCGCGGGGCAAATGATTCTCTCCGGACGCGGGGAGCTGCACCTCACTGTTTTTTTGGAGAACCTGCGTCGCGAAGGGTTTGAGATCGAGGTCGGTCGGCCCCAAGTGATCACCAAAACGGTGGACGAAGAAGAGCTGGAGCCGGTGGAAGAGCTTACCTGCGATGTCGAAAATGATTACTTGGGGGCGATTCAAGGGGAGATTGGGCGGCGGAGGGGAACCCTCATTTCACAGGAACAGCTGACCGACAATTCTTCGCGTTTGGTTTTTAAGATCTCGACTCGGGGACTTTTGGGTTCTCGCAATACTTTGCTCACCCTGTCTAAAGGCACGGCGGTTTTGAGTTCCATCTTTCTGTGCTACGAAAAAATAGGCGCAATGCCTCCCGAAAACCGCAAAGGTGTTTTACTAGCCGCCACTACCGGTAAGGCTACTACTTACGGACTACGGGTGGCTCAAGGCCGGGGGGTGACTTTCGTTGGACCAAAAGCCGAAGTTTACAGCGGGATGATTATTGGGGCCAATGCTCGTGAAAACGATATCGAGATTAATGTTTGCAAGGAAAAACGCCTAACTAATGTCCGCTCCGCGGCCGAAGAAACAATTGTCCTGCCGCACGCTACTCTCGAGCTAAGTATGGAGCAGTGCTTTGGTTTTTTGGCTAAAGATGAGCTGTTGGAAATTACACCCCAGTCTCTGAGAATGAGGAAGAGGCTTCTTGACCATACCGCCCGGGTTCGCACTGCGCGAAAAGTAGCTAAGTGAGCGCCGCCGAGAAGAACTGGTAATCGTGGGGATAGTCTATAAACGCTATGCGGCCGCAGTGGCGTTATGCGAAAATTTGCAATGTCCCTTCCCAAGCCCCGCCCTAGTCTTCAGAAAGATTGATGGCGTACTCCGTATAGCACGCATTCTTCGTCATCTTACCGATGATTTTTTCACAAAGAGCCAGGTCGGGCGAGATGTGTGTCGAGTAGCTGCCGTAGCACCGGTCCCGAATTTCTTCGTCACCAATCCGTTCGCAAAGGGCGGGGTCCCGGGAAGTTAATGCCCGATCGCGCAGACAGTCGTCCTCGCTACTCTTGAGTTTGTTATTTATACAAAAAGATAGTGGCTGTTCAAAAAAGGACAAACAGTGCTCATTGCCTTGGCAAAGGGTCGGATTGTGATTCTTAAGCGCCCAGCAGGTGTCTCGGAAAGCCAACTCTCCGCCGGCAGACTCGCTAAGCTTTTGGCAATACTCTGCTGTTATCTCACCCGAACGCCCTCGCCAATAAAGTCGATGGATGAAAGAAAAATAACACTTGTCGGGATCGCTCGCCCCGTCACAGTAATCGATCTGGCTGGCTTTGAAACTTAGTTCTTGGTGGCACATTTGTTTAGTCTCGTTGTCTTTGATCTTTTGGCAGAGTGACAGATCCTTATTGGCCAAGGCTAAGCAGACACTCTTGTCCTCGCCCCGCCCCATTTTTTCGCAAAAAGTTGGATCCTGGTTTACAACTGCCAGGCAATGATATACATCCCCCGGTTGGGAAATTTTGGCGCAAACTTGGCTAGGGGGGTTTTGGGGAATGTTTTCAAGATCGCGGGAGCCCTCCTCCGGAGATTGGGGGCGTTGGGCAACTATAGCTAACAGTGCCAGCAGGCCCAGGGCAATTGTGACCACTAAGAATTTTCTTTTCATAGGCGCACAATGTAACCCTAGCACCAAAACGGCGAGAGGGGCAAGTGGGAGGCCAAACCCCAGGTGGCCTAGGCCCGTTTTTGGTAAGATGGGGGAGTGGTAGACATTGAAGAGTTGGAGAAAATCTTGGCAAGTGAGCCGACCTACCGCCTGTGCCAAGCCAAGCAGGCGCTGTTTCAGGATTTAGTTACTGATTGGCAGCAGGCAATCGCTCTGCCCGCAGCCCTGCGGGCCGAACTGACTAAGGCGTGTCCTCTAGCTATTTCCCATCAGCTCTCCACCTCAGCAGATGGCCAAACGACCAAGTGTTTAATTACCTTAGACGATGGTGAGCAGATCGAAGCCGTATTAATGCGCCATGATGACCGCCGCACGGTTTGTGTTTCGCAGCAGGTGGGGTGCGCGCTGGGGTGCCGGTTCTGCCTTACCGGCCAGATGGGTTTCCGACGCAATTTGAGTGTGTCTGAAATCGTGGCCCAGGTTCTACTTTTCGCCCGCCGAGAAAAGGTTACTAATATTGTCTTTATGGGAATGGGGGAGCCGTTACTAAATTACGACAATGTGCTGGCCGCGATCCGGATTTTAAATGATCCTGACGGATTCAATATGGGAGCGCGGCGGATTTCCATCTCCACGGTGGGGATTGTTCCTGGGATTCGGCGTTTGGCGGAAGAAAATCTCCAAGTCAATTTAGCCGTTTCCCTCCATGCTCCCAATGACAAATTGCGTAGTGAGCTATTACCGGTCAATGGTAAATATCCACTCGCTGCGGTCCTGAGGGCGGTTGATGATTATATTAAAAAAACTAATCGGCGGGTGATGGTGGAGTACTTGCTGCTTGCGGGTATCAACGATTCGGCCAGCTGCGCGCAGGAGCTGGCGACCCTGCTTTCGGGAAGGCTTTGCTTCGTTAACCTTATTAGCTATAACGTGACGGCGGCCCAGTTTAAACCCTCTCCGCCCGAGAAGGTTCGCCGGTTTAAAAAGACTTTGGAAGGGCGGGGCCTCACTGTTACCCAGCGCTATCGTTTTGGCCGTAATATTAAGGCCGCCTGCGGCCAACTGGGTGTTGGGACTTGACAGGTTTGTAAGTTGTGCTAGTTTTAACTCAGTGAAGAAGTTTCTAGCCCCCACACTCTTGGCTTTTGCCCTGTTTAGCCTCAGTTTTGCCACTCCCGCTTTGGCGGCGGAGGATGTTGAAGAGCAGCTACTTCCCACCTCTCCCCTCTACCTTTTGGTAAAAGTCAAAGAAGCCGTCCAACAATTTCTAACCTTCGATCAAGCGGCTAAAGCCGAGCTTCTCGACGAGTTCACCGAGCAACGGATCAAAGAAATGGACTATGCTGCTTTCTCTGACGATGACGATGCGTTGGAGCTTTCTTTGGACCGTTACCAAGTGCAGAAAACGCGGGCTTTGGAGCACGCGGAGGGAGCCAACGACTCGGTAGTGGTTGAGCGAATTCGGGAAAGGACGCGAGAGCAGCAGCGGGTAATGACCCAAATGCAGCTTACCGTCGAGGGTTCTGAGGGAGTACAGCAGCATATTGTCGAGACGCAAATGGATATTGCTGAGGAGACAGAGCGGGTAGTAGAGGTTGTTATAAGTGTTGACGAAGCGGTCAAGGTGGTGAATGAGACTCGTTATATTTGGCTAGATCCCAATGCTGACGCTGATGGTAGTCTGCCTTCGCTGCCTGACAAGATGAGCCAATGGGAGTATGCCCCAGGAACTGATGGTCGGGATGAGAATGGCCGGATGGTGGAAGTCACCTTCGCTCCGGGAACCACTGCGGGGGGTGAGGCCGGTAACAAAGTTGGGATCGAGTGGGCTCCGGGAACGGAAGGAGCCGGGGAGGCCACAGTGACCTACGACGGCGGTCCCAAGATGGTTATTCAAGATATGGGGAGGGGTGGTGGGGGCGGTGGTAGAACTGACAGCGTTGAAGTTGAGATTGCCGAGTAGTTCCTCAGGCCCATTTTCAAGTGCCAAAAAATTTAGTTATGAATAGGTACCGCCGACGGCAAAGAAATTTGTATCAGCCGAATGCCAAAGAGCCGTTTCGGATCAGTCGCAGCAAGATTGATCGGTTTTTGGCGTGCCCGCGGTGTTTCTATCTGGATCGGCGGCAGGGCTTCGGTCGGCCGAGTATGCCCGGCTGGTCGCTAAATAGTGCGGTAGACCAACTACTTAAGAACGAGTTTGATTTGCTGCGGGCCAATGGCGAAAAGCATAAGTTGATGGAAAAGTACGGTATTGACGCGGTTCCTCTTCAACACCCCGACCTGCCCGAATGGCGGGACGATTTTTACAACTACAAAGGCGCCTCCGTACTACATAAACCCACCAACTTAGAAATTTGCGGTATTGTGGATGATATCTGGACCACCCCCCAAGAAGAATTTATTATTGTGGACTACAAATCCACGAGCACGAGCAGAGAAATTTCTTTAGATGACGAGTATAAGCAGGGGTACAAGCGTCAAATGGAGATCTACCAATGGATCTTTCGCCAGCTGGGTTTTACGGTGAGCGATACCGGCTACTTTGTTTTTGCCAATGCCAGCAAGAACCGCCCCCAGTTTGACGGCCGGTTGGAGTTTGTGATGAGTATCATTCCCCACAAGGGCGATAGTTCGTGGGTCGAGCCAGAAATTTTCAAAATTAAGGAATGCCTCGACTCCGATCAGATTCCCCCGGCGGGGGAGACTTGCGAATACTGTGCTTACCGTGAGGCCATCGCGAAAGCTGGCTCCGCACCTCAGCAGAGTATGACTTTTCCCTTGTAACACCGCACCTAGGTCCTTGTGCTAGACTCGTCCCATGTATATTGTTTTCGAGGCTATTGTGGGAACCGGCAAGACCACCCAGTCAAAGAAGCTGGTTGAATATCTTCAGAAAAAGTATCCCGAGCGGCAGGTAGTTTGGACGAGAGAGCCTGGTGGGAGCGAGATTGCCGAAGGTATTCGGAGGGCGGTACAGGGCACAACCTACCGGGAGAAGATGGACGCGGTCTGTGAGGCTTATTTATACGCCGCTTCCCGCGCCCAGACATTGCGAAAGGTGGTTATACCGGTCATTGCTGCTGGTGGGATAGTCGTTTCCGACAGGAGTTTTATTACCAGCTTAGCGTATCAGGGTTACGGTCGGGGTCTCGGTCTAGAGGTGGTTTTGCGGATTAACCGGGAGGCCCTCGGTTTGGTCTGGCCCGATTTGGTACTTTACTTAGATATGGATATTCGCGAAAGTGTGGCGAGGACTTTTGATCAGCTGGGCGATAAGTTCGAGGAGGAGGGTCTGCGGTTTTTTGAGGGGGCGGTCGAGGGATACCGGGCTGCTCCCCAGATGCTTGAGTTCCGCGGTCGGTGGGCGGACATTGACGCCTCGGGGACGGTGGAGGATGTTTTTGGTAGAATAGTTACTGTAGTTGAAAGTAAATTGAGAGGCGGTGATTAGAAATGGCTGAACAAATTGGTTATTGTGGAATTGACTGTGCTGAGTGTCCAGCGTATAAAGCAACACAGACGGACGATCAGGATGGTCTAGCTAAAACCGCGGCCGAGTGGTCAGAGCGGTTTGGTGAGCAGATCGGTCCGGAGGACATTACCTGTGACGGCTGCACCCCAACGGAGGGGCGCAAGGCCACCTACTGTGGTCTTTGCGAGATCGCCAAGTGCTGCATCGAAAAGGCTAAGGAAAATTGCGCCCACTGTAACGAGTATATTTGCGAGAAGTTGGCCAAATTCTTTGCGGACGCGCCTGAGGCCAAAGAGAATTTGGAAAAGTTGCGGGAGGATCAATAATGGGGGAACTTCGCGATTTTACAAAAGCGCTGCTCCGTGTTTTCCGACACGGTAGCGGGGTGGTTTTTCGGGACTCTTTGACTGGTCTATACAACCGGCAGTTTTTTACGGAGGTTGCCGAAAAGGAAATTGCCCGCGCTCGCCGTCATAAGCGGCCCCTCGCCCTAGCGTTTTTCGATATTGATAATTTTAAGAGGATTAACGATACCCGCGGGCATCAAGCGGGGGACGAGCTTTTGCAGCAAATTGCGGGGGCGATTTTAGAAAACTGTCGTAACAGCGACCTCGCAGCCCGCTGGGGTGGGGACGAGTTTGTTATTCTGCTTCCCGAAACATCGCAGGCTGGTGCGCAGCTATTAGCAGACCGTATTGTCGGTGCGTTGGGTGGGGTGGGGATGAGCTGCGGTATTGCTTTGTGGGACGACCAGCTAGCCTCTCTGGAAAAATTCATCGCTCAGGCGGATAAGAAGATGTACGCCGCCAAGCGTGGGCGGTAGCGTCCCGTATTTCTGCGTGCTATAGTGAAATTATCGAGTGTGTGTTGCGGAGGTATTTGTAGAAAGGAGAAACGGAGATGCACCTCTCATGTCTTGCGGCGTATGGGCTTCGGGTGCTCATGGCACTCACCGCTCTGGGCGTTCTGGCCAGCACTCCCCCGTTTGGTGGGCCCCCTGCCCGGAATAGTAACCGCCTTTGCCGATATAGGTATTGCTCTCTACGTTGTTTTTCCCGCAACTGAGGGGGTGGCTCGGGGAGCAAAGGAATATGGTCGGAAATGTCGTCGGCAGAATGGAACCGAGGGCGGTGTTCTTCTCGGGGGCTAAAATCCCAACCGGCGCGCTACTCCCCTGGAGATAGTCGTTTTCCAGGGGAGATCTTTTTCTAGAGAGGGGGAGGCAGTGTACAAACTACTTGCTAGTGTGTTTCGCTTTCTGTGCCGGGTGTTCTTCCGGCTAAAGGTTGTGGGTCGGGAGAATATTCCTGAGGGCGGGCCGTTGCTGGTGGTTTTTAATCACACGGCTGCTCTGGATGTGGTCCTTCTCGCCGTTCTGCCCTTTGAGATAGTTGGTTTCGGAGCGTACGCCCACCGCTCTAATATCTTCTTGCGGATTGGGAAGGCGTTGGGCCACCTTATCTTTGTTCGGAGGGGAGAAGTTGATAGGGGGGCACTAAGATCGGCGCAGGCGGTTCTCGACAGCGGGCGGGTTTTGCTTATTTCCCCGGAGGGGACGAGGACGGATGGTACGCTCAAAAAGGCCAAACCTGGGGCAGCCTATTTAGCTTCACGGGCTGGCGGTGTACCGCTACTTCCGGTTGGGATACTGCGGTGTAATAGAGCATTGGGAGAGCTGCTTCGGCTAAGGCGACCAGAAATTACCATTATAGTAGGGGAGGTCTTCACTTTGGATTTCCCTTCCGATAGTCCGGTAAAGATGGTAATGCTACGGGAAGCGACTCACACGCAGATCATGCCGCGAATTGCCGAGCTTCTGCCAAAGTGGATGCGTGGTGACTACGCATAACAGCTGGCCGCGTTCGTAACTCCCCCGAAGTAACATCTTCCAGGGGAGTTCTTTTTTCAGCGGTGTCTAATTGGTGTATACTGTGAGCAGAGGGTTGAGGATGAGTAATTTATTTATTGCCTTTCTTCAAGCTTTGGGATTGGTGGTTTACTGCGGACTAGTGGGGCTGGTGTTTTGGCAGGGAGAGCACTGGTTCGGCCCAATGGCGAACTTTTGGGGTCCGGTATTCCTTCTCCTTCTTTTTGTTGCCTCGGTCTTAATCTCGTCCCTGATCGGTTTGGGCTACCCAATTATCCTGTTTTGGGAAAAGAAGCAGCGGGTGGAGGCTCTAAAACTAGTTGTGGCTACGGCCGCGTGGCTAGCTCTCTTTGTCCTGGTTATTGTTCTTATTCTCGTTGTTTCTTAGTCCTCTTCTAACTATAAGATTGACCACGGCTGTTTTTCCTGTTACACTTAGATCCTAATCGGAAAAGGGAGATGTTTCAGTAGTTTGCAGAAGAAGGAGGCGACCTTGATTCTATTCTATATATGTCCCTGGTTGTTGGTAGCGACAGCTGCCGTTACCTCGTCTGTGCTAGACAGGCGCGCCGCACGTTGCCGGGTAAGCCCGGGGTTGTTGTTAGTGTGCGTTCTCCTAGTGGTTGCTATCGCGAGAATGTGCCTTGTTTTGGAGGCGCTAATGGTGGTGTGGGTACCGATGACGCTACCGAAGCTTGCCCTACTAGGTATTTTAGGGATACTTTGGATGCAAGCAGCGTTCTGGGTTAGCGTTGATGCAAAGACCCGTGCCCGTTGGGCCCGCGTTGGGTAAGCGAGTGCCCTGTTCCAGCAACCGAAACTCCCCAAAAGGTTTATACCTCCTGGGGAGTTTTTCTTTTTAGAGATCGTACCGGCGAAAGAAAACTCTTTCCAAATTGTATTAATATAGGGAGGGAATGAAAAATACTACAGAAGATCTTAGTGATGAGCAGCTGGTGGAATTAGTCCGCAGTGAGGATCAAGAGCTCTATGCCGAGCTCGTTGGTCGTTATCAAGAGAAGCTACTCCGCTACGCCGGGTACTTCCTGCGTGATCGGGGGCGGGCAGAGGATGTGGTCCAAGAAGCGTTTATTAAGGCCTTTATTAACCTGCGGGGGTTCAATACTAAAAAGAGTTTTTCTAGCTGGATTTACCGGATTGTGCATAATGGGGCTCTAAATTATATTAAAAAGTATCGGCGAGAGCTTCCCCTAGATGAGCCATTTTTGCAGCGGTTAGCAACGCGAGATCGGGGACCGGAAGAGATTTTGGAAAAGGAAGAGGCGGAGGAACTGCTTGGGGAGTGTCTGGATCAGCTACCATTAAAATATAGCGCCCCATTAGTTCTTTTCTATCTTGAGGAAAAGTCTTATGCTGAAATTAGCAATGTATTGCGGATATCCGTGGGTACGGTAGGCACACGATTGCGCCGTGGTAAAAAGCTGGCTCGGGGAATCTGCACTCAGGAGGGGGGCAAGAATTATGGCCGAAAATGAACAGTTAGCTCAAAAAGTAATGGGGAGGATTGGTCGGGGCGAGGCCCGGATGAAATCCAAGGCCTACTTCCTGCTGGGAACGGTTTTCTTAGGGGTGGGTTTGGCTGGAGTGTTACTTTTGGCTGTCTTCTTCGCCCAGTTAGTTTTTTGGCGCCTGCGGACGATTGGGCCGTTTGGGTATCTCTGGTTTGGCAGCTTTGGCTTGCGGCCTTTTTTGGCCACCCTCCCGTGGTTGAGTGTTCTTTTCGCTCTGGCTAGCACCGCTCTGGGTGTTTTTCTGCTGCGGCGCTACGAGGCCTCTTACCGAGTTAGCTTTTTAGGACTTATTACCGGGCTGGTTACCTTGGTTCTGGCTTTGGGATTGTTTTTGGATTTGAGTGGGGTTAGTGAGCGGGTGGCGCGCCGTTGGGACCAGCGGCTACAGCAGAGCCAGTTTTCCGGACGAACTTGGGTAGTTGGTCAAGTAGCCGAGGTTGCGGAACGGCGAGTGGTGCTGGTTACACCTCAAGGGGAGACGGTTGCTGTAGTTTTGGACGAGAATACTCTGCTACCTTTTGGTGCTGATTTTGAGATCGGGCAGCGGGTTCGGGTAGTGGGTAAGTGGCAGGGTGCTGTTTTTCTAGCCAAGGGAATCGGCTGCGGGGGTCTCCACTGGCGAACAGAATCCGTACCGCAGGTTAAGGGCCGGCAAAAACCTCCTCGCCGCGCCCCTCTCCGTGATTTCTGAAAGAAATTCCCCCTCTCGTTTGTATTACTAAATGAAGGGGGGTGATGAAAAGATGTCTAAGCTATTTTTTGCAGGTTTAGTTACCTTGGCTCTGGCGGGAGCGGTTCTGGCGCAACCAGCGCTGGCGGCGGTTAAGGAGGGTTTTGGCGGTCGGGGATTCGGTCGGGAGCGGATGTTGGAAACGAAGGCCGAAACGCTGGGAATGAGTGTGGAGGAGCTCGAGGGGGCTTTAGAAGAGAGCACTTTCCCGGAGATTATGGAAGAGCGGGGCGTAAGTCGGGAAGAGCTGCACGAGCGGATGGGTGAGGGGGCTCGCGCCCGTTGGGCCGAGCGGGGTTTTTCGGAAGAGGTGATAGCAGAGCGAATGGAGGCACGAGAGGAGCGGCGAGCAGCGCGTGGCGAGTGTCCGGCGGACGGTTCCGGTGGGTTTGGTCTGAGGCGCTAAGCGACACTTAGGAGGAGTCCTCGCGGGCGAAGTCGCCCGCGAGGTTACGAATAGCTTGTTAAGTAGTAAGGCAACTGGCCAAGGTGAGACCGCTTTACCCCATAGACTTGTAATTTACCCCTATTTGCGCTATAATCTGCCCATCTTAAACAGCTTGGGCTAACCAAAGTGGTAGCCCGCAGCATGCGTCACTTAACCCTAGGAGGTGCATAATGACGCTAACGTTAACGGAGAAGATTGCGAAGAGAGTTCTTGAGAAATTTGGGTTTACCCTAAGGGACCTCGACGACGGGGCGGGTAATATCCCAGCTCCTGTTTGGACTGCTGTTTCGCGGTTTATCGTAGATCTGAAGCCCGCAACGTTGGGCATACTCGCCGCGAACGACCTCGGGGATATGCTACTCAGAGCAGCTACTGGGGGAGTGCTTCAGATGGGGCGCCGGTTGCTTGAAACCGAGCTGAAGCCGGGGGATCGGGCCAAGATCGTCAAGATTGATGAGTATCCCGGCGACAGTGCGGGGTTTAGCGAGCGCCAAAGGACCACCCTCGCTAGGGCGCTTGCGAATGACCTCAGGGAGGCGGATCTGGAAGAGGGTGACGTGGTGACCGTTAGCCAGATCCTTACGGACGACTTCTGCGAGATTGCGGTGCTCATCAACGAGCAGGAGATGGGCCTCGCTGTTCCCAAAACCATTCTTGCGCGGGTCCAGCGGACCGACGAGCCTGCTCACGCCGCTGCGCCATTCGGCTCCTGGTAGGCTCACGAAGCAAAAACACCCCCCCTATCGCGTGTACACTACATGCGTACCAGGGGGGGTCTCTTTCCCCCCCCTTTTTTTCTCTTTCCGCTGTAACCAAGCCCTACCAAGAGCCTACCTATTGCAAATCCCATTCCTACAGTCTTTTGACAAATTCATAGACCGGACGGACCACATTGCCGTCGGGGCGGGAGGGGGGAGCACTTGCTATGTACTGGACAACGGCGACCAAGTGTGCTACAATTCCCCCCGTTAGCCTTAGATGTCCGTCAGTAGTTAATACTGATATTTGAGTCGGTTTACTTGGTCTAGGTACTCGTACCTTCCTCCTTCCGAATCGTCTCCTTCTAAAAGTCGTTATTCTAACAAAATGAGCAACTATCAGCGTGGTCGTTCCCGTGGTTTTCGCGGGCAGAAAAACAGGTCCGGAGGTCGCGGTGGCTACCGAAACAAAGGGGCCTCTTTGAATCCCCTAATGTTCGTCAGAAAAGCGTCCAATGTGGCCGAAACTCCCTATGCTCCTGTGCATAGTTTTGCGGATTTTCCTTTAGATGATACGGTAAAAAAGAATGTTCTGGCGTGCGGCTTTGACAAACCAACTGCCGTTCAGGATCAGGCAATAAACCCAATATTGGAAGGGAGAGACTTGGTTGGTGTGGCCAACACCGGAACCGGAAAAACGGCGGCTTTTTTGCTGCCGTTGATTACCAAGGTAGCAAAAGACCGAAACCAACATGTTTTGATCGTAACCCCCACTCGAGAACTGGCTGCACAGATTCAAGATGAGCTTGGCCGGTTTAGCCGAGGGGCGGGGATTTTTTCAACCCTGTGCATCGGTGGTGTGTCACTGAGCAACCAGGCCCGCCAGTTGTCACGCCAGCCGAATTTTGTGATCGGCACCCCCGGGAGACTAAAAGATCTAGAAGAGCGGCGGATTTTGCGTTTGGGCCAGTGTCAAAACATTGTGCTCGATGAGGTGGATCGGATGCTGGATATGGGCTTCATCCATGATATTCGACACCTGGTTTCGCTCCTACCACAGAAGCGCCAGTCTTTGTTTTTCTCGGCCACACTGCCCAGGGAAACTGAGAAAGTAATGAACGAATTTCTAACCAACCCGGTAACTGTGTCGGTAAAAACTGGCGCAACCCCCCGGAATGTTGATCAAGACATAATTCGGACTCGGGGCAAAAACAAGTTAGATATTCTTCACCAACTCCTGACCAACGAGGAGTTTAAGAAGGTTTTGGTTTTTGGCCGCACCAAATGGGGAGTGAATAAATTGGCAACAAGCCTGACAGCGCGGGGTTTTAGGGCCGCGGCAATTCACGGTAACAAGAGCCAGGCCCAGCGGCTGCGGGCGGTAAAGATGCTAAGAGATAACAAGGTTCAGGTTCTACTGGCTACTGATGTGGCCTCTAGGGGGCTCGACATAGAGGATATAACCCATGTCATCAACTACGATGTGCCTGGATCATATAATGATTATGTGCACCGGATTGGCCGGACGGGAAGAGTGGGCAAAAAGGGTGTTGCCCTGACCTTTGTTGACTGAGAACGCGCTCGTACCCCAAAAGTACGAGCCGGCGCTCACTAGCTGTTAGGCCAGTAAGTTCGGCTCCGGAACCTCGCCCCCCTTACGTATTTTCTCGCTGACCCAACCCGATAAGCTTCGCAATACAGCGGAACTCAGGTACCTGCGAGACACCGCTGCAAGTAGCTTCGGCACAGCTTGTGGCCTTGCGGCGATGAAGAGTACCTTCTGGTTGGGGTCCCGTACTACCACAAAGCTTGCACCTTCCTCAGCTAGGGTGTGCACAATATTCCCACCGGTAATTTCCAACAAATTACCATCCAGAAAAATACTCCCACTTCCGCAGAGCCTATCGGCTTCTCCAAGGCACTGTGGTTCCAGTATCACGAGCAGGACTTCTTCGGGACTAGCGTTCTCGGGACTTCCCGCGTTTTTCTCATAGGCCACGATAACATTCGTGCCCTCTTCATCAAGGATATTAACAAAGTCCTGTGCTGGCGTCTGGCCACTATCAGGCCAGGCGGTAACCCTCGGTGATCGTCCCGTAGACATACTATATCATCTCCCCCTTCTTCGTTTTCGTGCTTCTCAGTCCCATTAACCTATCTTAGATAAGAATACTACCAAAGAAGTCTCCAAGGCGCAATGGCTCGCTTAGCTGCTTGAAACAGCTTATAGATTCCATTATGATAGGGTCCGTTGTCAGAGTTTTTGGAGGGGTCTGTTAGTTAGCGAAAGGGGAAGGGGCATGTTACTGAAGGAGTTGTTAACGGAGCTACAAGAGGCGGCGGCAAGGCCGGAACGGAGCACAGATCACTTGCTTACCCAGTTCTTATCGTCTCTGGGCAGGAGCACGAGTATCTATTTAGGCTCGGATGATAGTGCGCCACAGCAGTTTTTGCAAAAGGCGTGTGCGATCCTGGCGGAAAAACGACCAGAAGTGTTGATGTGCTTAGGCGCCACTCTGCTCAACACCACGCTCACTTTGGAATCTTGGCCAGTCACCCCACACTTCGCTCTGTTACCTACGTTAGCTTGGTGCGCTGATGGGGAGGGGG